>JBEVNH010000024.1:0-14247 GCA_040508175.1 Pseudoxanthomonas sp.
ACCGTCTGAGCGCTCACGCCGCCAAGCATCACTGGTCACTGGCGCCCGTGTGCCTGGTCGCCGAAGGGCGGGTGGCCATCGGCGATGAGATCGGCGAACTGCTCGGTACGCGCATGTGCCTGACGCTGATCGGTGAGCGCCCGGGCCTGAGTTCACCGGACAGCCTGGGCGCGTACCTGACCTGGTCCCCGCGCATCGGCCTGACCGATGCCGCCCGCAACTGCATCTCCAACATTCGTCAGGCAGGCCTGTCCTACGACACGGCGATGCACAAGCTGGCTTGGCTGATGGGGCAAGCCCAGCAGCGGCAACTCACTGGGGTGCAACTCAAGGAGGAAGCGCAGTTGGCGCTGCCAGGCGCAACAAGGACGTCACCCGGGAATTTCCTGATGCCTGGCTAGGGCGCGCATCAATCCTGAACAAGCTGCGCGGCCCCTGCGTGTACAGAAGAAAAAATCGCCGAAGTGGACGTACGTCCAAACCAAAGCGATCAGGCGACTCCGGGTGCACCCATGGACCCTGCGGGTAGGCCTGGGCAATCGTCCAGACCCATCGTGACCTGCATGGGATCTGATGACACGCGCCACATCAGGCCGTGGCCACGACCGCTTGCATGAAACGGCCAAGCGGCATGTGGTCCGGCGTACTGGCCAGATCCTGCGGCGTGACCAGCTTGGGATTGGGCCGCAGGTCGTCGAGCGACAACGTGGCACCAACTGGCCCGACCATGTTCTCTTCCGAGGCCGCGGTGGGCACTTCCAACCCCAGGGCAGCACGTGCCTGTCCAATCCGCTGCAGCAGCTCCTCGTCCGGGATGTTTTCAGCCGTTGGGATACTTGTCGAAGCGGCGCCCCGCGCGCCGTCGTTCGCTGCCGCCAAGGTCGCCTTGAGCTTGGACTGCGGCAGCAACAGCGGCCCAACCTCCTCCCACAAGGCAATCCAGTTGATGTCTGGGAACGGCAAATGCGTCGGCGGAGTGATCACGATAACGGGTGCCAGGCGGCCCACCGGCTGCACGTCGCATTCGGCCAGCGCGCGGTAGACCAGCTCGCTGCACATCATGTGCGAAGGATTGTCCTTCACCACATAATCCAGTGCCTCGCGCACCAGCAGGCGTGCCAACGGATGCTGTGGCAGCTTGCCGCGAACGGCCACGATGACGCCGAGCATGGCCAGGGAATTCAGCGGATAAGGCGTGCCCAGCAGCGACTCGGCGTGGGCCAGGATGGCAGCGCGATCTGCATCATCTAAAGGCAGACCACCGCGGGACAGCGTGCGGAAGCCATCGATGAAATGAAAGTTCTTATCGTCCTTCAACCGATCCGCAATGGCGTAACGTCGCACGCCACTGCCCGCCGCTTCGATCAAGTCACCGTTGTCGGCCACGATCGCCGAGTGGCTGTAGACGCTGTCGCTGCACCAGGCAATCAAGGCCGAGAGCGGCCCATGGCCCAGCATCACCAGCACATCGCCCGTCCGCAGCACATCCGGCGGCGTGCTCTGCAGTTCCATCCCTGGTTCCATTACCGTCATACCAACAGCTCCTCTGCGTTTGGGTTGTCTCCTGGTGCCAGATGGACGCAATTGCGCCCAGCGGCCTTGCTGCGATACAACGCGGCATCCGCGCGTTGCAGCGTGTCTTCGATCCGTTCGCCCGGCCGCCACTGCGCTGCGCCCAGGCTCAGCGTGCATGGCAGGTGCAGCTCATCGATCATCAGCGGCCGGACCGCGACCGCGTGATGCACGTTGGCCGCCACCTCACGCGCCCGCGTGCCATCGGCGCCGGGCAGGATGGCCAGGAGTTCATCGCCACCGTAGCGGCCCAGCACATCGGTCGAACGCATGTGGTTGCGCGCGCGCATTGCGATGAATCGCAGGCAGGCATCCCCTACGGCATGTCCATGCACGTCGTTGACCTGCTTGAAGTGATCCACATCGATGAATACCAGCGAGAAGATCGTCCCGGTGTGCTGCGCATGCGCCAGCGATTCGGCCAGCGCGCGATCCAACGCGCCGCGAGAAAGCGTGCCGGTGACCGTATCCACGCGGGCGATATGACTGACGCGCTCGTGCTCCTGTCGCAGGTGCAGCATCTGCTCTGTGGTGCCCAGCATCAGCAACAGGCCGCCGATGGCAAAACCGAAGCTCTGTAGGTGATCGGCCCACTCCGGTCCTGACCACCAGCCCACGATCTGCAGCACACGCAACGCGCTGAAGATCGCCAGCGGAATCCAGGACACCATGACCACCACGCCCTGGCGCGAGCCACGCAGCGTGAGCGTGATGGAGCTGGCCACGATGGTCAGCGCCACCAGCAGGATGGTGATGTTGGCCACCAGCGTCAGTCCCTTTCCCGCGACAAGGGCGCTGCCGAAGGTCGAGATGCCGATCGCCACGGTCAGCGCCTGCAGCAGGCGGTAGGTCTTTGGCATCTGCCGCGGCAGATCCATGTAGATCCACAGAAACATGTTGGAGGCGATGACCCCTACCCCGCCGACGATGCGCTGTGGCGCCGAAGACGCGCCGAAGATCTCGGCCAATCCCGGAATGAAACGCAGCTCACCGCCCATGGCGGTGAGATACAGCACGATGCTGATCATCGCCACGGTGAACAAGGCGTAGTGCGGATCGCGCACGCGCAGCCACATGACCATCGCCAGGACCAACAGGATCGCGGTGCTTCCCAGGATCGCCATGCGTCCGCCGATATAGGCCAGATCGCTACGATGGACATCGTCGCGCGTCTCGATCGACAGCCGCATCGGCACCGCCCCTGCGGTCGTGACCCGCAGCCAGACGCTGTCGCCGACGTGCACCCGGCCGGCCAGGGGAAAGACCAGCGCCCGCGTGGAGTACCGGCTGTCGTAATCGCTGCCGTACAGCGAGCGAGAGTCCGGAATCGTGCTGCCGGGGCGCCAGACCTCCACTCGGCTCAGGTAGGGCGCGGTCAGCACCAGCTGTGGTTCGGCTTCCGCCGCCATGTCACGGCGGCTGGTGATGCGCCACCAGCTCGTCCCGGGTGCACCAGGGCGCAGCACATCGGGCTGGGCCTCGGCCGGCAGCAGCAGGGCGTCGCGCGCGCCTGAGAGCACCTCCTGTGGCAGCGCCGCGCCTGGCAGCCGCTGGACGGTCACATCCAGGTCCTGCGACGCGGCCCGCACAGGCGCTGCCACTGCGCCCAGTAGCAGGCACAGCATCAACCCACAGATGCGTCCGAACATCCCCATCGGCCTCAACCCCAAGGCGGAGGCCAAGGATAGCCGAGACTGCCGGCCTGGAACCGCTCCTGATTTCGGGGGTCAGCGTCCGCCAGAGGCGCTGATCCAGCTCTGCCATAGCAGCACCAGCGGTTTGGCGACCGGCCGTTGTTGCGCTTGTTCACGGGCCAGGCGCAGGCGCGACAGGCGCGACCACACGCGGCGCGGGCGGCTCAGCCGCGGACGCGGCGGCCAGCGCGACAGCAGTTGACTGCGCCACGCAGGCAATGCCAGCCCGACCGGCGCGGCCGCCGCACCGGCAGACTCCGCGCGCAGGGCCAGCCATTGCGCGGCAATGGCCTCGTGGGCGTGATCGGCCGGCGTGGGCGCGTCGAACAGCGCCGCCTCGATCCGGGCAACCACGCGGGCGAAGGGTGCGAACTGCGTCATCGCCTCCGCCAGCGAGCCGGGCTGCCGGCGGATCAGCTGCACGACCGGCAACGCCTCGGCCAGTTCGGCCCACGGTGCCTGCACCGGTTCCAGCAAGCGACCCAGCGGATGCCGCGAACGACGCTGGCTCCAGTCGCGCAGCTCCTGCGCCCACCAGCCCAGCTTGGCGTCGGCCGGGAGCGGGTCGCCATCGACGTTCATGATGTCTTCGAACTCCTGCAGCAGCGCGAACCACGCCACCACCAGGGGTCGCTGCGCGGCGGGAATGAAGGTCTCGGCGACCTGCCATTCGGGCCAGCGCGTGCGCCACTTGTCCAAAAAGTTGTCCAGCCCGGCCGAGTCGCTCACGGCGCCACCGGCCAGCTCGACGGGGTCAGCAGCGCGCGCACGTCCTCGACCATGCGGTCGGCCTGCCAGGCGACCGGGTCGTCCTCGGCCAGGCGATAGCCCCATAGCGCGGCGATGCTCGGCATCGGCGCCTGGCGGGCCGCCACGATGTCGCGCTCGTCGTCGCCGACATAGACGCAATCGGCCACCGATACGCCCATGCGCTCGCAGGCAATCTGCAGCGGCAGCGGATGCGGCTTGCGCTCGGGCAAGGTGTCGCCGCCCAGCAGCACCGCGCAGCGGCCCTGCCAGCCAAGCCTGGGCAGGATCAGCTGGGCCAGGTATTCGGGCTTGTTGGTGACGATGCCCCACACCGTGCCGGCCGCTTCCAGCGCGTCCAGCAGCTCGGCCACGCCATCGAACAGCTGGCTGTGGCGGCCGAGCTCGTCCTGGTAGATCGACAGGAACTCGGACACCCAGCCCTCGCGCTCGGCCTGCTCGACCTCGGGGAAGGCCGCCTGCAACATCGCGCGACTGCCGCGCGAGACGCTGGGGCGGATCACCCCGGCCGGCACCGAGGCCAACCCGCGCACATGGCGCATGCGGTCGATGGTGGCGACGAAGTCCGGGGCACTGTCTAGCAGGGTACCGTCCAGATCGAACAGTACCGCCCGTGGAAATCGGGCCGGCAGCAGCAGGTCGGGCGGGGCCATGTCAGTCCCGCGCGGGCTTGACCGCGCACGCCAGATAGTTGACGTCAGTGCGATGGGTCAGCCTGGCGCGGTTGCGCCACGGCTCATAGGCCAGTCCGCTGACGTCTTCCAGCTGCAGCTTGGACTGGCGCAGCCAGGCGCCCAGCTCGGAAGGCCGGATGAAATCCTGATAGTGGTGCGTGCCACGCGGCAGCAGGCGGGCGATGTACTCGGCGCCCACCACGGCCAGGGCGAACGCGGCCGGGGTGCGGTTGAGCGTGGACACGAACAGCTGCCCACCCGGACGCAACAGCCGCGCGCAGGCCTCGATCACCGCGCCCGGGTCCGGGACGTGTTCCAGCATTTCCATGCAGGTCACCAGGTCGAACGTGCCTGCGGCCTCCTCGGCCAGTGCTTCGACCGCCTGCACCCGGTAGTCGATCTGCAAGCCGGATTCGAGCCGGTGCAGGTTGGCCATCTTGATCAGCTCCGGCGACAGGTCCAGGGCCGTGACCTCGGCGCCTTCCCGGGCCAGCGCTTCGCTCAGCAGGCCGCCGCCGCAGCCCACGTCCACGACGCGCGTACCGGCCAGGCGCACCCGCTGGCGTACGTAATCCAGGCGTGCCGGGTTGAGCGCATGCAGTGCCTTCTGCGGGCCGTCTGGGTCCCACCAGCGGTTGGCCAGGGCACCGAACTTGTCCAGCTCGGCCTGGCGGAAGTTGGACGATTCGCTCGCGGATGCATGCATGGGGGAACTCCTTGGAAAGGGGAGACGCGCGGCGTCGCGGATCAGCGGCTGATGCCGGCGATGCGCTCGCGCCACTGGCGCGCGTTGGCGATCAGGCGGTCGAGCTCCATCTCCACCAGCACGCGATCGGCCAGCTTGCGACGGCCGGCAATCCACACGTCGGTGACCTGGTGGCGGCCGGTGGCGTAGACGATCTGCGACAGCACGTGATGCAGCGGTTGCGACTCGAGTCCGGACAGGTCGATACAGGCCAGGTCGGCCTGCTTGCCGACCTCGATCGAGCCGATCTTGTCGCCCAGGCCCAGCGCGCGTGCGCCGCCCAGTGTGGCCGCGCGTAAGGCACTCGGTGCATCCAGCGCGGTGGCGTCGTTGGCCACGGCCTTGGCCAGGATCGCGGCGGTGCGGGTCTCGCTGACCATGTCCAGGTCGTTGTTGCTGGCGCAGCCGTCGGTGCCGATGGCCAGGTTCACGCCCGCCCGCGCCAGGGCGCAGGCCGGGCAGAAGCCCGAGGCCAGCTTGAGGTTGGATTCCGGGCAATGCACCACGCTGACGCCACGCTCGGCGCACAGGTGGATCTCCGCCTCGGTCAGCTGGGTCATGTGCACGGCGATCAGGCGGTCGTTGACCAAGCCCAGACGGTCCAGGCGCGCGAGCGGGCGCTGGCCGTACTCCTTGAGCGAATCGGCGATCTCCTGCGCCGTCTCGTGCGTATGCAGGTGCACGGACATGTCCAACTGGTCGGTCAGCATGCGCACGCGCTCGAAGTTGGCGTCGCTCACCGTATACGGCGCATGCGGCGCGAACGCGGTCGACACCAGGGCGTCATCGCGCCACTGGTCATGCACCTGGCCAGCCTTGTCGAAATACTCGTCGTCCGACTTGGCCCAGGCCGTCGGGAAATTGATCACCGGCAGGCCGACCAAGGCGCGGAAGCCGTGCTGCTTGTAGACCGCCGCCTGCACGTCGGGGAAGAAGTAGTTCTCATTGGCGCAGGTGGTGCCACCACGCAGCATCTCGGCCACTGCAAACGCGGTGCCGTCGCCGACGAACTCCGGCCCGATCACTGCCGCTTCCACCGGCCAGATGTGCTGCTGCAGCCACACCATCAACGGCAAGTCATCGGCCACGCCGCGCAGCAGCGTCATCGGGTTGTGGGTATGGGCGTTGACCAGCCCCGGGATCAGCACGCTCTCCGGACGCGAAACGGTCTGCTTCGGCACGAACCGGGCGTGGGCCTCGGCGCGCGGCAGGAGGGCGACAATGCGCTCACCGGTGATCGCCACCGCGTGGTCGCTCAATACGACCGCGTGCGGATCCACGGGCACGACGAAGCCGGCTTCGATCAGCAGGTCGCAGGATTCGGGGAGACCAAGGGATTCGCTCATGCTGGCTCGCTGTGAGTGCGGTGGAGACGCCTGGGCAACAGGCCGCATGGCGATGGAGATGCGCGCGATCTGGTGCGGTTGCCGCGGAAAAAGCCAGCAAGCTGGACCGCGCAACGGTGCAGGCCGCCCCCCCAGAGCGGGCGCGGTGCGCCCGCGCGGGACTTATTTCACGCGCGAAACGTACTCGCCGGTGCGGGTGTCGACCTTGATGATCTCATCGGTGCCCACGAACAGCGGCACACGCACGACGGCGCCGGTTTCCAGCGTGGCTGGCTTGCCGCCACCGCCGGAGGTGTCGCCGCGGACGCCCGGATCGGTCTCGGTGATCTTCAGTTCGACGAAGTTCGGCGCCGTCACCTGGATGGGGGTGCCATTGAACAGGGTCACCACGCAGGGCTCCTCGCCCTTGAGCCACTTCTTGGTGTCGCCGATGCCGGCTTCGTCGGCTTGCACCTGCTCGAACGTCTCCTGCTGCATGAAGTGCCAGTACTCGCCATCGCTGTACAGGTACTGCATGTCGGTATCGACCACGTCCGCCGCTTCGATCGCGTCGGTGCTCTTGAGCGTCAGCTCCTGCACGCGGCCCGAGCGGATCAGGCGGAAGCGCATCCGAGTGAAGGCCTGGCCCTTGCCCGGCTTGACGTAGTCGGTTTCGATGATGATGGCGGGCTCGTTGTTGACCAGGATCTTCATCCCGTTCTTGACGTCGTTCATGCCGTAGGTGGCCATGCGCAGAATTCCTTGGATAAGACGGGCCCGCCGCGACATGCGGTAGGCCGGATAGAATGGAGCGCCCGCGAAGTTCCGCAGGCGTTGGTTTTCAGACCGCCCATGATACCCGCAGCCTCCCTGCCCTTGCAGCCCGACCCCGTCCGCAGCTCTTCACGCTGGCAACAGGCCTGGCGTGAGGCCGTGCGCGATCCGCATGCCCTGCTGGAGCAGCTGCAGCTGCCTGAGCTGGCTCTGCGCCTGTCACCGGAAGCCGTCGCGCAGTTTCCGATGCGCGTCCCGCAAGGCTTCGTCGCGCGCATGCGGGTGGGCGATGCGGCCGATCCGCTGCTGCGCCAGGTCCTGCCGCTGGACGACGAAATGCGCCTGGTGCCCGGCTTCAGCCTGGACGCCGTGGGCGATGCCGAGGCCCGTTCCGGCGCTGGCGTGCTGCAAAAATACAAGGGTCGTGCGCTGCTGGTGGCCACAGGCAGCTGTGCGATCAACTGCCGCTACTGCTTCCGCCGGCATTTCCCCTATGCCGAGGAGACCGCCGCGCGCGAGGGCTGGCGCGAGGCTGTGGCCCTGATCGCTGCGGACACCTCGGTCGAGGAAGTGCTGCTCTCGGGCGGCGACCCGCTGTCGCTGGCCACCCACAAGCTGGCCGAGCTGACCGACGCACTGGCGCAGATCCCGCACCTCAGGCGCCTGCGCATCCACAGCCGCCTGCCCATCGTGCTGCCCGAGCGGGTGGACGAAGGCCTGCTGGCCTGGCTGGCGGCCCTGCCCTGGCCGGTCACGCTGGTCGTCCATGCCAACCATGCCAACGAGTTCGACGACCAGGTGGCCCAGGCCTTGGCCCGGCTGCGCGCCGTTGGCGCGACCCTGCTCAACCAGGCGGTGCTGCTGCGCGGCGTCAACGACAGCGTGGACGCGCTGGCCGACCTATCCGAGCGCGGTTTTGCCTGCGGCGTGCTGCCTTACTACCTGCATCAGCTGGACCGCGTGCACGGCGTGGCGCACTTCGAGGTGGACGACGAAAACGCCCGCCGCCTGCACAAGGCGCTGGCCGCCCGGCTGTCCGGCTACCTGGTGCCCCGGCTGGTCCGGGAAATCCAGGGCGACACCGGCAAGCGCCCCCTCTGACCAGATTCCCGCCAAGGAAGGCGCCAACGGGGTCGCATTTGTCAGCTGACAAGGCCGCCATGGCATGGACGCATCCGGGTGGGCTCATGTATTAAGCCACTTCGTTTAGAGGAAGCCCGATGGCCGCCGCGAAAGATTCCACCCTGCGCCTGATGATCGTCGACGACAGCGGCGAACAGGCCGAGGCCGTCGTCAGCGGCGTACGCAATGGCGGCATCGCCGTGCGCCCGCTGCGACCATTGAGCGGCGATGAGCTGCAGCAGCAGCTGCAGACCTCACCGCTGGATCTGATCCTGGCCACCCGCACGGCGCGCCAGGTCCCGATCAGCGAGGTCCTGGCCAAGGTCGCGGCCAGCGGCAAGGACATCCCGGTCATCGTCCTACACGACACGCTGGATGAAGCAGCCGTCATCGAGGTTGCAAACCGCGGCGCCCGAAACTTCGGGTTGCGGGGCCGCAACGTCCACCTGCTGTCCACGCTGGAAGCGGAGTGGGAGGACCTGGAAACCCGTCGTGCACTGCGCCGCCTGGAGGCCCAGCTGCGCGAGACCGAGCGCCGCTGCGATGCGCTGATCGCCTCCTCGCGCGATCCGATCGCCTACATCCACGAAGGCATGCACATCCGCGCCAACGACGCCTACCTGGAGATGTTCGGCTTCGAATCGTTCGAGGACGTGGAAGGCATCTCGCTGCTGGACCTGGTGGCGCCACAGCACGTGGCCGACTTCAAGACCCTGCTCAAGCAGCTCAGCAAGGGCGAGTCGCCGCCGCCACTGCACCAGCTGCAAGCGCGCTCGCTCGATGGCGACGTATTCCCGGCCACGATGGAATTCGCCACGGCCAGCTACGAGGGCGAACAGTGCGTGCAGGTGGTGTTCCGCCGCCGCGAGTTCGACGCCGACCTGGCCCGTGAGGTCGAAGACCTGCGCCAGCGCGACGTGGCCACGGGCCTGCTCAACCGCCCGACGTTCCTGCAGGAGTTGGAGGACGCGGTGGCGCGCGTCGGCCGCGGCGAAACGCCCTGTGGCCTGCTGCTGATCGAGCCGGACCACTTCGCCCGCCTGCTGCCGGAGCTTGGGCTGCACGCCGCCGATACGCTCATGGCAGCGCTGGCCGCCCGGCTGTCCGTTGCGCTGGCACCGGACATGCGCGCGTCCCGCTTTGGCGAGCACAGCTTTGCCGTGCTCAGCCCGGGTGATCACGCGCGCACCGACGCACTCGCCCAGACCGTGCGAGACGCTTTTGCCAGCCACGTGCTGGAAGTCGGGGAACGCGCGCTGTCGCTGACGGTGAGCATCGGTGGCGTCCAGATCGGAGAGAAGATCGCCAGCGTCAGCCAGGTGTTGGCCAAGGCGTCGGAGAACCTGCAGAACATCGCCAGCGCCGGTGGCAATGCGGTGCGGATTTTCGATCCGGGCTCGACCGATCGCGAAGAAGAGGAGCGCATCCAACGGTTGCTGGATCTGATCCGCAAAGGCCTGGCAGGCGAAGGTTTTGCCCTGCACTTCCAGCCGATCATTCCGCTCATGGGCGAACACGGCGACTTCTACGAATCGCTGCTGCGCCTGGAGTCGGCGGGCGAAACGCACACACCCAACACGTTCCTGGGACTGGCCGAGCAGCACGACCTGCTCGGACCGATCGATCGCTGGGTGATCCAGCGCGCCATCGCCCTGCTGGGCGAGCGCGAACGCGCCGGCAAGCCGACCCGCCTGCTGGTCAAGGTCAGCCCGCCCTCTTTTTCCGACCCGGGCTTGATCGACCTCATCCGGGAGGCCTTGGCGTATCACGGCGTGCCCGGCGAGCGCCTGTGGCTGGAAAGCACCGAGGCCAAGGTATTCACCAACCTGCGTACCGCGCAGGCCTTCTTGAACGCCGCCTCGGGACTGGGCTGCAAGGTTGGCCTGGAGCAGTTCGGCGCCGGGCTGGACTCGTTTCAGCTCCTGGCGCATTTCAAGCCGGATTTCCTCAAGCTGGACCGCAGCTTCACCCAGGACCAGGCATCCGCGGCCGAGCACGCCGATCACATCACCGAGATGACCGCCCGCTCGCAGCAGGACGGCATCGCCACCATTGCCGAGCACATCCAGGATGCGGCGACGATGAGCCTGTTGTTCAACTCAGGGATCGATTACGTGCAGGGCAACTTCGTCGGCGCCGCCGCCCGCGGCATGACGTTTGAGTTCGGCTGAGCCTGCGCCCGCGCCGTTCACGCCCCTGGGCATAAAAAAGCCGCTCATTGAGCGGCTTTCTCAGTTCCACTATGCAAGAAGCGACCGGTCAGGCCTGCGTGCTCTGACGCAGGGCTGCGATACGTTCCTCCAGCGGCGGGTGGCTCAGGAACAGCTTCCTCAAACCGTGCCCCACGCCACCGGCGATCCCGAAGGCTTCGACCTGCGCCGGCAAGGTGCTGGGGCCGTGGTTGCGCGACAGGCGCTCCAGTGCGGCGATCATCTTCTGGCGGCCCGCCAGGCTGGCACCGCCATCATCGGCGCGGAATTCGCGACGGCGCGAGTACCACATCGCAATCATGGTCGCGAACAGGCCGAACACCATCTCCAGGCCGAATACAATGATGTAGTACGCAAACCCGCGACCACCGCCTTCGCGATTGCCCGACAGGAAGCCGTCGATCACACCACCGACCACGCGTGCAAGCACGATCACGAAGGTATTCAACACGCCCTGCAACAACGCCATGGTCACCATGTCGCCATTGGCAACGTGGCTGACCTCGTGCCCCAGCACGGCCTCGGCCTCATCCCGGGTCATCTGGTTGAGCAGGCCGGTAGACACGGCCACCAGGGCATTGTTACGGCTGGCACCGGTGGCGAACGCGTTGATTTCCGGCGCGTCGTAGACCGCCACTTCCGGCATGCCGATGCCCGCCGCCTGGGCTTGGCGACGCACGGTGTCGACCAGCCAGCGCTCGGCATCGTTGCGGGGGGTTTCGATCACCATCGCGCGGGTGGCGCGCTTGGCCAGCCACTTGGACATCAACAGCGAAATGATCGATCCGCCAAAACCGAAGATCGCCGCCATCACCAGCAGGCCTGCCATGCTGGCCGAGTTCACCCCCAACAGCGACATCACGATGCTGGCCAGAATCAACACGACCAGGTTGGTAAGCAGGAACAACGCGACGCGGGTCAACACGGGAAACTCCGGAAAAAGATAAGGGATGACGGCACGAAGCTTGTAGACGCGCCGACTTGAATTCAAGCTGGCAGATGCGCTGCCATTCAGAGACTGCACCTACCTGTCATGGTTGTAATGTCCAGCTACCGCGGGCGATTTGCGCCCTCCCCCACCGGTCCGTTGCATTTCGGTTCGCTGCTGACCGCTTTGGGAAGCTGGCTGCTGGCCCGCCATGCGGGTGGGGAATGGTGGGTACGGGTCGAAGACCTCGACCCTCCCCGGGAAATCGCCGGTGCCGCCCACGCCCAACTGCACACCCTGGAGGCGCTTGGCCTCCATGCAGACGCGCCGCCGGTGTGGCAAAGCCAGCGATACGCGCGCTACGAAGCTTCCCTTGATGCGCTGCTGCGGCGCGGACTGGCCTTCGAGTGCCATTGCAGTCGCAGCGACCTGGCCGAACATGGCGGCATTCACCACGCCTGTGCCGCTGGCCGCCGCAGGCCGGATCCGGCCGTGCGGCTTCGCGTCCCGCCTGGTTCGGTAGTGGAATTCCACGATGCGCTACAGGGGCCGCAGTACCAGGATGTGTACATCGGCGTCGGCGATTTCGTCCTGCGTCGCACCGACAGGCTCTGGGCCTACCAACTGGCTGTCGTGGTGGATGACGCGCAGCAGCAGATCACCCACGTGGTACGCGGCGCGGACCTGCTCGACTCCACGCCTCGCCAGATCCTGCTGCAGCGCGCGCTTGACCTTCCAACACCGCACTATCTGCACCTGCCACTGGTCACCGATGCGCAGGGACAGAAATTATCCAAGTCGCACGCGGCCTTGCCGGTGTCGGTCGATGCGCCGCTGGCGACGCTGCAGCGGGCATGGCAGGCACTCGGACAGGAAGCGCTGTCGCTCGGTGACATGACCGAACCGCAATCCTTTCTCGCAAAGGCGCGCCTGGCTTTCGATCCGGCAAGGCTGCCTGCGCAAATGCAGCATGATTTCGCTGCGACGCACAACGATCCGCCGCAGGCCGCTGTCTAGAATCGAGCGCGAATCCCCTACTGACGGACATCCCCCATGACTTCACGTACGGCCCTCGTCACTGGCGGTACCGGTGGCATCGGTACTGCCATCTGTGCCCGCCTCAGCCAGCTCGGCCATCGCGTTGCCACCAATTACCGCAACGAGGAAAAGGCCCGCGCTTGGCAGGCGCGCATGAAAGAAGCCGGCGCGGACGTACTGCTGGTGCCCGGCGATGTCGCCGATGCCGCGCAGGCCGACGCCATGGTGCGCGCGGTGGAGCAGCAACTCGGCGCGGTGGACATCCTGGTCAACAACGCTGGCATCACCCGCGACACCACGTTCCACCGCATGCGCGCCGATCAGTGGAATGAGGTCATCAACACCAACCTCAATTCGGTGTTCAACATGACCCGGCCGATCATCGAAGGCATGCGCGATCGCAAATGGGGCCGCATCGTGCAGATCAGCTCGATCAATGGCCAGAAAGGCCAGTACGGCCAGGCCAACTACGCCGCAGCCAAGGCGGGCATGCACGGTTTCACCATCTCGCTTGCGCAGGAAAACGCCAAGTTCGGCATTACCGTCAATACGGTTTCACCGGGCTACATCGGCACCGAGATGGTCATGGCCGTGCCTGAGGAAGTGCGCAACAAGATCGTCGCGCAGATCCCGACCGGGCGCCTTGGCACGCCGGAGGAGATCGCCTATGCCGTGGCGTTCTTCCTGCCGGACGAAGCCGGCTGGATCACGGGCACCAATCTCTCCGCCAACGGCGGCCAGTACATGGGATGGTGAACACGCGGCATTTCTTCTTGGCCAGTCACCGGAGCTTTCGTCACAAATCCATCACGCCCGCGAAGCGGTCCGACCCCTTCCTTAGGTCTCATTGCCCGCGACATTGCACTGCGTCATCCTGCTGAAAACAACGGATCCAGCTATGGCCAAGTCAGGCGCTATCCGCATCATCAAGAAGTACCCGAACCGTCGTCTCTACGACACCGAAATTTCCAGCTACATCACCATCGAAGATGTGCGCCAGCTCATCGTGGACGGTGAAACCTTCGAGGTGCGCGACGCCAAAAGCGGCGAAGATCTCACCCGTTCGGTGCTGCTGCAGATCATCGCCGAGCAGGAATCGGCCGGCGAGCCGGTCCTGTCCACGCAGATGCTTAGCCAGATCATCCGTTTCTACGGCGATTCGCTGCAGGGCTTCATGGGGAACTACCTGGAGCGCAGCATGCAGCTGTTCATGGAGCAGCAGCAGCAGTTCCGCAGCCAGATGGGCAACCTGCTGGGCCAGACGCCCTGGGCAATGATGAACCAGCTCACCGAGCGCAACCTGGAGCTGTGGCAGGAATTCCAGCTCGGGCTGGGCACAGGCATCATGGGCCGGCCGGTCGCGCCGCTCCCGGGCACCGAGCCACCGCCGCGCGATC
>JBEVNH010000025.1:0-20921 GCA_040508175.1 Pseudoxanthomonas sp.
TCGAACTTGCCGGCGGTCAGTGCCTCAAGCAATGGACGCGCCTGCACCAGCACGCGCTCGACCGCATTGCTGATCGGCCCGATGCGGCCGTCCATCGCACCGGCTGGCAGCAAGGCGCTGAGGGCGCCATACATCATGCAGCTGAAGGAGGAGGTCATGGCGAAGCTGGTGTCGTGCGTGGCTTCCGGCAGCTGCACGGTCATGGCCTTGGCGACATTGGCCGTGGCCAGCTTGCCGTTGGCATTGCAGGTCACCACCAGGTGGCGCACGTCCTTGACCAGCTGTTCGGCAAGGTCCACCGCGGCGATGCTTTCCGGGCTGTTGCCCGAGCGGCCGAAGGACACCAGCAGCAGCGGCTGCTCAGGATCGAGATACAGCTGCGGGGCGCAGACGATGTCGGTGGTCGGCACCGACTCCACGCGCGCGGCCAGGGAGCGGTCCAGCAACGGTGCCAGGCACTGGCCGATATAGGCCGAGGTGCCCGCTCCGGTGAGGATGACGCGCGCCAGCGGGTTGCCGGTGATGGGGCCGGCGAAATCCTGCAGCTGTGCGTGCAACCCGGCGACCAGCGCGTGGGTCTGTTCGAGCATGGCCGGCTGCTGGGCGATCTCGCGCGCAGTCCACAGCGCGCCGGTCGCCTCCAGTTCGGCTTCGGGAATCCCCAGGGAATCAGGCGTGGTCTTGGTCATGGCATGCATGGTGGTAATCATCGAGAACGGCACTGACGTGGGCCATGGCCAGAGACTGCGGTTCGAGCGTGGCAGTCCCGGTACGGAACGCGTGCAATGCGTGGGGGAGGTACTGGCCGATGAGCGGCAGCGGTGGAGGATCGGCACGCAGGTTGTCGAACAGCTGTTGCCGCGCGCGCTCGATTTCCGCATCCGGCCAGTAGTAGCGGATGCGGTCACTGAGGCTGTATTGCAGATCGGTGGAGAGGGTGCGACCTTGCCCGTGGTAATAGCGTTGCCAGTAGCCCGGGGCGGCCTGCATGCGGCGTACGGTGACCTCGCGCAGGCGGGCCTGCTGCTCCGGCGCGATCCACTCGCGCTCGATCGCATCCAGCG
The DNA here is from genome assembly GCA_040508175.1 of Pseudoxanthomonas sp. Taxonomy (GTDB): domain Bacteria; phylum Pseudomonadota; class Gammaproteobacteria; order Xanthomonadales; family Xanthomonadaceae; genus Pseudoxanthomonas_A. The sequence continues at coordinate 1,065 of JBEVNH010000025.1, forward strand.
CCCACAGCGCTTCGCGCAGGGCGAAGGTCAGGCCAGGGCCAACCTTGAGGATGGCGAAGTGGTCGCGCACCAGCGCGTCCAGTCCGCCACGGGTTTGGTAATCGGTGGAGTGCGCTTCGAACACCATACCGGGCACGGTGGTGATCGACTGGCTCAGCGGCTGGGCCTTGGCGCTGTCGTAATCGATGACATCGTGGTGGTCGAACTCCACGCCGGGCTGCACGACCGAGGCAATCACGCGGCTCCAGGCATCGCCAAGGCCGGCGTCTTCAAATGCCACGCGATGTGCGTCGATGGTGGCCAGTGCGGCCTCCGGCGTGGTCAGGGCCAGGCCTTCGATGGCTTCGGTGGCGCCGCCCGGGACCGGCACCTCGGTGCCGATCACATACACTGGCGCTTCGCCGCCGGCCTGCTGCCACGCAGCTTCCGACGCACGCGCCAGGCGCACCGCGCGGCGCACGATCTCCGCTTCCGGCAGCGGCTCGGGGTCGCCGGCGCAGGCCATCGAGCAATCCAGGTGGATCTTGCGAAAACCCGCGGCGACATACGCGGTCACCATCACTTCGGCCTTGTCCATCGCCGCAGCGGCGTCCAGCGCCGTCCACGGGTTGGGGCCGAGATGATCGCCGCCCAGCGCGATGCGTGAAGCGTCAAAGCCGACGCGCTGCGCGATGCCGTGCACGAAGGTCACGAAGTCCGCTGGCTTCATCCCGGTGTAGCCGCCGTCCTGGTTGACCTGGTTACAGGTCGCCTCGAAGAGCACCAGCGCCTGGCCGGTGCGCTGCGCCTGGCGCAGGCTGGCCTCGATGACGAGGGGATGGGCCGAGCAGATCGAGGTCACGCCGGTGGCGTGGCCTTGCCGATGCCGCGCGATCAGGTCAAGCAGAGCGTGCATGGAAGTTCCAGTCAGGATAGGGAAGCGGGTTCGCGCTCGGGTTCGAGCACCAGCAGCAGCGAGGCCACCAGCGCCAGCACCAGGCCGACGGCCTTGAGTGGGCCGGGCACCACGCCGGCAAACGCGAGCGACAACACGGCGGTGATCAACGGCGCACCGGCATTGCTCAGCGGCGCGACCACCATCGCCTTGCCGTAGCGGAAGGCGAACACCAGCGTCAGCGCGCCAATGGCGTTGAGTACCTGGATCCCGGCGGCCAGCCACGGGCCGGTCAGGCCGGTGTTGATCGGCTGGTTGAAGTCGGTCATCCACAGCGCGACCGGCGCCAGCAGCAGGGCGCCCAGCGCCATGTAGGCGAAGATGCTTTCGGCCCGCACGCTGTCATTGGCCAGCTTCATGAAATACGCCTGCACGCCCCAGGCCAGCATGATCAGCAGCGACTGCAGGAACCAGCCCAGCCCGTTGCTGCCGCGGCCAAAGGACAGGTCGAGCAAGGGCAGGGCGACCAGCGCCAGCGCGATGCCCAGCGTGCCCTGCCAGCCGGTGCGCTCGCGCAGCAGCAGGAAGGACAACGCGATGGTGACGACCGGCGATAGCGAGATGATCGGGAAGATGAAGTACGCCGGGCCAATGGTCAGCGTGTGGAACAGCAGCATCTGGCCACCGGCGCCGAGCAGGCCGATGGTCAGGCCGTAGATGACTGCCTTCGGCGTGCGCTCCAGCTGCCAACCGCCGCGCCACAGGATGTAAAGCGCTGGCGGGAGCATGGTCAGCGCCCACACCACATAGACCAGCGTGTCCGGAAAGCCATGCGCGGCCGACAGCGGAGATAGCGCACCCCAGACACCCCACAGGGCGACGGTGGTCAGCGCGAAGACCAGCCACGGACGCTTGCCGGCGGTGGCCGTGGCGACGGCGGCATTCATGCGTTGGCCTCCGGCGTCGCCTGTAAAAACAGGAAGCGTGTGAACTTCGCCGGCAGCGTCGCCGCACCGGCATCGATCACGCCCAGCTCGACCTCGTTGAACAGGTCGCGCACCTTCCAACGCCCGGCCGGCAGGCCGCGCAGTTCCACCTTGCCGTCGAAGGTCGGCGCATAGAAGGTGTAGTACTGCGCGCCATCCTTGCGGATCGCGTGGGCTTCCGGCTTGTCGAAGCCGATGTCGTACAGCGTGCCCAGGTATTGGCCCTTGGGCAGCATGTGGGTCTTGTAAAGATCGACCCACTTGCGCCACAGCGCCTCGCGCTCCGGTGTCAGCACGTAACCGCCCGGTGGCAACGGCGCGCTGGGTTTGTCGGTGTCCTTGGGCCAGGTGAACTTGGTCGAAATCACCGCGCCGATGCCGACACTGGACGCGAAGTCGTCGCGGTTGTCGGCCAGTTCCACGTGATCGCCGGCATAGCTGCTGCGGTCGCCGATCAGCGCCTTGATCGACTTGCCCTTGCTGCGCACCTGCCAGGACGACAGCGGGTCGGACGACGGGTACTGGTCGGTTGCCGGCAGGTTGTGGAAAGCGAAGGCGGTGCCGCAGGGGCACAGCTCGACCACGGCCTGCGGGTTGGCCTCATGCGCGGCGCGATAGACCGCATCCCAGAACTTGGCCAGGCCTTCGACCGAATCGTTCGGGCTGGCGTGCTTGTGCGCCGGGTTGTAGCAGGGGGCGACCGCGTTGAGATGCTGGCCGTCGAGCTTGATGCCCTCGAAACCCCAGTCGCCGATTGCCTTCTTGACCAGGTCGACATAGAACTCGATGGTCGGCTTGTAGGCCGGGCACTGGGTCAGCGCGTTCCACCAGGTTACGGTCTGGAAGGCGCCTTCCTTGTCCAGCAGCAGCATGTCCACGTGGTCGTGCAGCACGTCGCTGCCCGGGTCGGCCGCCAGCGGCGCAAGCCACAACCGCGGCCGCATGCCGTGCTTGCGGACCTCGGCGGTGAAGGCGCGCATGTCGGCATCGCCGCGCGGGAACTTCTTGCGGTCGATCTTCCAGTCGCCTTCGTTGGTCTGCCAGCCGTCGTCCAGCACGGCCCATTCGAAGCCCAGCTCGCGTGCCTTGGGCAGCGTGCCGAAGATCTGCGCCATGGTGAAATCGCGCTCATAGCCCCAGGCGCACCAGATTGGCGCAAAGGCCGAGTCCGGCGGACGTGGGCCTTCGATGCCTTCGGCCTTCATGAAGGCCTGATACTGCTGCAGCGGCGCGTAGAAATCGCCGCGATGCACGGCCAGGAAGGTGCGCTCAGTCACCAGCTCGGCGCCCGGCGCCAGCGTGGTGGCCTGCTGCGATTCGATGGCGATGGCCGCGCCGGTGGCGGTCCGGCTGACCGGCATGTCCAGCGGGCGCGGCACCAGTTCGACATGGCCCACGGCCAGGCCGACATCACGACGCCAAAGGTTGGCGACCGGCGTGCCGCCACCGTAGTCGGAGGAATCCATCGCCAGCGTATTGCGCTGGTCGAAGTCCTTGCCGAGCGGCTGCACCCAGTCGCGTCGGTCGGTATGGGTGGCACCGGAGAAACTCCAGAAGCCGCCGGGCGCATCGGCCATGGCATGGGCGGCATTTCGCCAGCCGGCCACGGCCAGGGCGGCTTCGCCCTGATTGCGGTAACGCACCTGCAGCAGCGCCAGGCCGGGCAGGGCATCGAACTGGCTGATGGCGACCTGCTTTTCCACGCCGGCCTTGGCGGCGCGCCCGCTGAAGACCGTCTGCCGGCCGCGCCCGTGGCGCGCATCATCCAGCGCATGCGATTCCTGGCCGGTCAGTGTGAAGTCGGCCAACTCGGTGCCATCGGCCAGCAGCAGGGTCTCGCTGGGCTGGTAGCCGGTCAGCGCCTTGCCCTTCATCGAAATGCGGGTCTGCATCGTCTGGTCGAACGCAATGGACAGCACGCCATCGGCAACCACGGGCTTGTCGGCCTTGGTGGCATGGTCCGTGGCGGCACGCGCCCAAGGCGCGGCACTCCATGCGACACCGCCGGCCACGCTGCCGGCGAAATACTTCAAAACACTGCGACGTCCAATCGGGGGCATGACGTAAGGTCCGGTGGCGTTGGGCGCATTCTGCGCGTACCGCCGCGATTGATGCAAGCGTTTTGTTTCGTTATGTTTGCACTATGTTTCGTTGACAGGAGTGTGCGGGATGAAAACACCATCGACGCTGGCCGGTCTGGCGCTGGCCACTGGATTGCTGGGCTGCGGCCCCGCGCCCGAGGCGCAGCAGGCCGTGACACCGGCGCCCACCGTCTCGCCGTCGACCTATGCGATGGCCGACTTCACCAAGGTGCGTAAGTACGACGCGCACGTCCACGCCAACACCACCAATCAGGCATTCATCGATCAGGCGCGCGAAGACAACTTCGAGCTACTGTCGATCAATGTCGACTACCCGGATTTTCCCAGCATCGAGCAGCAGCATGCCGATGCCCTGGCCCTGGCCAAGATCGATCCGCAGCACTTCCACTGGGCCACGACCTTCTCCATGAAGGGGTACACACTGCCCGGCTGGCGCGAGAAGACCGAAGCCGGCCTGGACCGGACCATCGCCGAGGGCGCCCGCGCGGTGAAGGTGTGGAAGAACATCGGCATGGTCGAGAAAGATGCGGCGGGCACGCTGATCATGCTGGATGACGCCGGCCTTGGCCCGGTCGCCGAGCACATCGCCACGCTGGGCGTGCCGCTGATCGCCCACCAGGCCGAGCCGTACAACTGCTGGCTGCCGTTGGAGCAGATGACGACCAACAACGACCGCGAGTACTTCTCCAAGCACCCGGATTACTACATGTACCTGCATCCGGAGATGCCGTCGCACCAGGACCTGATGGCGGCGCGCGACCGCTTCGTGACCGCGCATCCGCAGCTCAGGGTGGTTGGTGCGCACCTGGCCAGCCTGGAGTACGACGTCGCCAAGCTGGCGCAGTTCCTGGACCGCCACCCGAACGCCACGGTCGACCTGGCCGCGCGCATGAGCCAGGTGCAGTACCAGTCGATTCGCGACCCGGCCAAGGTCCGCGACTTCTTCATCCGCTACCAGGACCGCCTGCTGTACGGCACCGACCTGACGCAGGCGCCGGACAGCGATCCGGCCGCCTTCCGCAAGGAAGCCCACACCTTCTGGGAATCGGACTGGCGCTACCTGGCAACGGGCGAGTCGCAGCGCATCGACATGCTGGAAGTCGACGTGCCCGGCCTGGCGCTGCCGCGTGCGGTGATCGACAAGATCTATTACGGCAATGCCGTGCGTGAGTTCGGCGCTGCGAAGGTGCAGGGCGGCGCGCACTGAAGCGTCGCGACAACTAATGATTGACCATGCGACGGGCACGCACCGTCGCTTGGTCAAAACTACCTTTCACGATGCTTGAGAGCCAGCTTCGCGGAACATCTTACAAGCCACATCGCTGCCAGTGGCGCCCGAAAGCCGTTCGCTGAAATTCGTCGCAAGCACGCGGTCCGCGGCTTCGAGTGCTGAAGCTGCCGCGACAGGATCGAAGGGTGCTCCCCGCAGTACCGCCAGCGCGGGGTTGTGCAGTGCATACGCCAGATGCGTGGCTGCACGGATGGCTGGATCCGAGTCGTTGATCTCATCGCTGCCCAAGTGGTGTGCCAGCAGGAGACGGATCTCGTAGACGGCAAAAGCGAGCAGTTGTTCCTGTGTCGCAACCATGCAAGCACTCCTCAGATCACGCGTCGCGCCTCAAGCGAGCAGCAGATCCACGCCCAGCGAGCGGCAGGCCTGGGCGACCTCTTCCGGTGCACCCGTGTCGGTGATCAGCGCGTTCAAGCCGGAGACCGGGATGATCCGGTGCAGGCACGTCTTGCCGAACTTGGAGCTGTCGGTGATAGCGATGACCGCACGTGCGGCTTCAACCATCTTGCGGTTGAGCATGGCCTCCGGCTCGTGGTGCGTGGTGATGCCGCGCTCAAGGTCGAATCCGTCCACGCCCAGGAACAGCAGGTCCACGTGCAGCGCATCCAGCGCTTCCACAGTCAATCCTCCGTAGAAGGCCATGTTCTTGCGGCGCAGCTCGCCGCCCAGCATCACGATGTTGACGTTGGTCTTGGGCGTCAGCGCGCTGAGCACGCCGAAGTCGTTGGTGACCACGGTGACGTCGATGTCCGGCAGGGCTTCGGCCAGCGCGATGGCCGTGGTGCCCGAATCGATGGCAATGGTGTCGCCTGCCTTGACCAGCGCCGCCGCACGCACGCCGATGCGATGCTTTTCCTCCTGGTGCACGGTGCGCTTGGCCTCGAAGGCCGGCTCGACGGCTGGCGTCGGCGTCGGGCCCACGACCCCGGCGTCGATCGCACCACCGTAGGCCCGCGCCATGACGCCTCGCTCGGCCAGATAGCGCAGGTCCTTGCGTACGGTCTGCATGCTCACGCCGAACTGCCGCGCCAGCGAAGTGACCTGCACGCTGCCGTGCTGGCGTACGAGTTCACTGATCTGCAGGCGGCGCTGACTGGTGTCCCGGGTCACAGGCATGGGCGGTCCTTGGCAAACATCCCAAAGTATAGGTCATTTCGTTACATTTCGATGTTGATACAAAACGAAACTTAGTCTAGGCTCGGTTTCGTTCGAAATTGCCCGGCCCCGCATCGCATCGCCCAGCCCTCCAGGAGAGACCACCTTGAACGCCTCCCGCCTGCACCGCCACTCGTTGTGCCATGGAATTGCCCTTGCCCTGCTGATGCCGGCCACGGCCTGGTCCCAGGTCGCCCCTGGTGCTGCTGACGCGCCTGCCGCGCAGGACGTACAGCAGACCAGCGCCGGCCAGGACGCAGTCGAGTTGGACACCGTGGTGGTCACCGGCGTGCGCGCCAGCCTGGCGCGTGCCACCGACCTCAAGCGCGACGCCGCCACGGTGCAGGATTCGATCAGTGCGCTCGAGCTAGGCCGCTTTCCCGATGACAACGTGGCCGATTCGCTCAGTCACATCACCGGCGTGTCCATCACGCGCGTCGCCGGCGGCGAGGGCCAGAAGGTCAGCGTGCGCGGCCTGGGGCCGGAATACACCCTGACCACCTTCAATGACCGCATCCTGGCGACCGACGGCGCCGGACGCGACTTCGCCTACGACGTATTGCCGGCCGACGTGATCAGCGGCGCCGATGTCATCAAGGGCACCCAGGCCTCCCTGACCGAAGGCGCCATCGGCGGCCTGGTCAACCTGCGCTCGGCCAGCCCCTTCGACCAGAAGGGCCAGCACGGCATCGTGCGCCTGGAGGGCGACCGCAACCAGATGTCTGAGCTCAACGGCCACAAGGTGTCTGCCACCTACAGCAACACCTTCGCCGACGACACCGTCGGCATCCTGCTGGGCGCGGTCTATGCCAACCGCCGCGACCGCACCGACGTGGCCGGCAACGACGGCGGCTGGACGCGCAACCCTGTGCCAGGCACCGACTGGTACGGCAACGCCTGGGGCGGCAACATCGACCCGAACGGCAACGGCGAGCTGGATCCGGACGAATACGGCCTGATCGGCCCGGGCCAGTTCCGCGTCGGCTCGATCCTGGAAGACAAGAAGCGCACCGCGTACTCCGGCAAGTTCGAATGGCGGCCGACCGACGACATCCGCATCACCGTCGATGGCCTGAAAACCAAGCTGGATTCGCCGCAGGTGTCCTACCAGCAGTCGTATTACCCGCTGTTCGCGCCGGGCCGCTGGTCTGACATCAACGTGCAGAACGGCATCGTCACCGGGCTGACGATGGACAACCCCGATCCGGAACAGCGCCTCAACCCGGAATTGCTCAACCAGACCCAGTACCGCGTGGTCGAGACCGATCTGTTTGGCGTCAACGGCCAGTGGGACGTCAACGACCGGTTGAGCCTGAGCAGCGATCTCTACCGCTCGACCTCGCAGCGTCGCTCCGGTGGCCAGGACACCTACGTGGTCCTGCGCATGAACCAGCCCAATACCGCGCGCATCACGCTCAGCCCCAACGGCGTGCCCAACGTCAGCGCCACTTTCGATGACGGGCGCGAACTGGCCTCTGGCCTGGCCAATGGCCAGTTCACCGGCTCGGACTTCAACACGCACTACATGGAACTGCGTGGCGACAACATCGAAGACGAGATCACCGGCGGCACCCTCGGCGGCAAGCTGTTCGTCGGCGACTGGGGCGTGGACAACATCAAGTTCGGCGTCTCGCGGACCGATCGCAAGAAGACCCGCGACCTGGTCAACAACACGCTGACCGGTGGTGCGGACTATTACTCCGGCGACAACGCCATCAACGTGGGCCAGCTGGGCGGCGGCGTGCTGCGCAACACCTTCTCGCTGCCGCACTTCATGGACAAGGTCAGCTCGTCCTTCCCGCGCAGCTTCCTCGGCTTCGACGTGCCCAACTACCTGCAGCAGCTGGAGGCCTACAACGGCAACCCGCGCCCGGACGGCACCACGTACGACTTCTCGATGGCGGCCCCGCAGTGGAACCCGCTGGAAAGCTATCGCGTGCGTGAGAAGACCGATGCCCTCTACGTGCAGGCCGACCTGTCCGGCGAGCGCTGGAGCGCCGATGTCGGCGTGCGCTACGTCAAGACCAAGACGCGCTCGCAGGCCTGGGATGCCCAGATCACCAGCATCACTGAGAACGGCGCGTTCAACTATGTGGCCACCTACGCCGACCCGACGCCAGTGGTGCAGGACGCGGATTACCATTACTGGCTGCCCTCGGGCAACTTCACCTGGAAGTTCACCGACGACCTGCAGCTACGCGTGGGCGCGGCCAAGACCATGGCGCGCCCTTCGGTCGAACAGCTGGCGCCGACCAACACCACGGCTAGTGTGTCCTGGGGCGAGTTCACCCAGATCTACGGCGGCAATGCCGACCTCAAGCCGTATACCGCCAAGCAAGGCGACGTGTCGCTGGAGTGGTATTTCAGCGAGAGCTCGATCTTCAACGTGGCCACCTTCTACAAGCGCATCGAGAACCAGATCACCACCAGCTGGGAACCGCAGCAGGACATCGGGGTGCCGGGGTATCTGTTCAACATCATGCGGCCGATCAACGGCGACTACGCCAAGGTCCGCGGCATCGAGGCTGGCCTGCAGCACTTCTGGGACAACGGCTTCGGCTTCCGTGCGCAGTACACCCGCAACTGGTCCAAGAGCTTCGTCAATGGCCTGGAGCGTCCGCTGGAAGGCATCGCGCCCGCGGTGTATTCGCTGGGCCTGATCTACGACAAGGGGCCCTGGTCCGTCAGCACTACGGCTGACCACACCGATGGCTTCACCACCGCGACCAACGTGCTGGGCGAGGGCTACAACGAGCAGTCTGACAAGCTGACCTGGCTGACCGCGCAGGTGATGTACCGCATCAACGACACCTTTACCGTCAGCCTGGAAGGGCAGAACCTGCTGGATGACGAGCAGACCACCAGCATCAACGGCAACCCGCTGCTGTTGAATAGCTACTACCGCTACGGTCGTTCGTTCACCCTGGGCATTGCGATGAAGTTCTGACGCAGGCCGCCCCGGTCAAGGCCGCCTTGATCAAGTGTGTATCAGTCGAAATCGCGGCGCGTCTCCGCCGCGGCGCTCTTCGGATCAGGGAGATGCCTGATGCGTCGTTGCAGCGGCCGATTGCGACCCGGCCGCTGCTTTTTGTTGTCCACTCAGCAGCAGGCGCATCTGCGAGCGCCAGCCACCGATGGCTACGTCCGGCTTGCCGTCGCCATCCAGATCGCCCTTGGCCATGCTCCAGCTGCGGCCGACCATGCTGGCCGGGATCACCGTGGCGGTGACATCGCGGAAATGACCCCGCCCGTCGTTCTGCCAGGCCTGCAGCTGCAGCGGCTTGAAACCAGGCACTTCGATCGCCCCGACCAGCAGGTCCATGGCGCCGTCGCCATTGAAGTCCACCGGCAGGCCGCCCCAGCTTGAGAAGCGGTGTTTCGGCAGGCGCGCGTCGGTCTCGTCGCGGAAGCGCCCTTTGCCATCGTTCACCAGCAGACGCGTCTGCGGATCCTTCTCCCACCCCTGCGCATTGCTGGTGATGTTGAAGAACACGATGTCCGGATGGCCATCGCCCGTGGCGTCGAAGACATGGACTTCGCGCGTTTCCAATGGCACGCGCAATTCCAGCGCGTCCCTGGCTTCGGTGAAACGGCCCTTGCCATCGTTGAGCAGCAGGCGATTCGGCGGTTGCTGGTTGGCCAGCACCATGTCCAGGTCGCCATCGCCATCCACGTCGGCCAGTGCGACGCCTTGTGTTTCGGCCTTGAGGCCCGCCAGGTGCGAGGCCGTGGCATCGATGAAATAGCCGCGCTTGTCTTGATCACCCAGCCACAGAAACGGACCCGCGCTGCCGGATTTTCCCTCCGAAGTGTTACCCACCACAATGTCCGGGATGCCGTCGCCGCTGACGTCGCCGACAGCCAGGCCATTGCCTTGCCCGCGCGCAGGCAGGCGGTCGCTGACATCGCGGAAGCTGCCCTTGCCATCGCCGAGGAACAGCTGCGGAGTTTCATCGTCCTCGGCGACGAACACCACGTCCGCATGCCCGTCGCCGTTGAAGTCGGCAGTGCGCACGTGCTCGTTGTCGGCCTTGCGTGGACCGAAGGCGCCGTCCTTGCGCTGCAGCTTGCCGCTGCCGGTATTGAGGTAAAGCAGATTCTGGCCGTTCTCCACCGCCAGCACCACGTCCAGGTCGCCGTCGCCATCCACGTCCAGCAACGCGACATCCAGGGCATGCAATTCTGCCGCTGCGGGGACGTGGCTGGAAGTGGCGTCGAGGTATGGCGGCGCCGCCCTGGTTGCACCCTGTGCCTGTGCGGTCGTGCCGTGAAGTGTGCCCGCCGTCGTGGCCATTGCGATGCCGATGACAACACGCGATGTGCGATCCATGAGCTTGCCTCCCGATCAGATCGTCGCAAGGCTAGTGCCGGTCACGTTAAGTGACTGCGGTTGCCTGCCTTGCGACGCAGCAGCGCCATTGGCCAGCACAGCCGCTCGATGTCGGCGGCACGCCAGGGCTGGCAGCATCAGGCGCGCGGCAGCTCCGCGCGGAACACGACCTGGCCCTGCTCGTTGTGAGCCTGCAGGTGGCCGCCATGTGCCTGTACGAATTGTTGCGCGATATACAGGCCCAGCCCCAGTCCCTGGGTGGGGTTGAAGCTGGCCTTGAAGGGTTCGAACAACCGCGGCATCAAGGCGTCGGAGATCGCGCCGGTATTGCGCACTTCCAGCGACAGCGTGCCCGCGCGGCGCCCATCCAGCCGCACCTCGATGGGATGACCGGCGCCGTGCACCAGTGCATTGCCGAGCAGGTTGGACAGCACCTGCATCACCCGATCGGCATCGGCGTGCAGCGACAGGTTGCCCTGTTCCTCGATCGTGATCGTCTCGGTCGGATGCGAATGCGCCACGTCGTCCGCGACCGTGCGCGTGACCTCGCCCAGGTTGCAGGGGCGCGTCTCCAACCGCAGGCTGCCGTTGCGGATGCGCGAGAAATCCAGCAGCTGTTCCACCATGCGGGCCATGCGGCGTGCGGCGCCGTCGATGCGCTGCAGGGGCTTGCGTGCCTGCGTATCGTCCTGAGGCAGGGCAAGTCCCAGCGCATCGGTACAGAGCAAAACGGTGGTCAGCGGCGTGCGCAGGTCGTGGCTGAGCACGGCCATCATCGTCTCGTTCAGCCGCAGCGCATGTTCTAGTGCCGCGTTCTGCGTCTTCAACTGGCGCCGCTGCTCGTATAGCTCGATGAACACTTTGACCTTGCCCAGGATGATGTGCGGCTCGATCGGTTTGTGCAGGAAATCCACCGCGCCCGCTTCGTAGCCCTTGAACGAGCGCTGCGGATCGTCGGGCGAAGCGGTAAGGAAGATGATCGGCACATCGCGCGTACGCGGTGAGCCGCGCATCAGCTCGGCCAGCGTGAAGCCATCCATTTCAGGCATCTGCACATCCAGCAGGGCCAGCGCCACGTCGTGCTGCAGCAGCAGTTCCAATGCTTCGGGGCCGGACCGCGCGCATAGGATGTTGAGCCCGTCGCGGCGCAGCAGCGCTTCCATGGCGATCAGGTTCTGCTGGATGTCGTCGACGATCAACAGGTTCACCACCTCGGCCTGCATGCCTGCGGAAATGGTGGCAGGGGAGACAAGATTCATGGCAAAACTCTCTTCAATGCATCGCACATGGAGCTCAGGGTCAGCACCGCATCGGCACCAGGGCCGGCCAGCGCGGACGCGGGCATCAAGGGAGCGGCGGCTTCTTCCGGGCATTGGATCCAGACGGTACCGCCGGCAGCGCGGATACGCGCCACGCCGTGGGTGCCGTCGCTGCTGGCACCGGTCAGCAGAAGGCCGAGCAGGCGCTGGCCGAACACGGCCGCCGCCGATTCGAACAAGGGGTCGATGGCTGGCCGCGAAAACAGCACCTCCTCGTCCATCGACAGCGCCAACGTGTCGTGGTCTTCCACCAACAGGTGGTAATCCGGCGGCGCCACGGTCACCGTGCCCGGGCGGAGTGGCTGCTTGTCGATCGCTTCGGTCACCGGCAATGCGCAGAGGCCATCCAGCAAAGATGCGAGCCGGCTGGGCCGGTCGCGCGGTACGTGCAGCACGATCAGTACCGGCACGGGCAGGCTGGCATCCAGGCTGGACAGCAGCACCTGCAGTGCATGCACGCCGCCGGCCGAGGCACCGATGACCACGGCATCGAAGTCACGGAACGGCGCGGTCGCATCGCTGCTCATGACGCCTTGCGATACACCCGCTGCTCGCGCAGCAGGGTGTCGAACTGATTGGCATGCTGGCCAAATTGCAGCGACTCCTTGCTGCCCAGCCCCAGGAAGCCGCGATGCACCAGCGCCTCGTGGAACAGCCCGATCGCCCGGTCCTGCAGCGCCCGGTTGAAATAGATCAGCACGTTGCGGCAGGACACCAGCTGCACTTCGGAGAACACCGCATCGGTGGCCAGGCTGTGATCGGCAAAGACGATGTTGCGCTTGAGCTGCCGGTCCAGCACCGCGCCGTTGTAGGCCGTGGTGTAGTAGTCCGACAGCGAAGCCTTGCCGCCGGCGCGCAGGTAGTTGCCGCTGAATTGCGCCATGCGGTCGATCGCGAAGGCGCCGCGTTCGGCGGTGGCCAGTGCCTCGGGATTGATGTCGGTGGCGTAGAGCAGGGTGCGCTCCAGCAGGCCTTCTTCCTGCAGCAGGATCGCCAGCGACCAGACTTCCTCGCCCGTGCTGCAACCGGCCACCCAGATCTTCAGCGACGGGTAGGTGCCCAGCACCGGCATGACGTGCTCGCGCAGCGCCAGGAAGTATTCCGGGTCGCGGAACATCTCCGAGACCTGCACGGTGAAGAACTGCATGGCCTGCGCGAACAGCTCCGGCTCGTGCAGCAGGCGATGCTGCAGATCCACCACGCGCGGGCAGCCGAAGCGGCTCATCGCCTGCTGCACGCGGCGCCGCAACGAGGAGATCGCGTACTCGCGGAAATCATAGTGGTAGCGCTGGTAGATCGCCTCCAGCATCACCCGCAGTTCGAGATCGAACAGCTCGGCCTCGTTCATTGACGCGAGCACCACACCCGGCATAGCGAGACCAGCTTGTCCACGTCAATGGGCTTGGCGATGTAGTCGTTCGCGCCGGCCTGCAGGCAACGCTCGCGGTCGTCGGCCATGGCCTTGGCGGTCAGCGCGATGATCGGCAGATCCTGCAGCTCCCGCGTGGCGCGGATGTGGCGCATGGCGGTCAGGCCATCCATCTCCGGCATCATGATGTCCATCAGCACCAGGTCCGGCTCCAGGGTCTTGAGCCGGTCGAGTGCTTCCTGGCCATTGCGTGCGATCTCCAGTTTCACGCCCAGCGGCTCCAGCACGCTGGACAGGGCGAAGATGTTGCGCACGTCGTCTTCAGCCAGCAGGATCGTGCGGCCATCCAGCACGGCATCGCGACGGCGCGCTTCCTTGAGCAGGCGCTGCTGGTCGCTGGGCAGCGTCGACTCCACGCTGTGCAGGAACAGCGTGACTTCATCCAGCAGGCGTTCGGGCGAGCGCGCGCCCTTGATGATGATGCTCTTGGAGTAACGGCGCAGGCGGGTCTCTTCCTCGCGCGAGAGCGCCCGTCCGGTATAGACGATGACCGGCGGGAAGGCCAGCGCCGGGCTGTCGGCCATCTTCTCCAGCAAGTCATAGCCGCTGCCATCGGGCAGGGCCAGGTCGGTGATCATGCAATCGAAGGTGGAGCCGGCCAGTTGTTCCATGGCCTCGGCCACGCTGCCGACCGGCACGATCTCCAGCTGGTCGCTGGCCAGCAGCAGCTGCAGGTTCTGGCGCAGGTCCTGATCGTCCTCGACGATCAGCAGGCGCCGCAGCGCGCGCGCATTGGTTTGCTCGAGCTGGTGGATTGCCTCGATGAGGCGTTCGCGGGTGGCCGGCTTGAGCAGGAAACCGACTGCGCCCAGCTCGCGCGCCACCTGGCTGCGCTCCAGTGCCGAGACGATGTGCACCGGGATGTGGCGCGTGCCTGGATCGCGCTTGATGCGCTCCAGCACGCTCAGGCCCGACACGTCCGGCAAACCGATGTCCAGCAGGATGCCGTTGGGCTTGAGGCGCGCCGCCAGTTCCAGGCCTTCCTCGGCGCTGGTAGCGAGCACGAAGTCGAACTGCAGCTCGCCGGCGAGCTCGGACAGCGCCTGGCCAAAGCGCGCGTCGTCCTCGATGGCCAGGATCAGGCGACCGGGATGGCGGCGCACCAGTTCCGGCTCGGTGACCACGGCCGGTGTCGTGCGCGGCGGTGGCGCGGTCGGCGTGATGGTCGGTGCACGGGTGCCGAGCACGTCCGACACGGCGGCGGCCATCTGCGTGGTCGGGGGGAGTGCGGGATGTTGCGATGGCACCGAGGTTGAACCGGCCTCGGGCAGTTCCAGGATGAAACAGCTGCCACGGCCGGGCTCGCTGTCCACGGTGATGTCGCCCCCCATGCGGGTGGCCAGGTCGCGTGAAATCGACAGCCCCAATCCGGTGCCGCCGTACTTGCGTCGCGTGCTGCCATCGGCCTGACGGAATGCCTCGAAGATCGTGCCGAGCTGTTCCCGGGGAATGCCGATGCCGGAGTCGCAGACCTCGAACCGCACGCGGCCCGCCGCGGCTGGCTGGACTTTCAGGCTGACCGAGCCGCGGTCGGTGAATTTGATCGCATTGGCGAGCAGGTTCTTCAGGATCTGCTGCAGGCGCTGGTTGTCCACCTCGATGCGCGCCGGCGCACCGGCGGCGACCTCGATCGACAGGCGCAGGCCTTTCTGCTTCGCCATCGGCTCGAAAGTCTCTCGCAAGCGCTGCGCCACGCCCTCAAGGGCGACCGATTCGTCAGACAGCTCGACGTGGCCGGCCTCGATGCGCGACAGGTCCAGGATGTCGTTGATCAGTGCGAGCAGATCGTTGTTGGACGACAGGATGGCCTGTGCGTACTTGACCTGTTCGCCACTGAGGTTGCCGTCCTTGTTGTCGACCAGCAGCTTGGCCAGGATCAGCGAACTGTTGAGCGGCGTACGCAGCTCGTGCGACATGTTGGCCAGGAACTCGGACTTGTAACGCGAGGTGGTGGCCAGCTCCTCTGCGCTGCGCACCAGCTGGTTCTGTGCCACCAGCAGTGCTTGCTTCTGCGCTTCCAGCTCGTGCGTGCGCTCCTCCAGCGCCACGTTGGTCTGCTCCAGGTCGCTCTGCTGCTGTTCGAGATGGGTCTGCGAGTGCTGCAGGCTGCGGCTCTGTTCTTCCAGCTCCTCGTTGGCCACGCGCAGTTCTTCCTGCTGAGCCTGGAGTTCCTCGCTCTGGCGCTGAGTTTCTTCCAGCAGTTCGATCAGCTGCGTGCGCTGCAGGGCCGTGCGCAGGGCAATGCCAATCGGTTCGCCGCACTGTTCCAGCAGGGCGAGCTCACGTTCCTGTTCCTGCGCCTGCTGGGTGCGGCCCAGTTCGATCGCGCCGGTCACCCGTCCGTCCACCGTGACCGGTGCTAGAAACAGTTCGCGCGCCGCGCTGCGCCCCAGGCCCGAGTCGATGCTCAGGTGCGAGCCTTCGACATCGCGCAAGCGCAGGACACGGTTGCGCTTGACCACCTCGCTCAGCTGACCCCGCTGCGCAGGCAGCGTCGTGGCGATATTGCTGGGCAGCGAAACGCCGCCTACCAGGACCAGTTGCGTACCATCGAGCCGATACAGTGCGCCCACCTGGCAATCCATCTGCTGGCACAGCGCGGCCAGCGCCGCATTGGCCAGCACATCGGCATGTTGTTCCCCGCGCAGATTCAGCGAGACCGTGTTCTCTGCCTCCTGCAGCCACAGCGCTTCTTCGGCCTGCTGACGCGCACGCAGCGCCTGGGTGACGACCATGGCCATCACGATGAACGACACCCCGCCGATGCTGCGGTTGATCGGGGAATACCCCGAGACCGTGCTCGCCGTGGCGAGGTTGTAACCGACGATGAGCATCACGCACGACAGCAGCGCCACGATCAGCGGCACCTTGGTGCGGCTCTGGAAGACGGTGATGCCCACGGCCATGAAGTAGGTGAGCCACACTGCGTAGCCAAGCGGCACCACCAGTTCAAGCGCCAGTGTCACCGCCATGAGGCTTCCCGCCCCGAGCCAGATCCATCGGTCGCGAGACGCCATTGAGTGCTGCATGCTGTGCTTCATCGGAAAATTGACCGTGAATGTTAACTCAGCATTCGCAGCCAAGCCCTTGAATTGGCGCAAATATTTCTTACAAGAACGACCGCCGGTTCACGCGTATTTCACGCGCTCATTCGGGTCAGGCGCCGGGTGTCGGATCACGCGCCGCCAGCGAGGACGCGACGATCGCGCGCCGTGATGCCGCTAGCGCTTCCTGCGCAGCGGACCAGCGTAGTGCGCCGACGCCGACCAGCAAGGTATCGACCGCAATCTCGAAAGCCGCGATCTGCTGGACACTGAGGTTGCGAGTCAACTCTTCGTAGAAGTCGCCGAAGGCGGCCCAGGCGGGTACGTCGAACAGGTCTGCGCGGTGTGCCTCGATGTACTCGCGCACCAGCTCGGTGGCCTGGCGGACCTCCTGGTCGCTGACGCCGCGGCGGAAGAGTCGGTCTTCAATGTCGAGGGACTGGCCGGCCATGCTGGACTGCGTCGGTACTGCGAAGGGGCGGCACTCTACCGGCGGGGGAGGTTTAGGCGATGTGAGCGTTATCGCCGCCGTCCCGTGGGGCGCTGGTAGGACCCGCGGGTCGGGCGGTACCGCCTTGCCGGCTCGTAGCTGACATGTAACTGACTTCTGGCGGGAGACCGCGCAAAATGGCACCTGCGCATGGCATCTCCATGCAATTCCTGCATGGCAGACAGTGAACTTGTGATCAGACTTCAGCAGGCCCACAAGGCCTATTCCGTGTCGGGGAGCCAGATCGTGGCGCTGCATCCGCTCGATCTCAAGATCGGCGCGGGTGAGGTGTTCGGCATCATCGGCCATTCGGGCGCGGGCAAGTCGACGTTGATCCGCCTGTTGAACGGCCTGGAAGCGCCCTCCGGCGGACAGGTGATCGTCGATGGCCAGGACATCGGTACCCTCGATGACCACGGACTGCGTACCCTGCGCCGCCGGGTCGGCATGATCTTCCAGCATTTCAATCTGCTGTCCTCGTTGACGATCTTCGAGAACGTTGCGTTTCCACTCCGCCTGGCGGACGAGTCGGCCGCCCAGATCGCCAAACGCGTGCCCGCGCTGCTGGCGCGCGTCGGCCTGCAGGATCAGGCCAAGAAGTATCCAGCGCAGTTGTCGGGCGGTCAGAAGCAGCGGGTGGGCATTGCGCGGGCGCTGGCGACCGATCCCAAGATCCTGCTCTGCGACGAAGCCACCAGTGCGCTGGATCCACAGACGACGGCCTCGGTGCTGGACCTATTGGCCGACATCAATGCCGAGCTGGGCCTGACCATCGTGTTGATCACCCACGAGATGGATGTGGTCCGCCGGATCTGCGACCGCGTGGCAGTCCTGGACGCCGGGCGCATCGTCGAAGCAGGCCCGGTCGCGCAGGTGTTCCTGCACCCAAGGCACCCGACGACACATCGCTTCGTGCGTGAAGCGGAGGTCGCGCACGGGCAGGGCGATGCGCTGCCGATGCCGGTCGGCGCCACACGCCTGCGGCTGACCTTCACTGGAGAGACCACCTACCAGCCGATCCTGTCCGCGGTGGCGCGGCAGACGCATTCGGATTTCAGCATCCTGTCCGGCCGCATCGACCGGATCCGTCAGACGCCGTACGGCCAGCTCACCGTGGCCTTCACCGGCGAGATCGGCGCCGTACAGGCCGCCCTGGCATCGGCAGGTGTTGATGTGGAGGTGCTGCCGTGAGCGCGCTGATTGCCGCATGGTTCCCCAATGTCGATGCCGGCAAGGGCCATGAAATCCTGCAGGCGCTGCTCGACACGCTGATCATGATGGCGGCCTCGTTGCCGCTTAGCCTGGCCATCGGCCTGCCGCTCGGCGTGGTGATGTTCCTCACCGGCCGCGGGCATCGGCAGTCGCGTCCGTGGCTGCATAACAGCCTGGCGCTGGTGGTCAACATCCTGCGCTCGGTGCCTTTCATCATCCTGATGATCAGCTTGATTCCCCTCACGCTGGCGGTGATGGGCACCTCGCTCGGGGTGCGCGGTGCGATCCTGCCGCTGGTGGTGGGTGCCGCGCCGTTCTTCGCGCGGCTGGCCGAATCCGCCCTGCGCGAGGTCGATCGGGGCGTCCTGGAGGCCAGCACCGCCATGGGCGCGACGACCTGGCAACTGATCACCCGCGTGCTGCTGCCCGAGGCGCGTCCAGGCCTGATCTCGGCTGCAACCATCACGGCCATTGCGCTGGTCGGCTTCACCGCCATGGGGGGGGCGATTGGGTCGGGCGGCTTGGGCGATCTTGCCTACCGCGATGGCTACCAGCGTTCGCACACCGACGTGGCCGTGGTCACCGTCGCGCTGCTGCTGGTGCTGGTGCAGCTGATCCAGGTGGTCGGTGACCGCCTGACGTCCCATTTCAACCGCCGCTGATTCCCTACGGACCCCCACATGACCTTTGCCAAGCCATTGTTCCTTGCCCTTGCCACCGTCGCGCTGGCTGCCTGCAGCAAGGGCGGTACCGCTAGCGGGCAGGACAAGACCCTGTCCATCGCCGCCACCGCCGTGCCGCATGCCGAAGTGCTGGACGTGGTCAAGCCACTGCTGGCCAATGAGGGCATCGACCTCAAGGTGCGCGTCTTCAACGACTACGTGCAGCCCAACGACCAGGTCGTACAGAAGCAACTGGATGCCAACTATTTCCAGACCGAACCTTACCTGGACGCCTACAACCGCGACCGCGGCACCAAGCTGGTGACGGTGGTCGGCGTGCACATCGAACCGTTCGGCGCTTATTCGCGTCGTTTCAAGGACATCGCTGCGCTGCCCGACAATGCGGATGTGGTGATCCCGAACGACCCGAGCAACAACAGCCGGGCGCTGATCCTGCTGGACAAGGCTGGCGTGATCAAACTCAAGGACGCCAGCAATGCGCTGTCGACCCAGCGCGACATCACCGAAAATCCCAGGCACCTGAAGTTCCGCGAGCTGGACTCGGCCATGCTGCCGCGCGTGCTTGACCAGGTGGATCTGGCGCTGATCAATACCAACTACGCGCTGGACGCGGGCCTGAATCCGACCAAGGACGCCCTGGTCATCGAAGGATCGGAGTCGCCTTACGTGAACTTCCTGGTCGCACGCGAGGACAACCGTGACGACCCGCGGATCCAGGCGTTGGCCAAAGCGCTCACCAGCCAGACCGTGCGCGACTTCATCGAGCAAAAGTACAAGGGCGCGGTACTGCCTGCGGCGCCGGCCGCAACCCAATAATTGCGCTCGCCGGGCAAATCCAGCCTGCGCCGCGAGGCGCCGGTGCTGCGTTGCCGGGCCGGGACGGTGAGGCGGTCGTCCCGGTGCCGGGTGCCTGCCTGACCACCCTCACCCCAACAGCAGCCG
>JBEVNH010000037.1:0-11816 GCA_040508175.1 Pseudoxanthomonas sp.
CGCCTATCAAGGCGATGTCCGGCTGATCCGTGGCGACCAGTTCCTGAACGCCGACAGCCTGAATTTCAACCAAGATGACCAGTCCTACGTGGCCAATGGCCATGTGCGCTACCAGGACAGCGGCATCCGCTTGATCGCCGAGCGCGCCGAAGGCAACCAAGGCACCGATACGCATCGCGTGGAGAACGTCCAATACCAGCTGGTTGATCGGCGTGGCAACGGTGGCGCGGATTTCATCGAAATGTCCGGCGCCGATGGTGCCCTGCACGGCTCGACCTATACGACCTGTGATCCGGGCGACCGGCTCTGGGCCATGCGCGCGCGCCGGATCGACTTCAATACGGACGCCGGCTGGGGCGTGGCCCATGGCGCGACCATCCGCGTCGGCAAGCGCGAGATCCCGGTGCTGTACATGCCGTGGGCCAAGTTTCCGATCGACGACCACCGCCAGACGGGCCTGCTGTATCCGGCGATCGGCAACAACGGGCGCAACGGTTTCGACTATCGCCAGCCGATCTATTTGAACCTGGCACCCAATTACGATGCCACGCTGGAGCCACGGATCATGACTCAGCGCGGCATCCAGTTGGGCGGCGAGTTCCGCTACCTCTACGAGCGCGGCCGCGGCGTTGTCAGCGGCAGCTGGATCCCCACTGATGATCTGGTTGATCGGCGCCGACAGGACTATGAAAGCGGCGAGCAGATCCGCTACAACGATTCACTGCACGAGAAGAATCGCGGATCGCTCCGGTTTGATGGTTCGCACAACGTCAGTGCGCAGTGGCAGGCACGCGCCAACCTGATCTGGATCAGCGATGAGCGCTATCTGGAAGACAATGGCAACTCGACCTACGGCATGGCCCAGTCCCTGCTACAGAGCACGGTCGGCCTGTATGGCCAGGGCGCTTACTGGGACGCCGGGGTCATGGCCGACCGCTGGCAGCTTGCCGATTACACGCTCACCGATGGCGTGATGCCCTACAACCGCACGCCGCGGCTGTACTTCAACTGGGAACAGCCGTTCGGCTCCATCGTGACCCTAGGCGCCAAGACCGAACTGGTGAACTTCCAGCATGAGGACCCCAGCAGGGGCAGCGGCAGCCGCCTGGATCTGAAGCCCTACATCTCCATGCCGATCAGTGGCGCAGCGTGGTACATCACGCCCACGATCGCCTGGCGCTATACCGCCTATCAGCTCAGCGACCGCCTCGCCCAGAGCATGGCAGGTGTCGGCGAAGCCCCAAATAATGACCCGACTCGCAGCCTGCCGATCGCGACCTTCGATGCCGGCCTGTTCTTCGACCGCGAGACCGAGATCGATGGCAAGCCGTATCTGCAGACGCTGGAACCACGCGTGTTCTATCTGAATTCGCCTTATCGCAATCAGGACGACCTGCCGCTGTTCGACACCCGCGCCTTCACCTTCGCGTGGGGCCAGCTGTTCCGCGACAACCGCTACTCCGGCCCGGACCGACAGTCCGATGCCAACCAGCTGACCATGGCCTTGAGCAGCCGCTTGCTGCGCCAGTCCGACGGCAAGGAAAAGCTGGCCGTCAGTCTGGGGCAGATCCTGTATTTCGACGATTCGCGCGTGACCCTGTGCAACCAGAGCACGGCCAACTGCGAGCGCGAGGTCGAGCAGGGCAAGTCGGCATGGGTGGCCGACGCCAATTACGCCCCGACCGACCGCTGGACCATTGGCGCGTCCTACCAGTGGGACCCCAAGTACCGACGCGCCGACCTGGCCAGCGTCCGCGGCCGCTACCTGTTCAAGGACGATGGCGTGGTGAATATCACCTATCGCTACCGTCGCGACCTGCTTGAGCAGGGCGACCTGTCCTTCCTGTATCCCATCAACCCGACCTGGAGTGTGGTGGGCCGCTATTACTACTCCATCCTGGACCGCAAACCGCTGGAGACCATCGCTGGCGTCCAGTGGGACAGCTGCTGCCTGGCCGTGCGCCTGCTGGCGCGCCGATTCGTGCGCAACCGCGAAGGTGATCTCAACAACGCCATCCAGTTCGAGTTCGTCCTGAAAGGCCTCGGCTCGGCCGGCCAGAACACGGACCAGACCTTGCGCCGTGCTATTCTCGGCTACTACCGCGACGACCTGTACCTGGTCCCGCCGAGCAATGCCGCGTCGGACTCCCAGACTGACAATTCCGGCCCGGATTCGATCCTATGAAGACTATGTGCCAACGCCCGTTCCTCACCGGCCCGCTGCTTGCCAGCATGATCGCCGTCGCCCTGGCGGTGTCTCCCGTTTTTGCGCAGACGGCCGCCACGGCGCAGGCGTTGGATGGCATTGCCGCCATCGTGGATGAGGACGTGGTGCTCACCAGCGAGCTGGACCGCGCGGTGGCCAACGTCAAGGCTCAGTATGTCAACCAGCCCGGGCAGCTCCCGCCGGAAGACGTGCTGCGTCGCCAGGTGGCTGAACGCCTGGTCCTGGTCAAGCTGCAGGTCGCCCGTGCCAACGGCACCGGCATCCGGGTGGGCGACCAGGAAGTCAATGGCGCCATCGCCAACATTGCCCAGCAGAACAACACCACCCTTGATGGCCTGCGCCAGCGCCTGGCCTCGGACGGCCTGGATTTCGACGGATTCCGCGAGTCCATCCGCGAGGAGATCACTGTCCAGCGCCTGCGCCAGAGCTATGCGCAGAGTCGTGTCCAGGTAAGCGAGAGCGAAGTGGATGCTGCCATGGCCGCGCAGACCAACAACGGCACCCAGTACCACCTCGCGCACATCCTAGTGGGCCTGCCTGAGGGCGCCAACGCGCAGCAGATCGCCACGGGCCAGCAGAAGATCGAAGGCGTCAAAGGCCTGCTTGATCGCAACGAAATGGAATTCTCGGCGGCGGCCGTGCGCTATTCCGACAGCCCCAACGCGCTGGAAGGCGGTGACCTGGGCTGGCGCAGCCAGGACGAGATCCCGACCGCCTTTGCCGAGATGCTCAAGAACATGCAGGCCGGCCAGGTCGTCGGCCCGATCCGCGGTCCTTCCGGCTTCCAGCTGCTGAAGCTGGTGGAAACACGCGATGCCTCGCAGGCGGCAGGCGCCGAGCAGAAGGTCACTGAATACCAGGCTCGCCACATCCTGGTGCGCATCACCGCAGTGCAGGACGCCGATGCCGCCAAGGCCAAGATCGACACACTGCGTGCCCGCGTTGCAGGTGGCGCCAACTTTGCCGAAGTGGCCCAGGAGTCCTCCGAGGACGTCAACTCCAAGGGTGAAGGCGGCGAGCTGGGCTGGTTCCCGGCCGATGCGTATGGCCCGGATTTCGGCAAGGCCGTCACCAGCGTGAACGATGGTGAGGTCAGCACGCCATTCCGCACCGAGGCCGGTTGGCACATCCTGCAGCGCGAGGCCAGCCGCGAAACCGACGTAACTGACCAGAACCGCCGCGCGCAGGTTCGCGACACGATTGGTCGCCGCAAGCTGGAAGACGAGTACAACCGCTTCCTGCAGGAGATGCGCGGCGAAGCCTATGTCGACATCCGTACCGCTGCGACACCTGCCTCCGGCAGCTGAGCTGCCGCACCTGGCGTTGGTGCCGGGTGAGCCCGGCGGCGTCGGTCCCGAGTTCTGCATCCGCCTGGCGCAACAGCGCCGGGCGGATTGTCGCTTGACCGTCTATGCCGACCCCCTCACGTTGCAGGCCGCGGCCGCGCAACTGGGTCTGCCGTTGCGCCTGCTCGATACGACAACCCATACGGCTGCCTGGCAGCCGGGCGACGTGGTCCTGCACCAGGTCCCAAACGCCGCACCCGTGCGCTTCGGCACCGCCGATCCGGCCAATGCCTGCGCCGTCATCGGCGCGCTCAGCGATGCCTCCGATGGCTGCCTGGCGGGTCGCTTCGATGGCATCGTCACCGGCCCGGTGCACAAGGCGGCAGTGAATGCAGGCGGCATCGCCTACTCCGGCACCACCGAACTGCTGGCCGGCCGCGCCGGCTGTGACGTGGTGATGATGCTGGCCAACGACATCGTGCGCGTGGCACTGGTCACTACCCACCTGCCCCTGCGCGCGGTCGCCGATGCCATCACGCCCCAGCGCCTGCGCGCACGCCTGCTGATCACCCACACGGCCTTGCGCCGCGACTTCGGCATTGCCGATCCAGTCATTGCCGTGCTCGGGCTCAATCCGCACGCGGGCGAATCCGGGCACCTGGGCATGGAAGAAATCGAGGTGATCGAGCCGGTCCTAGCAGAACTTGTCGCCCAGGGGATGCGCCTGGTCGGTCCGCTTCCGGCCGATACCGCCTTCCTGCCCGAAAAACTGCGCGGTTTCGATGCGGTGATGGCGATGTACCACGACCAGGGCCTGCCTGTGCTCAAGTACAGCGGTTTCGAGCAGGCCGTGAACCTGACCCTGGGGCTGCCCTATCCCCGCGTGGCCGTGGACCATGGCACCGCCCTGGACCTGGCCGGCAGCGGCCGCGCCGATCCCTCCAGCTTCCTTGCCGCGGTCGCCACGTGCGCCCGGCTTGCCCAGCATCGCAAGGCTTCCCGATGAATCGCTCCTACGCCGGTGACCGCACCGGCTTCTCTGCCCCCGCCAAGAAAGCGCTCGGCCAGCACTTCCTGCACGAGCGCGCCTACATCGACAAGATCGTGCGCTCGGTCGATCCCAAGCCAGGTGATCGACTGGTGGAAATCGGACCCGGCCAGGGCGCCATCACGCTGCCACTACTGCGCCAGCATGGCGCGCTGACCGCGATTGAATTCGACCGCGACCTGATCGAACCGCTGACCCACGCCGCGCGCGAGATCGGCGCGCTGCACATCGTGCATTCGGATGTGCTCAAGGTGGACTTCACTGCGCTGGCCGCTGGTCAGCAGATCCGCCTGGTCGGCAACCTGCCCTACAACCTGTCCTCGCCGATCCTGTTCCATGCCCTGGACCACGCCGGCGCGATCCGCGACATGCATTTCATGTTGCAGAAAGAAGTGGTGGATCGCATGGCCGCCGGTCCCGGCAGCAAGGTCTATGGCCGGCTGAGCGTCATGCTGCAGGCGTACTGCGAGGTCACTGCGTTGTTCAACGTGCCGCCGGGGGCGTTCCGCCCGCCGCCGAAGGTGGATTCGGCCGTGGTGCGCATGGTGCCGCGCGATCCGGCCACGCTTGGCATCGACGACCCCAAGCGCCTGTCCGATGTGGTGCGCGCGGCTTTCGGCCAGCGCCGCAAGACGCTGCGCAATGCGCTGTCCACTGTATGCGACAGCAGCGTGATCGAAGCGGCTGGCCTGCGCCCGGATGCACGCGCCGAGCAGATCGACGTAGCCGATTTCATCAGGCTGGCCAATATCAAGCCGGAGATTTGAGGTTCGTCCTCACGCCTGCTTGGTAAACTTGTCGTCATGAATACCGCCGAATACGCCATCGACGTCGATGTCGCGACCCGCTTCCTGGATGAGCGATCCATCCCACTGGAAAGTCGCTACGCCTTCGCCTACACCATCCATATCCGCAACACCGGGCAGATGCCTGCGCGCCTGATTTCCCGCCACTGGATCATCACCGATGCCAACGGCAAGGTGGAGGAAGTGCGCGGTGAAGGCGTGGTCGGCGAACAGCCCCGCCTGCGCCCGGGCGAGGTGTTCCAGTACACCTCCGGGACGATGCTGGAGACCGAGCACGGCGTGATGCGCGGCAGCTACGACATGGTGGCTGACGACGGCACGCAGTTCTCCGCTGCCATCGCGCCGTTCACGCTGTCCATCCCCCGTACCCTGCACTGACGGTGCGCCTCATATGAGTGTCTGGGCCATCGGGGACCTGCAAGGGTGCTACGACATCACGCAGCGGCTGCTGGAAAAGATCCGTTTCGATCCGTCGCGTGACCGGCTTTGGTTCTGTGGCGACCTGGTCAACCGGGGCGGCCAGTCGTTGGAAACCCTACGGCTGGTGCATTCACTCCGCGAACAGAGCGTGGTTGTCCTGGGCAACCACGACCTGTCGCTGCTGGCGGTGGGCGCGCGCTCGGAAGAAGACCAGCGCAAGGTCAATCCCGACCTGCAGCGCGTGGTGCTGGCCGAGGATCGCGACATCCTGCTGGACTGGCTGCGCATGCAGAAGCTGGTGCACGTGGATCGCACGCTGGGCTGGATGATGTTCCATGCCGGCCTGTCGCCGAAGTGGACCGTGCCGCTGGCCGAGCGCTACGCGCGCGAGGTCGAACAACAACTGCATGGCGATGGGTATCGCCGCCTGCTGCGCAACATGTACGGCGACAAGCCGCACTGGTCCACGGGCCTGGCCGGCTATGACCGCTGGCGCGCGATCATCAACGTGTTGACGCGCATGCGCTATTGCACGCCGCGTGGGCGCCTGGCGATTGAGGAGAAAGGCACGCCCGGCACGCAGGCCCAAGGCCTGTATCCGTGGTACGAAGTGCCCGGCCGTGCCGAGCGCGACCTCAAGATCGTGTGTGGCCATTGGTCCACCCTGGGCCTGATGCTGGGCCACGGCGTGCACATGCTCGATACCGGTGCGGTCTGGGGCGGCAAACTCACCGCGCTGCAGGTGGACAGCGAAGACCTGCGCCTGGTGCAGGTGCCCGGACGCGATGTGCCGACGGGCGGCGGCAAGCAGGATTGAAGCGAAGCCGGCGCCGCGCGCCGGCTTTCAACGCGGCGGCAGAAAGCGCACTACCTTCCTGCGCAGCAGGGCGATCAAGTCCGGCGCCATGTAGGCGTAGTCGTCCGGGATATCCAGGCAGACCACGCGCGCTGCGCCCAGATGCGGTTGGAAGCGTGTCGCCAGGCGCCTGCGGTGCACGGGCTCCATGACGAAGATCAGCTGCGCCCAGCGCAAGAGCTCGGGCGTGACCAGATTGTCCGCCTCGTTGCCGGGCCCTGCAGAGGCCGTCTCAATGCCGGGCCAGTCCGCGAAGACCTGTTCTGCAGTCGGGCTCCGCAGACGGTTCTGGATACAGATGAACAACACCGTCAACACCTTTGCCTCCCTTGCCTGACGCGGCACGTCGCTCAACGCAGGCGCGTGTAGTCCACGAAGTCGAAGGCCACTGCATGGCGCGCATCCACAGGGTGCGCGGTGCGTTCGACCTCCTGCCATTGATCCGCGTCAAATGTCGGAAAGTACGTGTCCGCCGCCTCGACCACCGTCTCGACATGCGTCAGGTGCAGCACATCGGCCTGCGGCAGGATCAGCGCATAAATCTCCCCGCCACCAATGACACATAGCTCCCCGGCGCCCTGCGCGCGCGCCTGCGCAACGGCGGCATCGACCGATGCGACCGCCTGCATGCCCTCGAACGGCACCCGCCCGCGACGCGTCAGCACCAGGTTCGAACGTCCCGGCAGCGCGCGGCCCAGCGATTGCGCAGTCTTGCGGCCCATCAGCACCGGCTTGCCCAGCGTCAGCGCCTTGAAGCGCTTGAGGTCATCGGGCAACCGCCACGGCAGATCGTTATTACGACCGATGGCGAAGTTGCGGTCCAGCGCGGCGATCAGCGAAATCCGCATGCCCCGTCAGACCGCTACCGGCGCCTTGATCGCCGGTGCCGGATCGTAGCCATGGATCTCGATGTCGTCGAAGGTGAACCCGAACAGATCGGTCACGTCCGGATTGAGGTGCAACCTGGGCAACGTGCGCGGCGTTCGTGAAAGCTGCTCGCGCGCCTGGTCATAGTGGTTCGAATAAATATGCGCATCGCCGAGCGTATGCACGAAATCGCCCACGCCCAAGCCCGTGGCCTGTGCCACCATGTGGGTCAGCAACGCATAGCTGGCGATGTTGAACGGCACGCCCAGGAAGATGTCGCCACTGCGCTGGTAGAGCTGGCAACTGAGCTTGCCGTCGACCACGTAGAACTGGAACAGGCTGTGGCACGGCATCAACGCCATCTGCGGCAGCTCGGCCACGTTCCAGGCACTGATGACCAGACGACGCGAATCGGGGTTGCGCTTGATCTCGTCCACCAGCCACTGCATCTGGTCGATGGTCTTTCCGTCCGCACCTTCCCAGCTGCGCCACTGCTTGCCATAGACCGGGCCGAGGTTGCCATGTTCATCTGCCCACTCGTCCCAGATGCTGACCTTGTTGTCCTTCAGGTAGGCGATGTTGGTGTCGCCCCGCAAGAACCACAACAGCTCGTGGATGATCGAGCGCAGATGCAGCTTCTTGGTGGTGACCAGCGGGAAGCCTTCGTTCAAGTCGAAGCGCATCTGCCAGCCGAACACGCTGCGCGTGCCCGTGCCCGTGCGATCAGACTTCTCGGTGCCCTGCTCCAGCACATGACGCAGCAGATCCAAGTATTGGCGCATCAGAATTTCTCCGGCAGCGGGGACGGGGCGAGCGTGGGGGAACGGCGGGACAGCCACAGCAGAAAGGCACCCAGCAGCACCAGCGGCACGCTGAGCAACTGGCCTTCTGTCAGCCAGCCCCAGGCTAGATAGCCGATCTGTGCATCGGGCACGCGCACGAACTCGACCACGATGCGGAAGGTCCCGTAGAGGATGGCGAACCAGCCCGAGACCGCATAGCGTGGACGCGGCTTGCGCGAGAACCACCACAACACGCAGAACATCGTCAGCCCTTCCAGGAAGGCCTGGTAGAGCTGCGAGGGATGGCGCGCGAAGACGCTGAGCGCACCGGACGCGTACTGCGCCTGCAACTGCTCGGCCGTCAGCCCGAGCTTGGTGATGTTGGGATCGGTGGACGGAAAGATCACGCCCCACCCGGCCTGCGTGTATTTGCCCCACAGCTCGGCACCGATGAAGTTGCCCAGCCGCCCGAAACCCAGGCCAGGAGGCACCAGCGGCGCGACGAAATCCACCGTATCGAAGAAATGCAGCTTGTGCTTGCGCGTCCACAACCCCGCCGCGATCAGCACGCCCAGCAGGCCGCCATGGAAGCTCATGCCGCCTTCCCACACACGGAAAATCATCAGCGGGTTCTCCGCCAGATCACCGAACGCGTAGAACAGCACGTAGCCGACGCGGCCGCCCAGCACCACGCCGAGCATGCCGTAGAACAACAGGTCCGAAAAATGGTCGACCGTCACGCCCGGCAACCTGCCCTGCAGGATGCGGCGACGGCCTAGCCACCAGGCCATGGCAAACGACAGCGCGTAGGCGATACCGTACCAGTGCACCTTGAGCGGCCCGAGCGAAAGGGCGATGGGGTCGATCTGGTGCAGGTACATCATTGCGTGGGGCAGCCCGGAAGAAACATGCCCCATTTTGCCGCAGGCGGGCGCCCATCGCATGGTCTCCGCTGCAGTCACTCAGCCGCGGGCGGGCGTCGTAGGCCGGCTGTTACGGGGTAAGGCGGGCCCGCTTGGCGATGATGGCCGCCTGCTGGCGGAATAACCGCAGGCTGGCGACCTGCAGCGCCATTGTCGCCTGCTCGGCAAGATGTTCGTTGCCCGCCAGGTAGGCCTCGACCATCTCGCGATCGCGCTTGCAGGCTTCCAGGAGCTGATGGGCGCTAGACGCCTGGCAGGCCTCGCTGACCTCATCCAGGAATAGATCGCGGCCCTTCAATGCACCATAGAGCGCCATGACCGCCTGCACCAGGGCAAACCCCCCCAATGCCCAGGCCATGTCGCCCAGTGACGGCGCCAGGGTGATCAACGCAAATCCAGCGAAGCCCAGCGCCCGCAGCCGCGAGGCTTTCGGGTCTTCGGTGACCAAAGTCCACTGATACTGGCAAATGCACTCGTAGGCACACAGCACCGCGGCCAGCGCGGCCAGCACGTTTGCCCCGGCGGCGACCAGACCCACGCCGATCGCGACCGCGACCGCCATCAGCCGCCCATCCGGTTGCAGGGCGCGCCGATAGAGCGAGGGAAGATGGTCGAGTGTCTGGCGGAGTGTGTCGTGCATGACGGAGCCTTGTGCGTCTGGTGCAAAAACGGAGGTGCTATGTCCGCAAGATCGTCGGCGGCGGGAAAAACTTGAGCTGTAGCCGGTAATGCATGGCCTCGACACCCGCTTTTCAGACGAGCGGCCAGCGTGAAAGTCATGTGATGATCAAAGCCGAAAGCGCCGGGCAATTCAACCACCGGGGGCTGAACGGCTTGCCTGGCGAGGCTTTGCAGGAGGTCGTCACGCGCGTGGCGCGCCTGTTCAGTCGAGCAGGTGCGGCAGATCGGGCAATTCGTTGTCGCGCATACCCGCGGCAGGCGGGTAATGCAAGGCAATCAACGCGGAGGTGGCCTCCACGCCGTCGATCGCCGCCTGCTCAGCGCTGCCCTGCTTCATCAGTGCCTCGATCCTGGCGCACACGGCCTGCCACTGAGCCGCGTCCACTTTGCCGAGGAAACCGCGGTCGGCCACGATCTCGATATGGTGATCGGCCAACAGCAGATAGATCAGCACGCCGTTGTTGGCGTCTGTGTCCCAGGCTCGTAGGCGCGAGAACGCCTCCTCGGCGAACACGCGTACCGGCACGCCAGCCCAGACCGCGCTCAACGGCAACGCCGCGTCTACCGCGAAAACGACTTGGCCACCGTGGCGCTGCTCGCCGACGGTAATGGCATCGGCGATGCGATGCAGGCTGTCCTCCGGGAACAGCCTGCTGGCGGAGGGTGCGAAGAGATGACGGAGCAGGCGCGACATCACCAGCTCCCCGAGGCGCCACCGCCTCCGGACGAGCCACCGCCGCCGCCCCAGCCGCCTCCACCAAAGCCGCCCCCGCCTCCGAAACCACCACCGCTGCCCCATCCACCGCCACCGCCCCCCCAACCGCCCCAACCTCCATGGCTGGCGAAGCGTCGGGTGGAGCTGGACATCAAACCGATCAACAGGCCAAGCAGGCCGGCGATGCCGCTGGCCAGCCAGAGCGAGGAGAACAGGAAGGCCGCCAATGCCGCGCCCCCGCCTGCCAGCAGGCTGCGTAGCGGACGCGGTGCACGGGAAAACACGGCGCGGACCAGATTGGCGGCAAACAGGCCTGCCACCAGCGCGAAGATCCAGCCAGCCCCCATCCGCTGGTCGCGCGCCGCGCGCACCTGATGGGCACTGACCGGCACCGGCAGGGCTTCGCCATCGACCAGCTTCACCAAGGTCGCGGTGGCATCCTGGATCCCCCCGGCGAAGTCGCCCTGGCGAAAGCGCGGCACCAGATACTCCTGGATGACACGGTTGGCGATCGCGTCGGGGATGGCGCCTTCCAGTCCGTAACCCGGCTGAATGCGCACGCGGCGATCGTCCTTGGCCACCACCAGCAGCACGCCGTCATCCACGCCGTTGCGCCCCAGCTTCCACTGGTCGAAGACCCGCTGGGTGTACTGCTCAATGGTTTCAGGCTGGGTGCTGGACACCAGCAGCACCTGCAGCTGGCTGCCTTTGCGTTGCTGCAAGGCTTGCGCCTGCTGCTCCAGCTGCTGGCGTTGCGTGGCATCCAGCGTACCGGTGGTATCGACCACCGGTGAATCCAACGGCGGGATGGCCGCTTCCTGCTGGCCGAAGGCAGGCAGGCAGGCCAGCCATAGGGCGAGCAACAGCCAAAACCGCGGCGGCAGGCGCGTCATCGCGCGGCGACGACGTCAATTGCCCGGCGGCTGGGCCGGCGGCTGAGCGGCCGGAGGCGGCGCACTGAAATCTACCTGTGGGGCTTCGGAGATCTGCGCCTCGTTGGCCACGGTGAAGTTCGGCTTTTCCTTGGCGCCGGTCACCTTGGCCGTCAATACCTGCGGGAACTGGCGGATGTAGGTGTTGTAGTCCTGCACTTGCTGGATATAGCGGCCGCGGGCGACGGTGATGCGGTTTTCCGTGCCTTCCAATTGGGCTTGCAGGTCGCGGAAAGACTGGTCGGACTTCAGGTTCGGGTAGTTTTCGGTCAC
>JBEVNH010000049.1:0-8528 GCA_040508175.1 Pseudoxanthomonas sp.
AGCGGTACCCACCTCCGACAAACCGGTGGGTTTTTTGTGCCTGCACGATTGCAGGGACAACCGACGTGATGCCTGCGTCGGGAGGGCGGCTAATACAACACCCGCGAGGGGAATACGCCCGCCGTCTACTAGCGGTTTCTAACCTCCCGACTTCCCGTCCGCCGATAACGGCGGGCGGTCACTTCATGGTGAGAGGGAGAGGCGACGATGTCAGAGCATGCGTTCGACGATAACGAGATGACGCGCTACTTGCTGCCCGAGGACAGTCAGCGATTGCTGACGCAGATCAGGCACCACATCCACTTCCTGGCGCGGCTGGCGACGTCGCGTAGCACGGATGAAACGCAGGAAGCGGCGCCTGCGGTGGGCATGGCGGGGTTCAAGTTCTGCATGGATCAGCTGGCCGGGCAGCTGGATCTGGTGATCAAGGCAGCGTCCAAGCTGGAACAACCGCAGTCACCCCAAGCGCGGCACGACACGCTGGAGACAGACGGCGAAGAAGACGACGAAGCGATCAGCGACGACTTTGATGGCGAAGGCGACGCGCACGCGTATGCCATGCAAGCCGACGACGAGCCCCTTGCCCTCGGCGTCACCCTGGACCAGTTCGACAAGCTCAAGCTGCTGGTCGCCAGCATCAAGGCCTTCGGCGATGCGGTGTTTGCCGACGCAACAGCTGATTTCGCCAAGGGCACCTTGTCGATGCTGGGCTACACCATCTTCGACCGGGCCGTGGAGGTGGATGACATCCTGTCGGACATCGACGCCCAGACGCTGCCGCAAGGACCAGGGCGCTACTCGGTCAGGGAAGCACCCGCTGTTTATGGCGTGCAGCCGTCGTTTGCAGTGGCACGCCCTGGGGACACTGACGCGATGGCATGGCGGATCGCGCAGCCACGGTCCGCTACTTCGGCCCTCCACTGAGGCTCCTCGACGGATTGGAGAAAGCGGGGGGGCCTGTCTCCGCTTTCTCAGCGACCGCAAAACCGGGGCAGCATGCAGTTCTCAAGGAGAGGCAAGGGGGAAACTGCACTCTGACCCCGGTTTCGCCCCTCACGGCAGCCCTGCGCTGCCATCGCCGAGACCGGAAAGACCAGCCCCGCGCTGGCCTTTTTTTATGCCCGACCGGACGGAAACCCGTGTGGCGTGGTGGTCAGCCATGTGGAATCTGACGATATCGCGTCAGATTTCCTTTTGTTTTCCACACCTTAGAAGTTGTCGACGATTGGACCATCGTCGCATGATGTTGAATCGATTATCGAACAAACAGTCGATATTCGGCATTGAAGGACAGGCCACGGAGACCTAGCTTTGCATCGTCCGAGCGATCCCCCTGACGGGCAAGGGCGCTGCCACCTTGGCGGCGACGTCAGGAAACAGGGTGGGCCGTCTGGAAGGCATGCCATCGTGGTGGCACCCAACTGGCCCGACCCGGAGTCTTGCAATGCACTTCCTGCCTTTGTCCTTCGTGCTGTCATGCGCAACGCTCGCTTCTGCGAGCGCACTGGCCCACCAGGCCGAGCCTGCCGCGGCCACGCGCCAGGTGTTGACCGTGGATCGTTACGCCGACGACGACGCGCCTGGCTCCCTGCGTTGGGCGATCCAGACCGCCAACCAGGCACCCAACACCTATCGCATCGAGATCGCCGCCGTCGGCAGCGCCCCCTACGTGATCAAGCCGTCCACTGCGCTGCCGGAGATCAAAGGTCCGGTGGCCATCGTCGGCCTGCCGCGTGCGACCAGCGGCGACTACATCGCCATCGATGGCAGCGGCTATGTCACCGGCAGCGGCGTGCAAGCCTGCCCGGGCGCGGTGAAGGGCCAGTACGGCACGAACGTACGCACCACCACCCTGCCCGGCCTGGTCCTGCGCGACACCCAGGGCGTGGAGCTGACCGGGCTGGAGGTACGCAACTTCTGCATCGGCATCCTGGTCAATCGCAGCAGCGGCAGTGAGATCCACGACAACCGCATCGTCGGCAACAAGGGCGGTGCCGGCGTGATGCTCACGGGTGATGACGGCACTGGCCAATCCACGCCAACCACCACCTTGCACAACCGCGTGGTGCGTAACGAATTCCTCGATAACGGCGATGGCCTGGAGCTGACCCGCGGCGCGGCCTGGAACCTCGTGGCCGACAACCTGTTCCGTTCCACCGAGGCCAATCCCGAACCTTCGCAGGGCATCGAGATCCTGTGGGGCAACGACAACACGGTGCTGCGCAACCGCTTCGAAAACTACTCCGACGGCCTGCAGATCAACTGGGGCAATCGCAACACCATCGCGGCCAATACCTTCACCGGCAATTCCAACGCGCTGAGCATCAGCGGCGGCGGCAACGTGGTCGATGGCAACACCATCACCGGCAACGGCATCGGCATCGCGGTGCGCCCGCAGGCGGTCTCGATGCCGAACCGCTTCAGTGCCAATGCGCTCTCGGGCAATGGGTTGAAGATCGAGCGCTGCGAAGCCGGCGGTGCCTGCGTGCAGGGCCAGCGCCGCGCGGCCATCGTGTTCGGCGTGCCTGGGCTGGAGCACGCGATCTTCGTGGGTTCGCGCGGCACCGGCGTGGAGAGCGACCCGGCCAAACTGCTGCGCATCTGCGCCACGGGCGTGGACGCGCCGTGCCAGGCGCCGCCGAACCAGGGCGTGGCCGCGCCGGTGCTGGCCACGCCGACGCGTCAACGCGATGCGGTGGTGGTCCAGGGCCGTGCGCAGGGCGCGCCCGGCACGCGACTGCGCGTGGAGATCTTCGGCAATACCCAAGCCGATGGCGCCGAAGCCGAACGCTTCCTCGGCTTTGCCGAAGCCACTGCCGATGCGCAGGGTCAGGCGAGCTTCCGCCACGCGCTGACTGCGCTTGCCGGCATCGCCACGCTGACCGCCACGGTCACCAATGTCCACGGCGCCACCTCGGAACTGAGCGCGCCGGTCCTCCTCCCCAAACGCTGACGGACCAGCGCTCACCCGCGCCACGATGACGCCTGACTGCAGAGACACCGATGCGCCGCTTTCACTTTTCCTTCCGCAAGACCCGCCTGCTGTGCGCCGTGCTGCTGGCGTTGCCCAGCGCGGCGATCGCCGCCACCGACCCGGGGTACGGCACCACCACCCTGACCGGCGACTGGAACGGCGTGCGCACCGACTGGGCGTCCAAGGGCGTGAGCGTGCGCGGCGATTACGTGTCCGAAACCCTCGGCGTGGTCGACGGCGGGTATGGCGAGAAGCGCGCGCGCTATGCCCAGCAGCTGCGGCTGGGCGTGGACCTGGACATGGCCAAGCTGTCCGGCTGGTACGGCGGCACCTTCCACTTCACGCTCAACGACCGCCGCGGCCGCAGCACCTCCAACGACCTGGTCGGCAACCGCTTTCCCATCCAGGAGGCACACGGCGGCCAGTACACGCGCCTGAGCGAGTTCAGCTACGACCAGAAGTTCAACGCCGGCAATTCCTACATCAAGCTCGGCTTCTACGCGATGGGCAACCAGTTCGCCTCGCACACGCTGCTCACCAACTTCGTCAACGCCGCCTTCTGCGCGCACCCGCTGTCCTTCATGGGCAACAGCGGCTGGTACAACTACCCGGCCGCGCGCTGGGGCATCGAAGGCGCGCAGGACCTGTCGCCGAACTTCAACGTGCGCGTGGGCTGGTTCCAGGTCAATCCGAACCTGGGGTTCAGCGCCCGCGACACCTATGCGTTCAAGCCCTTCGCAGATGGCACCACCGGCTCGCTGTATCCGATCGAGTTCACCTGGAAGACCGCCACCCACACGCATTACCCGGGCGTGTACAAGTTCGGTGGCTATTACGACTCCTCGCGCGTGGACAAGCGGGGCCTGGACACGTCCAAGACCACCGGGCGCGACGGCGTGTATCTGCTGGCCGAGCAGAAGGTCTACACGCCGGGCGAGGACCAAACCCTCGGGTTGACCGCGTTCGCGCAGTACATGCAGTCCGATCACGACACCGCGCTGATGACGCACTGGTACGCCGTCGGTGGCGTGTACCAGGGCATCGGTTCGCGCAGCAAGGATCGCGTGGCCCTGGGCTACGTGGGCGGTGACATCAACCATCGCCTGCTCGACGCACGCCACGTGCAGCTGATCGACGCCGGCGTGCCCACCGACTCACCGCTGTACAACCTCAGCAGTGCCGAGGAGCTGTTCGAGCTGGCTTACAGCTTCCAGGTCAATCCCTGGCTAATGCTGCGTCCGGACGTGCAGTACATCGTCAATCCCGGCACCTATTCCTACAAGCAGACCCACAACGCACTGGCGGTGGGCCTGCAGGCCAAGGTCACGTTCTGAACCGCGTCACGACGCGCAACATCACCCGGGAGGGATTCAGATGAAGCTTCGCCGTACTACCCTATTGGCCCCCGTGGTCCTGGCCATCGCCCTGATGGCCGGCGCCACCACCGCTGCCAGTGCTGCCGACATGACCCAGGTTTCCGCCCCGCCCGCCATCCGCACCATCGCCGTCAAGGACGTGGAGATCGGACTGGGCGCGCCGAAGACCATCGTGCCGATCACCGGCGCCACCACGGACGAAGCGCTGACCCAGGCCCGGCGCATCGGCGCCAGCGCCGACACCGACGTGTTGGAGTGGCGCATCGATTACCTGGACATCGCCACCGATGCCACGGCGCTGGCCAAACTGGCGCCGCAGATCGCCACGGCCGCGGCCGGCAAGCCGGTGCTGCTGACCTTCCGCACCAAGGCCGAGGGCGGCAGCAAGGCGATCAGTGACGCCGACTACGGCACGCTCTACGCCGCGCTGATCAAGGCCAAGGCGGCGGACCTGTACGACGTGGAGATGTTCCGCGACGAGACGGCGGTCAAGCACCTCGTCGCTGCCGCGCACACCGCCGGCGCCTACGTCGTGATGTCCAACCACGATTTCCACGCCACACCGGACACGGCCGAGATCGTCGCGCGCCTGCGCAGGCAGCAGGACCTCGGCGCGGACGTGCTGAAGATCGCGGTAATGCCGCAGAGCCCGGCCGATGTGCTCAAGCTGCTGGACGCCACCTGGCAGCTGCGCCAGACCAGCGACCGCCCGTTGCTGACCATGTCGATGGGCCCGACCGGCGTGGTCTCGCGCCTGTCCGGCGAGACCTTCGGGCAGTCGCTGACCTTCGGCATGCTCGGCGAGGCCTCCGCGCCGGGGCAGATCGACGTGGCCACGCTGCGCGGCATCCTCGACACCCTGCACGCGGCCAAGCCGGCCCAGCCCTGACCTCCCGCTGCGCGGGCCGCTGCCCGCGCACACGCTCCATGTCGCAGCGTGATCGGCCTTGCCGGTCGCGCCCTGCCTGCGCGGCGCCTGCCGTCGCGCCTGTTCGAACAGAGGAGAAGCCATGGCCAACGCCACAGCCCCCACCACCGTCACCCTGTCGCGGATGAGTCCGTTCCAGTGGCTGGCCATCGCCATCTGCGTACTGCTCAACATGCTCGATGGCTTCGACGTCATGGTCATGGCGTTCGCCGCGCCGCATGTCTCCGCCGACTGGCAGCTCAGCGGCAAGGCGCTCGGCCTGATGCTCAGTGCCGGCCTGGTCGGCATGGCGCTGGGCTCGCTGGTGTTGGCGCCGCTGGCCGACAGGCACGGCCGCCGCGCGATGATCCTGTGGTGCCTGGTGATCCTGACCGTGGGCATGGCGCTGTCCGCCTTCGCGCAGAACGCCTGGCAGCTGGCGGCGCTGCGCGTGCTCACCGGCATCGGCATTGGCGGCATGCTGGCCGGCGTGGGCGTGATCACCGCCGAGTACGCCAGCCCGAAGTGGCGCAGCACCGCGGTGGCGCTGCAGGCGACGGGTTACCCGATCGGCGCGACCGTGGGCGGGCTGATCGCCAGCGTGTTGCTGGAACGCTGGGGCTGGCACAGCACCTTCGTGTTCGGCGCGGCCGCCTCGCTGTTGTGCATCCCGGTGGTGCTGGTGCTGCTGCCCGAATCGCTGGACTTCCTGGTGAGCCGCCGCCCGCCGGGCGCGCTGGAACGCCTCAACACGCTGCTGACCCGCATGCAGCAGCCCACGCTGGCTGCCTTGCCCGCACCACCTGCAACGCCGCCCAAAGCCGGCTACGCGGCGCTGTTCACCCCGCAGCTGCGCCGCAACAGCGTGCTGATCGCGCTGGGCTTCTTCATGCACATGTTCGCGTTCTACTTCGTGCTGAGCTGGACGCCCAAGCTGCTGGTCCAGGCCGGGCTGTCGGCCGAGCAAGGCGTCACAGGCGGCGTGCTGTTGAACCTGGGCGGCATCATCGGCGGCGGCGTGTTCGGCTGGCTGGCCTCGCGCTTCGTGGTCACGCACCTGACCGCCGGCAGCTTCGTCCTGGCCGCGGCGGGCATGATGGTGTTCGCCGCGCTGGGCACGCAGTTGAACCTGGCGTTCCCGGTGGCCTTCGTCATCGGCGCGGCGCTGTTCGGCTCGATGGCCGGGCTGTATGCGGTGGCGCCGATCGTGTTCGATGCTTCCGTGCGCACCACCGGGTTGGGCTGGGCGATCGGTATCGGCCGCGTCGGCGCGATTCTCTCGCCGATGACCGTGGGCGTGCTGGTCGATGGTGGTTGGGCGCCGTCCCACCTCTACTACGTGCTCGCGCTGCCATTGCTGGCGGCCGTGGTGGCGGTGCTGTGCATGCGCCTGCAGGCGCGATGAGCCGCTGGCGCCACGTTTAAGACTTTAGCCCTAGATTGTACGAATATCGCACACAACGTCGATATTCGGATTGACTGGCAAAGCACTGCGGTCCACTTTGCTGCACCTGCCGCGCATGCACGCGGCGTTGTTCCGCACGAATCCGCCTGACGTCGAGGATGCTTCTGGATGGCC
This sequence comes from Pseudoxanthomonas sp., assembly GCA_040508175.1. Lineage (GTDB taxonomy): Bacteria > Pseudomonadota > Gammaproteobacteria > Xanthomonadales > Xanthomonadaceae > Pseudoxanthomonas_A. The sequence goes on from JBEVNH010000049.1 coordinate 6,837, forward strand.
TGTTTGACCCACGAACCCCACACCGGGGACACGCCGTGATCGACAAGACGATTGCCAACTGCGAGAGCGCTGTCGCCGATATCCGCAATGGCGCCACGGTGATGATCGGTGGCTTCGGCACCGCGGGCATGCCGGACCAGCTGATCGATGCGCTGATCGAACACGGCGCGTGCGACCTCACCATCGTCAACAACAACGCCGGCAACGGCGAGACCGGGCTGGCCGCGCTGATCAAGCACAAGCGCGTGCGCAAGATCGTGTGCTCGTTTCCGCGGCAGAGCGACTCGCAGCATTTCGATGCGGCCTATCGCGCCGGTGAGATTGAACTGGAACTGGTACCGCAGGGCAACCTGGCCGCGCGCATTCACGCGGCCGGCAATGGCCTGGGCGCGATCTTCACCCCGACCGGCTACGGCACCGAGCTGGCCGCCGGCAAGGAAGCGCGCGAGATCGACGGCAAGCATTACGTGCTCGAGTATCCAATCCACGCCGATGTCGCCCTGATCAAGGCGCATCAGGGCGATCGCTGGGGCAACCTGGTGTATCGCAAGACTGCGCGCAACTTCGGCCCGCTGATGGCGATGGCCGCCAAGTGCACGATCGCGCAGGTGCACGAAATCGTCGAGCTCGGCGCGCTCGACCCGGAAAGCGTGGTCACGCCCGGCATCTTCGTGCAGCGGGTGGTGGCGGTTGGACACCAGGAGGCTTCGGCATGAGCCGCTACCAGCGCCTGACCCGCGAGCAGATGGCCGCGCGCGTGGCGCGCGACATCCCCGAAGGCGCCTACGTGAACCTGGGCATTGGCCTGCCCACGCAGGTGGCCAACTACCTGCCAGCGGATAAGGAGATCTTCCTGCAGAGCGAGAACGGCCTGCTCGGCATGGGCCCGGCTCCGGCCAAGGGACAAGAAGATCCCGACCTCATCAATGCCGGCAAACAGCCGGTGACGCTGCTCACCGGTGGCTGCTATTTCCACCATGCAGACTCCTTCGCGATGATGCGTGGCGGCCATCTAGACATCTGCGTGCTGGGCGCCTTCCAGGTGTCCCAGCACGGCGACCTGGCCAACTGGAGCACCGGCGCGCCAGATGCGATTCCTGCCGTCGGCGGCGCGATGGACCTAGCCATCGGCGCCAAGCAGACCTACGTAATGATGGACCTGCTGACCAAGACCGGCGAAAGCAAGCTGGTGGCCGACTGCACGTATCCGCTGACCGGCCTGCGCTGCGTGTCGCGCGTCTACAGCGACCTGGGCGTGTTCGACGTCGGCGCCGATGGCGCGCGCGTGGTCGAGCTGGTCGAAGGGCTTTCGATCGACGAGCTGCAGCGCCTGACCGGCCTGACGCTGGCGAACTGAACGGAGTGAAGTAATGAGCGACGTTTTCATCATCGATGGCATCCGCACGCCGGTGGGCCGCTACGGCGGCGCGCTGAGTGGCGTGCGTGCGGACGACCTGGGCGCGGTGCCGCTCAAGGCACTGCTGGCGCGCAACCCCGACCTCGATCCGGCCTTGATCGAGGACGTGTACCTGGGCTGCGCCAACCAGGCCGGCGAGGACAACCGCAACGTCGCGCGCATGAGCCTGCTGCTGGCCGGCCTGCCGTATACGGTGCCGGGCAGCACCATCAACCGTCTATGTGGTTCCGGGCTGGATGCGATCGGCACGGTGGCGCGCGGGATCCGCGCCGGCG
>JBEVNH010000101.1:0-8255 GCA_040508175.1 Pseudoxanthomonas sp.
TTGCCCTGCTGCGCGCGGTGATGCGCGACCGCGGCGGCGTGCGCATCGATCACATCCTAGGTCTGCTGCGGCTATGGACCGTGCCGCGGGGCGCGCGCAAGGGCGAGGGCGCCTACCTGCGCTATCCGCTGCAGGATCTGCTGCGCCTGCTCGCCATCGAATCGTGGCGGCACCGCGCGATCGTCATCGGCGAGGATCTGGGCGTGGTGCCGCCGGGCATCCGCGCCGAGCTTTCGCGGCGGGGCGTGATGGGCATGGACGTGCTGATGTTTACCCGCGACCGCGACGGGCACTTCCTGCCGCCCTCGCAATGGCGCACCGATGCCGTGGCCACCACCACCACGCATGATCTGCCGACGCTGATCGGCTGGCGCGGATCAATCGATACCGCATGGCGCCAGCGCATGGGGCTGCTCAAGCTGGGCCAGTATGCGCGCGACGTTGCCGGGCGCGACGCCGATGTCACTGCATTGGTACAGGCGGTCGATGCCGCCGGCTTCGAGCTGCCGGACACGCCTGCAGCGTGGCGCGCATTCACGGCCGCCTCGCCTGCACCACTGGCCCTGCTGCCGGCGGAGGACGCCATGCAGCTGGAAGAACAACCCAACCTGCCGGGCACCGTGGAAGGTCATCCCAACTGGCGCCGTCGCCTGCCGGGCATCGCCGGCGACGCTGCGCTGGATGCGCGGCTGGTCAGCTTCCATCGGGCACGTCACCGTATTTCCAAGGCCGACACTGACGTATGACGCCGATCCGCGCGACCTACCGCCTGCAGCTGCATGCGGGCTTCACCCTGCACGATGCCACCGCACAGGTGCCGTATCTGGCGCAGCTGGGCATCAGCCACCTGTACCTCTCGCCGATTGGCACGGCAGTGCCCGGGTCCACACATGGCTATGATCAGACAGATCCAGGACAGGTCAATCCGGAGCTTGGGGGCGAGGCGGCGTTGCTGGCACTGTCCGAGTGCGTCAGCGCGCATGACATGGGCCTGGTGCTGGACATCGTGCCCAATCACATGGCCACCCATGCGGGGAATCGCTGGTGGTGGGATGTGCTGGCCCGAGGTCGCAAAAGCGCGTACGCCGACTGGTTTGACATCGATTGGCGCGCCCCCGGACATGGCGGCCAGCTCTGGCTGCCATTCCTGGATCGACCGCTGCACGAGGCCATCGCGGCCCATGTCCTGACGTTGCAGGACGCGCAGGAAGGTCCGCAGCTGGATCACCATGGCACGCGTTATCCGCTGGCCGACAGCACTGATCCGAAATGGCTGGATGCGGCGCGTGCCGGCGATGCCGAAGCGCTGGAGCGCGTGGCCTTGTCCCAGCCTTACCGGCTGGTGTGGTGGCGCATGGGCAATGACCAAGTCAATTACCGGCGCTTCTTCGACATCACCTCGCTGGCAGGCCTGCGCGTGGAGCGCGCCGATGTATTCAAGGCCGTCCACGCCTTGCCGCTGCGTCTGCTGGAACAGGGCCGGATCGACGGTGTGCGGGTGGATCACGTCGATGGCCTGGCCGACCCGGCTGGTTACGTGCGCCGGTTGCGCCGCGCGCTGGATGCTGCGGGCAAGCCACGTGGCCTCAAGCCGGGCCAGGCGGCGCTATGGCTGGAGAAGATCCTTGCCCCGGGCGAAGCATTGCCGGAAGACTGGCCCTGCGATGGCACCAGCGGTTACGACTTCATGGATCAGGTCGGCGGCGTGTTGCACGAGGCGACCGGCGAAGACGCGTTGCTCGCGCAATGGCAGGCGTTGAGCGGGCGCAGCGGTGACTTCGCGCAGGAGGAATGGATCGCGCGCGGACAGATGCTCGAGGGTCCGCTGCAGGCCGAATTCGGTCGAGCGGTGCGCGCGGCCATGGAGGTGATGCAGGCGTCACCGGCGACGTCCGAGCTCAGTGCGCCGCTGGTGTCGCAGGCCATCGCCGCAGTGCTGCGTCACTTCCCGGTTTATCGCACCTACACGGGGAAGACCGGGTTGGGGAAGGATGGCCTGGCGCTGTGGCAGCAGGCTGCCACGCAGGCACGCGCGTCCGCCGATCCACGCATGGCCGCCGGCATCGACGCATTGCTTGACTGCCTGGCAGATGCGGACGACCTGCCCGCCGGGTTGGTCGCGGCACGGCGCCGCCTGCGCCTTCGGCTGGAGTTGCTATCCGCGCCGCTGAATGCCAAATCCGTAGAGGACACCGCGTTCTACCGCCACGGCGTGTTGCTGTCGCGCAATGAGGTCGGCAGCCATCCCGTGCACCTCGCTCTGGCCACAGATGACTTCCATCTTGCCTGCGCCACACGCGTGCCACGCGCGCTGCTGGCCACGGCCACGCACGACCACAAGCGTGGCGAGGACGTGCGTGCGCGCCTGGCGGTGCTGTCGGCCGACGCGGCGTGGTGGGCACAGCAGGTCGAGGCCTTCGAAGCGGTGTTGCCCGAATGGGCTGCCGAGGTCGAAGGTGGCGACCGGTCGATGCTGTGGCAGACGCTGGTCGCGGCCTGGCCGCTGGACGAAGCACCCGACCTGGCGGCCTATGCAGAACGCGTTGCGCAATGGCAGCAAAAAGCACTGCGCGAGGCCAAGCTGCGTTCGTCGTGGACCGCTGTGGATGAGACTTATGAAGCACAGGCGTGCGCGTTGCTGATGCGCGTGGTGGAAGACACGCGTGCCGACGGTCTTCAAGGGCGTCTTCATGCAGCGGCCCAGTACATCGCCGCCGCGGGCGCACTCAACGGACTGGTGCAGGCCACGCTGCGCCTCAGCGTGCCGGGCGTGCCCGATACGTATCAAGGCGGCGAGGGTTGGGATCTGTCGCTGGTCGACCCGGATAACCGACGCCCGGTGGATTATGCGCTGCGCCAGCGTTGGCAGCAGGCCGATCGACCACCTGCTGCCTGCCTGCGGGACTGGCGCAGCGGACAGGTCAAGGCCGCCCTGCTGCAGCGCCTGCTGCGCATCCGGCAGGCGCATCCAGCGCTGTTTGCACAGGGCGATTATGCGCCGCTGCAGGTCAGCGGCCCGCGCGCGCAGCAGGTGCTCGGTTTTACACGCCGGCATGACAGCGGCGCACTGATAGTGCTCGCGCCCAGAGGCCTGCGCGCGGACGACGTCGACCAGACGCTGCGAACCGAGCCTGGTCTCTGGCATGACACCCAGATCACGCTGCCGGCCGGCAGCTGGCGCGATGCAATCGGCGATGCGCCCATCGCCGCCGGCGCGCGCTCGCTGGGGCAGTGCTGGGCTGATTTTCCCGTGGCGGTCTTGATCGCCACACACGGCTGAGATACCGCACCGCATCCACCAGGACAGGTTGTCAATGGACCAAGCACAACGGCAGCAGCGCATCGAACAACTGGCACGCGAAATCTGGGAGGCCGAAGGGCGTCCAGATGGGCATGCCGAGCGTCATTGGGCCATGGCCGTGCGCCTGGTTGATGCCGAAGTGCTGGCGACCCAGTCATTGTTGCAGGACGGCCAGGATGGCCCGCCACCGCCGGAGTAAGCCGGCGCCCCCCCCGTCATTCCCCCACAGGACGCCGCTCTTTGAACGCCACGCCTCCCCGTCGTCACCGTCCCTCCCCGCGTCGGCTTGTCGGCCGCTCCCGCATTCGCGAAGGGCGGCCGTTCCCACTTGGCGCCACCTGGGACGGTCTGGGCGTCAACTTCGCGCTGTATTCGGCCAACGCCACCAAGGTGGAACTGTGCCTGTTCGACGAGCGTGGTCGCGAGCAGGAGCGCATCGCGTTGCCCGAGTACACCGATGAGGTCTGGCACGGCTACCTGCCCGACGCGCGGCCGGGCCAACTCTACGGCTATCGCGTGCATGGGCCCTATGCGCCCGATGCAGGCCATCGCTTCAATCCCAACAAGCTGGTGCTGGACCCGTATGCCAAGCAGCTGTCGGGCGAACTGAAGTGGGCGCCGCAGCTGTTCGGTTACACCATCGGCCACAAGGACAAGGATCTCAGTTTCGATCGGCGTGACAGCGCGACCTACATGCCCAAGTGTGCGGTGGTCGACCCGGCTTTCACCTGGGGCGAGGATCGCCGGCCGCAGACGCCGTGGAACGAAACGGTGATCTACGAGGCGCACGTACGTGGCCTGAGCATGCGTCATCCTGACGTGCCCGATGCCATGCGCGGCACGTTCTCGGGCCTGAAGACCGACGCGCTGGTCGAGCACATCCGCAGCCTGGGCGTGACCGCCGTGGAGCTGATGCCGGTGCATGCCTTCGTCGATGACCAATACCTGCTCGACCAGGGCCTGCGCAACTACTGGGGCTACAACACGCTCGCCTTCTTCGCCCCGCACCCGCGCTACATGGCCACGCGCTCGATCAACGAGTTCAAGCAGATGGTCGCGCGCCTGCACCATGCCGGACTGGAAGTGATTCTGGACGTGGTCTACAACCACACCGCGGAAGGAAACGAGCTGGGCCCGACGTTGTCGTTCAAGGGCATCGACAACGCCAGTTACTACCGGCTGGCGCCGGAGCGGCGTTACTACATCAACGACACCGGCACCGGAAACACCTTCGACCTGACCAATGCCGGGGCGCTGCGCATGGTCAACGACTCGCTGCGCTATTGGGTCTCGCAGATGCATGTGGATGGCTTCCGTTTCGACCTGGCCACGATCCTGGGGCGCGAACACCACGGTTTCGATCCATCCGGCGGCTTCCTCGATGCGGTGCGTCAGGATTCCCTGCTGTCCCAGGCCAAGTTGATCGCCGAACCGTGGGACATCGGGCCGGGCGGTTACCAGGTGGGCGGCTTCCCGCCGGGCTGGAGCGAGTGGAACGACAAGTTCCGCGACAACACGCGGGCTTTCTGGCGCGGCGATGAAAGCCAGCTGGCCGAGCTGGCCACGCGCCTGACCGGTTCGGCCGATCTGTTCAACCACCGCGGGCGCCGGCCCAATGCTTCGGTGAACTTCGTGACCGCGCACGACGGCTTCACCCTGCGTGATCTGGTCAGCTACGACCACAAGCACAACGATGCCAATGGCGAGGGCAACCGCGACGGCGGCGACCACAATATTTCCCACAACTACGGTGCCGAGGGAGACACCGAAGACGCCGATATCAACGCGGTGCGGTTGCGCCAACAGCGCAATTTCCTGGCCACGCTGTTCTTCTCACAGGGTACGCCGATGCTGCTGGCAGGCGATGAGTTCAGCCGCAGTCAGCAGGGAAACAACAACGCCTATTGTCAGGACAACGCACTGACCTGGCTGGACTGGGATGCGGCCGCGCAGCCGCACGCACGTGAACTCACGGATTTCGTGCGCAAGCTGGCGACCTTGCGCCGACACTACCCGCTGCTGCATCGCAAGCGCTTCTTCGATGGCGAGTTCGACGAGGAACTGGGGATCAAGGACGTCACCTGGCTGGCACCGGAAGGGGCGGAGATGACCGACGAGGCCTGGCACAACCCGCAGGCACGCGCGTTGATGATGCGCATGGATGGCCGCGCACCGGCCAGCGGCCTGCGCGAAGCGGCCTCCAACACCACGCTGCTGATGCTGCTCAATGGCAGCGCGGACGAGGTGCAGTTCCAGTTGCCGGTGATGCACGGCGAGCACTGGCGCGTGCTGCTGGATACCTCGGAGCGGCATGGCCAGAACGTAGTCCCTGGCGGCGGTCAATGGATGGCCGTGGGTCGCTCGCTGGCACTGCTGGCCCTGGAGAACGACGCCGACAGCGCCGTGGCCGCGCTGGTGGCCTCCACCAGTCTTCCGGGACCGGGCGGCCTAAGCGGCAGTGAGGTGTCCTAAATCGGGTTAGGCGCGCGGCAGGATCTGCCGCAGCGCATCCTCCAGGCGCGGATAGTCGAACTGGAAACCATGCTGCTGCGCGTAGGCCGGCAGCACCTTCTGCCCATGTACCAGCATGTCGGCCATCTCGCCTACGGCCAGCTTCAAGGCCAGCGCAGGCGTGGGCAGCATCGCTGGTCGATGCACGGCTTCGGCCAGCTGCTGGGCGAATTCACGCTGACGGATCGGTTCGGGGGCGGTGCCATTGCAGGGCCCCTGGGTGTTGGCGTCCTGCAGCAGCCACTGGATCATGCGCACCAGATCGCGTCGGTGGATCCAGCTCATCCATTGTGCGCCACCACTGATCGGCCCCCCCAGCCCAAACCGGTAAGGCAGGAGCATCTGCTGCAGCGCACCGCCGTCGGCGCCCAGCACCACACCGGTGCGCAGCAGGCACACCCGGACTCCCAGGTCCTGTGCCGGCAAGGCGGCCGCTTCCCAGTCGCGACACAGCTGCGCGGCGAAGTCATCGCCAGGGGCGGACTCCTCCATCAGCGGCGTATCGTCTCGCGGGCCGTAATAGCCGATGGCCGAGCCGGACACCAGTACGTGCGGGCGCAGCGGCATTTTCTGCATCCATGCCAGCAGCGCCTCGGTGGTGCGCAGGCGTGACTCGCGCAGGATCTGCTTGTAGCGATGGGTCCAACGCTGGCCCGCCAGGGACGCGCCGGCGAGGTTCACCACCGCGTCGGCGCGTGCCATGTCGTCGAGTCGCTCGATCAGGCGCACGCCCGCCAGCTGGCCTGCCACGCGTTCCACATTTCGGGTCAGCACGGTCACGTGCATGCCTGCCGCTAGTAGTGCTGGACACAGTGCCTGCCCGATGAAGCCACTGCCGCCTGTCACCAGTACCTGCATGTGCATTCCCGAATGCTGTGAGTCGCATCGAGCATAGAGACGCAGTTGCATACAGGACGTGCACATCGCATCGACCGTTGCATCACGTCCCCATGCAGAAGATGGCAGTCACCCATCGTGTAAGGGGATCAACGTGGCGGCTTCAGGTGCTACCCAGGTGCAGGCGGACGTGCGGCAGGCGTGGTGGCGGCGGCTGATAGGCGCCCCGCTGGCATACGCGGAGGGACGCCGCCGCGGACATCGGGAGGCCGCGATGCCGGTCACGCAGCCCGTGCCGGTGGATCCCACGCGGCTGTCGGCTGATCTCACCCTGATCCGGGCCGCGCGCGTGCATGCCAGGCCGGGACCGGTGCGGCGTCGGCGCGCCATTTCGCGCGCATTGCCTTAACAGAAGCCCCGGCGAAGGCGGCGGCCACGCTCCCTGAACAGCCACGGGCGCTATCCTTCAAGGCCGTTCCCGCCGCTCGCACACCTGATCCCATGCGCCGTTCGACACTTCTGCTTGTCCTGGTTCCCGCGCTGGCGGGACTGACGGCATGTGGCTCCATCGGCAAGAAGGATCCGATGCGGGCCACCGAAACGTTCGATTCGGACAACACCTACACCCAGGTATTCGAGAATGGCCCGGACCAGGTCTGCGAAGCCGGGCGTCGCGCCTTGATGAGCCAGGGGTACGTGATCCAGCGGGCCGACGGCTTGGTGGTGGAAGGCACCAAGAGCTTCCAGCCGGAGGCGGACATCCACGAACAGGTGCAGCTGCGCGTGTCGTGCGTGTCGCAGGCCGATGGGCATTCCTGGGCCTTTGCCAGCGCACTGCAGGACCGCTATGGCCTGAAGAAGAGTTCCACCGCCGCCAGCGTCGGCACGCCAATGGGCTCGGTGTCCCTGCCGTTCGGCAGTACCGACGATTCGCTGGTGAAGGTGGCCAGCCGCACGGTGCAGGATGGCGCGTTCTACAAGCACTTCTTCGCACTGATCCAGCGCTATCTGCCGCCGCCGCCCAAGCCTGAAGACAAGAAGTCCGTGCCGGTCGCGCGCGCGGAAGCCCCCAGGCCCGCACCGTCGGCGCCCGAGCCTGAGCCCGAGGTGCAGGACGAAGCTCCCTTGCAGCCCGAGCCGATGAAGGATGCGCCGACGGTGGAAGAGATCGAGCAGGCGCAGAAGACAACGCCAGCCTCGCCTTCGGAAGGGCAGCACGATGCGCCTGCATCGGCGCAGGAATCAACCACGCCCTGACGCGGATTGAGATGCCATTGGCTGGAACGAAAACGCCCGCGCAAGCGGGCGTTCCGTCATCTGCGCCACGCCGCTGCCGGGCCGATAAAGGATGTTGCCCACGTTGAGCGGGGTGGTCTCCGCCCCAGCGATAGCCCGGCAGATCGCCGGTGCGATAGGTGAGGCCGTGCTGATCTGGCTGACGTTGTCCTTGATGATCTGCGACAGCGGCCAGTCGCGCGTGGCGTCATAGCCGCGGCAGAGGCGACCCAGTCCGCCGGCGCCTGGCGGGTCGAATCTCCCGTGGGCGTGACGCTGGCGCCGGTTGGCAGCTGGCCTTCCGGCGCGGCGATGTAGTACAGCTTGAACG
>JBEVNH010000148.1:0-9988 GCA_040508175.1 Pseudoxanthomonas sp.
GACCTGGACACCTACGACCACGCCATGCCGGAAGACCTCAAGCAGGCCGCGGCCATCATCGCCTCGTTCGTCTACAACGCCGCGACACGCGAAGAGAAGCTGCCACGCAAGCCGCTGTTGAAGGAATAAGCGCGGCCTCCGGGTCCGGCTACCTTGTGTCCTTATCCCGACCCAGGTCCGGGGCCAAGCGTTTGATCCTTCATGACGCATGAATCCGGGCGGGTCGCCAATGGCGAGCGCGGGACGTCATGCCCCGCCAAGCGCGAAGTTGGCGGCCGAGCTTGGCTCGCCTGTGCCAATCGGTCTCTCAGTGCCGGCGGATTGCCGGCCCTTCTTCTTGATGGCGGTGTCGCTGCATGCATGACGTTGCGCCTATCGCGCCATGTGCCCCCCCAGTGCAATGCTCGCATTCGCGACGCCCCGCTGATGGGCGGCGCATTGCACGTCGATGTCCAGGGACTAATTCAAAGGAACGCGCATGCGTCGTGACTGGCTGGGATTACTCGTGCTGCTGACACTGGCCGCGCCCGCGCTTGCGCAACAGTCCTGGGTCGATCTGGCCCGGCTGGATGAAGGCATGGTCGGCCCGCGCACGCAGGTGCTGGTGCTCGGCAGCCCGCATCTGTCGCAGTTGCCCAAGGGCGTGCAGGTTTCAGAGGCGCAGCTAGCGCCGGTGCTGGATCGATTGGCCGGTTTCAAGCCGGACCTCATCACCATCGAGGCCATCCCCGGCGAAATCTGCGAGCTCATGCGGCGTTACCGCGATGTCTATGACGCCGACGACGTGAAGACCTATTGCCCGGAAACCCGCCAGGCACTTGCTGCCACCGGCAAGGACGTGCCGGCGGCAACCGGCGAGGTGCGCCGGCAACTGAAAAACTGGCCGGCAGCCCCTACCGCTGCGCAGCGCCGTGGGCTTGCCGCGATGTTGCTTGCCTCCGGAGATCCGGCCTCGGCGATGGTGCAGTGGTGGCAGCTTCCGGACAACGAACGCCACGCGGGCGATGGCCTGGATGATGGGTTGGTAAAGGCGCTGCGCGAGCGTGCCCAGCGGCCTGATGAAAGTATCCAGGTCGCGGCGCGCCTGGCGGCTCGGTTGGGACTGCAGCGGGTGTATCCGGTGGACGACCATGCCTCCAGCAACCTGCAAGTCGATGATTGGAAGGCGTATGGGCAGGCCGTCCAGGCTGCCTGGGACAAACAGATCCCGCGGGCAAAGCCGGGATGGGACGCGCGCGACGCGCTCGCCCGCCAAGGCGAGATGCTGGCGCTGTATCGCGCCACCAATGAAGTTCCGTTCCGCCAGCTCGGGGTCGAGGTGGATTTCAAGGCGGCGCAGCAAGATCCCTCGCCCGAGCGCTACGGCCAGCGCTACGTGACGGCCTGGGACGTGCGCAACCTGCGCATGGTCACCAATATCGGCTCGGCCTTCATGGATCACCCCGGTGCGCGGGTGCTGGTGGTGGTCGGCTCGCAGCACAAGGCCTGGTTCGATAGCCTGATCAGCCAGATGCAGGGCGTGGATGTCGTGGACGTCGACGATGTCCTCGGCGATGCGGAAGGCTGAAGTAACGCCGCTTCCGGGGATGCTGCAGGGTGCTGGGAGCGTCAACGACCAGCCCGAAGCGGACGTAGGTTGCCGCGCGTCCATCAGGTCGTTGCTATGCGCCACAACACGGCGAAGCCCCCGATTCGCTGATCGGCAACACGCAGGCGTCCCTCGTTTGAGCGGCGCTTGTGGTCCGGCGAGCGCATCTTCACGCGTACTCGTCTTGGCCGGTCGACTTGGTCACTCGGCGGGAGCCGCCTCTTTGGTGGATCGGTGTCGCTTCGGGTGGCTGACAATGGTTCGCAGGGCAACGTACCGTCAACTGCGCCGAATGACATCGGCCCCGCGGTGTGCGGCGGCTGGTGCCGGCCATCGGTTCTGCCCGGTGAACGTCGCGGTCACCCGAACACCGCCAGCCCCGGGACCAGGCACAGCGAGCCACCGGCCAGCACGCTGGCGATGCCGGTGGCGGCCAGCACGTCGCTGGGGTAGTGCAGCCCCAACACCACGCGTGAGGTCGCGACGCTGGCCGCAAAGGGAATCAGCACGAAGGCCAGCACCGGGTAATGCGCCAGGGCGACGATGGTGAAGGACACCGCGTGCAGCGTATGGCCGGAGGGAAAGCTGAATTCATCCAGTGGCGCGACCCAGGCACGGATGCGGCCATCGGCCGCGTAGGGACGTGGGCGGCGTGTCCAGCGCTTGAGGCTCTTGTAGAGCAACAGCGCCACCGCGCCGATGGCGGCCATGTGCGCGGCGGCGCGCGCGCCGTCCTGGCCATCGACCAGCACCAGGGCGGCCATCAGCGCGTACCAGAACACGCCATCGCCCAAGCGGCTCACGCAGGAGAAGTAGCGGCGGACGAGATCCTTCTCGCACCAGGTGTTGGTCCGCAGGCACCAGCCTGCGTCGTGCCAACGGATCAGCTCACGCGGTCGCGACATGCTCATGGACACTCCTGGCCTGGCCGGCAAGGTGGTGGAGGATCTGGTCGAAATCAGCGGCCACCTGGGCCGGATGCAGATGCAGCACAGCATCGCGCGCGCAAAGCGCCATGCGCGCGCGCAAGGCGTGATCGGCGCCCACGGCCACGGCCGCTGCGATGAAACTGGCCTCGTCCTGCGCCAAGGCGCCGTGTGCGCCATCGCGCAGGTGCTCGCGTGCGGCGCCGTAATCGAAAGCGATGGTCGGCACGCCACTGGCCATGGCTTCCAGCGTGACGTTGCCGAAGGTTTCGCTCAGGCTGGGGAACAGGAACAGGTCGGCGCTGGCGAAGTGGCGGGCCAGTGCCGCGCCGCGCTGCACGCCACAGAAGATGAAATCGGGATGGGCCTTGGCCAGTGCTGCGCGCTGCGGGCCATCGCCCACCCAGATCAGCCGCGCGCCGGGACAGCGCTGCTGCAAGGCGCGAAAGGCACGCACCAGCAGGTCCAGATTCTTTTCCGCCGCGATGCGGCCGACATGGATCACCGAGGGGCCTTGGCCCGCGCACCAGTGCGCGCGCAGCACTTCGTCGCGATATGCGGGATCGAACTGCTGGGTATCCACTGCGCGCGCCAGGCGTACGACGTTGGCGAAGCCGGCAGCCTGAAGCTCGTCCTGCAGTTGCCGGGTCGGGACCAGCGTGGCCTGTCCACGATTGTGGAAGGCACGCATCCAGCCCAGTGCGACGCGCTCCATGAAGGGCAGGGCGTAGTCGCGCATGTAGCGGTCAAAGCGCGTGTGGAAGCCGGTTGCCACGGGAATGTCGAGCGCGCGTGCGGCGCGCAGCGCGGACCACCCCAGCGGGCCTTCCGTGGCCACATAGATCGCGTCCGGCGCAAACTCCTTGAAATACTGGCGCAGCTTGCGTGGGGCCGGCAGGCCGAAGCGCAGGCCGGGATAGCGCGGTAAAGCGGCGCCACGCACGAAGCGCGTGCCGGTGTCGGCATCTTCGGTCGTATCGTCATCGGCGGCCAGCTGCGGTCGCACCACCCGCACTTGGTGCCCACGGGCGCGCAGCCCCCGCTCCAGGGCCTGTACGGTCAGGGCGACGCCGTTGACTTCAGGCGGATAGGTCTCGGTGACGATGGCGTACCGCATGCGCGACTCCACGTTTTACATAGCGTGGGCGCATGCGATGTAGGTCACGTGTCAGGGCAATGACGTGGCGGTGACAGCGTGCCCACGATCACACGCTCGGTGATGCACTCAGGTAACGAAGGGTTGGAACGTCACGCCCAGGCCGGTCATGTGGTCCGGCTCGTCCAGTAGATCGGCCCGCAGCAGGGGGCGTTGTTCGATCCACTCCTTGTCCAGCACCAGGCTCAGCTTGTCGCCGTCCACCGAAACATCCAGCTTCGGGATCGGCTGCCCTTCGTGCGCGCGGTGCAGCAGCACCGCCAGCCGCAGCAGCGCCGCGCTGCGCTTGGCGGCTGCCAGGCGACGGTCGGGCAGGGCTTCGAAGGCGGACTTGGGCACATTACGGCGGTGCGTGCGCACCAACGCCGACAGGAACAACTGCTCCTGTCGCGAGAAGCCGGAGATATCCGAATGTTCCAGCAGATAGGCACCGTGCACGTGATAGCCGCTGTGCGCCACGGCCAGGCCGATCTCATGCAGGCGCGCGGCGTAGGACAGCAGCTCGGCGTCCATGTCCTCCAGCTTCCAGGGGCGACGGACCTGATCGAACATCGACAGCGCGCTGGCTTCCACGCGCTGGGCCTGCGTGGTGTCCACGTCGTAGCGGCGGATCTGGGCCGCCACCGCGGTTTCGCGCGCGTCGTTCTGACCGCCGCGGCCGACCATGTCGTACAGGATGCCTTCGCGCATGGCGGCCTTGCTCACCATCAAGCGCTCGATGCCCAGCGCCTGGAACGCCGCCTCCAGGATCAACACGCCACCGGCGATGATCGGGCGCCGGTCACTGCTGAGCCCCGGCAGATCGATCTCGTCGATGCGCTCGGCCTGCAGCAGGCGGTCGCGCAGCTGCGGCAGGGCCTCGGCGGTGACCGCGCCTTTGGTCAGCTTCATCGCCGCGCAGATCTCGCCGATGGCCTTGCTGGAGCCGGAGGAGCCAATGGCCTCCTGCCAGCCCAGGTCGCGGTACAGGCTGGCGAACTGCTGCAGCTCGCCGGCGATTTCGGTCAGCGCATCCTTCCAACGTTTCTTGCTGAGCTTGCCGCCGGGGAAGAAGCGCCGGGTACTGGCGATGCAGCCGACCTGGATGCTTTCGCGTTCGACCGGGTTGAAACCGCGGCCGATGATGAACTCCGTCGATCCACCGCCGATATCGATGACCAGCCTGTTCTGGTCTTCCTTCGGCGGCTGCGCATGGGCCACGCCCAGGTAAATCAGTCGCGCTTCCTCGCGCCCGCTGATCACTTCGATGGGATGGCCCAGCGCCATTTCGGCCGGCGTCAGGAAGCCACGTGGCGAGGACAGCCGGCGCACGGTATTGGTCGCCAAGGCGCGTACGTGTGGGTGGGGCAGGTCGCGGATGCGCTGGCCGAACCGCTCCAGGCATTCCAGCGCACGCAAGCGTGCTTCGTCTGACAGTCCGCCGCGGCCGTCCAGGCCGTCGGCCATGCGCACGGTTTCGCGCAGGCGGTCAATCACCCGGACCTGGCCCTGTGAGTAGCGGGCCACGATCATGTGGAAACTGTTGGAACCCAGGTCCACGGCGGCGATCTGGTCGCCATCCTTGACCGGCGATGAGCTGGGGGATGAGTAAGGCATCGGCAAAAGTGTAGCCGCTTGCCCGTTGCCGAGGAGTGTAATGGCCGCTGCCCGGATCAGACCTTGGACAGCAGCAGCGCCTGCGCCGAATGCGGCGCGGCATCGCCTTGCGGGCTGACCTTGTGGTAGCCGCCTTCGGCATCCAGTTCCCAGGCATTGAGGTTGTCATCCAGGTAGTTCTGCAGGCCCTCGCGATACACGCGCATGGCCAGCTTGGCATCCAGGATGGGGAAGCAGGCTTCCACGCGGTGCAGCAGGTTGCGCTCCAGCCAGTCGGCGCTGGCGCAGTACAGTTCCGGCTCGCCGCCGTTGCCGAACCAGTAGATGCGGCTGTGCTCGAGGAAGCGCCCGACGATGGAGCGCACGCGGATGTTGTCGGAAATGCCGGCAATCCCCGGACGCAGCGTGCAGGCGCCGCGCACGATCAGGTCGATCTGCACCCCGGCCTGCGACGCCCTGTACAGCGCCCGCACCACGCGCGGCTCGTTGATGGCGTTGACCTTGATGATGATGCGGCCCTTGCCGCCGGCCTGTGCGATCTTGGATTCGCGCTCGATCTTCTTGATGACGCCCGAGTGCAGGGTAAAGGGCGACTGCAGCATGCACTTCAGCTTGGTGCTGGGTGCCAGGCCAGAGAGCTGCTGGAACAACAGGTGCACGTCATTGCCGATGTCCGGATCGGCCGTGATCAGCCCCAGGTCGGTGTAAGCCCTGGCGGTTCCGCTGTGATAGTTGCCGGTGCCCAGGTGCACGTAGCGGCGCAGCTTGCGGCCCTCGCGGCGCACGATCAGCATCATCTTGGCGTGGGTCTTGAAGCCGACCACGCCGTAGACCACCTGGACGCCCGCGTTCTGCAACTTGTCGGCCAGGCCCAGGTTGGCTTCCTCGTCGAAGCGCGCGCGCAGCTCGACCACCACGGTGACGTCCTTGCCATTGCGTGCGGCCAGCACCAGCGCATCGACGATCGCCGAATCCTTGCCGGTGCGATACAGCGTCTGCTTGATCGCCAGCACGTTGGGATCGGTGGCGGACTGCTTGATCATTTCCAGGACGGGGGTGAACGCATCGAACGGATGGTGCAGCAGCACGTCGCCATCGGCCACGGTGTCGAAGATGGTATCGCCATCGCGCAGCACGCGCGGGGTAAAGCCGGGATATTTGAGATCCGGGCGCTGGGCCAGGTCATAGACCTGGATGACGCGGTTGAGATTGACCGGCCCCTCGATGCGGTACACCGCCTTCTCGTTGAGCTCGAAATTCTGCAGCAGCGTGGCCACGATCGGCTTGGGACAATCGTGGGCGATCTCCAACCGCACGGCAGGCCGGTAGCCGCGCCCGGCCAGCTCGTCGCGCAGTGCCAGTGCCAGGTTGTCGACCTCGGCCTCGTCCACCACCAGCTCGGAATTGCGGGTGACGCGGAACTGGTAGGCGCCCTTGACCTCCATGCCCGGGAACAGCTCATCGACGAACACCGACAGCACGCTGGACAACAGCACGAAATCGTTCGGCCCCCCGGAGACGCGTTCGGGGATGTGGATGATGCGCGACAGCGAGCGCGGCGCGCGCACGATGGCCAGGTGGCCGGCGCGACCGAATGCATCCTTGCCCTTGAGCACCACCACGATGTTCAAGGACTTGTTGAGGATCTTGGGGAACGGGTGCGAGGGGTCCAGGCCCAGCGGCGACAGCACCGGCATGATCTCGTTGCGGAAGTAGGCACGCAGCCAGCGCGTCTGTCGCGCGTTCCAGCGGTCGCGGCCCAACACGCGCACGCCGGCATCGGCCAGCGCCGGGCGTAGCACTTCATTCCAGCAGCGGTACTGCGAATCCACCAGCTGCGCGGCGCGGTCGTGGATCATGTGCAGGATAGTGGTCGGCGACAGGCCGTCCGGTCCTGGCGGCAGGCCGAAATCCTGTGCATGGCGCACGGTGGCGGCGCGGATCTCGAAGAATTCGTCCAGGTTGGTGCAACTGATGCACAGGAAGCGCAGCCGTTCCAGCAAGGGCACCTGCGGATCCAGCGCCTGGGCCAGGACGCGGAAATTGAAATCCAGTTGCGACAGTTCGCGATTGAGGTACAGCGCCGGATCGCGCAGGGGATCGGGGGTCTCCAGCGGGGCGTCGGCGGCAATGCTCATGCGTTCTGGTGTTCCGAAGAAAGGAGGAAATCCGTGTCGCGCGGATGGATGCGCGGCGGCAGGAAATGGATCGAGAAGGTACTGCCCTGGCCGACCGCGCTTTCGATCTCCAACCGCGCCTGATGCAGGTTCAGGATGTGCTTGACGATGGACAGCCCCAGGCCGGTCCCGCCGCTTTCGCGCGAACGGCTGTTGGACACCCGGTAGAAGCGTTCGGTGATCCTTGGCAGGTGCGACTCGGGGATACCGTAACCGGTATCGCGTACCGACATCGTGACCCCTTCGCTCGACGGTGCGAATGTGATGGTGATCGTGCCACCCACTGGCGTGTAACGCACCGCGTTGCTGACCAGGTTGGAGAACGCGCTGTGCAGCTCCTTGTTGGAGCCCCAGAGGTCCACCTTGGCGCTGTCCTCGACCACGATGGTGTGGCGCTGCTGGCTCAGGGCTTCGGCTTCACGACGCAGCGAGGACAGCATGGGCGCCATCGCCACGTTTTCCTCCGGGATGCTTTCCTGCGCTTCCAGGCGCGAGAGCATCAGCAGGTCTTCCACCAGCTGGGTCATGCGCTGCGACTGCTTCTGCATCTCGGCCAGCATTGGTGCCCATTCGGGCATGTCTTCCGGGTCAAGCATGTCCAGGTAGCCGTGCACCACGGTCAGGGGCGTGCGCAGCTCATGCGAGACATTGGCGACGAAATCGCGGCGCATCTGCTCCAGCCGCAGCAGCTTGCTGACATCGCGCGCCACCAGCAGCCAGTACTGGTCCGAATAGGGGATCAATCGCAGGCTCAGGCGAATGGTGCCGTCCAAGGGCGAGGCAACATCCTGCAGCGGCTCGGCATTGCGGCCACCGCTGAGCCAGTGCGCCATCGGCAGGGGCTTGAGGCAATCGCCGACGGGGGCATTGAGATCGCGGGGATGGTGCAGCCCCAGCAGCGTGCCGCCAGCCTTGTTGAACCACTGCACCCGCTGGGTATTGCGATCGATGATGACCACCGCATCGGGCAGCGCGGCCGCTGCGGCGCGGTAAGCGCGCAGCATCGCCAGCAGGCGCTTCTTGCGTGCACGCATTTCGGTCTGGCCGCGGTACAGCAAATGATCCAGCTGATACCAGACGCCGTCGCCGGTGCCGGGTTCGAAACGTTCGCGTCCGGCCAGGCGCAGCAGCACCTTGCGCAGGCGCCAGTGGTTCCACGCCAGCAGGCCCAGCGAAGACACCGCCAGGCAGGCCCACACCTGGCCGATCACCAGCCCCAGCACCAGTGCCGCGGCCAGCACGGCGGCGTGCTGGCCCAACGTGCGGTACCAGGCTGGGCGGAAGCGCAAGGGCATGGGGGTGATTGTGGCAGAACGTGCCAGATCCGCGTGCTGCATCAGGAACTGCAGCACTACAGCGAGTTGGAGAACCGATAGCCCGATCCGCGCACGGTCTGCACCATGCCGTCGACCGCGTGCGGTTCGAGCGTCTTGCGCAGGCGGCGGATATGCACGTCCACCGTGCGCTCTTCCACGTACACGCTGCCGCCCCATACGTGGTCCAGCAGCTGGGCGCGCGTGTAGACGCGCTCGGGATGGGTCATGAAGAAGTGCAGCAGGCGGTATTCGGTCGGGCCGATCGGCACCGGCGCATCCCCGGCGAACACGCGATGGGCCGCACCGTCGATGCGCAGCGCGCCAACTTGGATGCTGCCGTCCTCATCGTCCTCGCGGGTGCGGCGCATCACCGCGCGGATCCGCGCCAGCAGTTCGCGGGCCGAGAACGGCTTGACGACGTAATCATCCACGCCCGCCTCTAGGCCACCGACGCGGTCGTTCTCCTCGCCACGCGCAGTGAGCATGATGATCGGCACGTCGCGGGTCAGCGCTTCCTTGCGCCAGCGACGGGCCAGCTCCAGGCCGCTGGTGCCAGGCAGCATCCAGTCCAGCAGGATCAGGTCGGGAACGCGGTCGGCGATGGCGGTCTGCGCCTCGCGCGCGTCGCCAGCATGGACAGGGTTGAATTCCCCTTTGCGCAAGGCGAAGGCCACCATGTCACGGATGGCGGGTTCATCGTCGACGATCAGGATGTGCTTCTGCACGGGAGGCCTTGCTGCAGTGGGATGCGCGCAGTAGACGACAATTTTGTGACGGTTTGGTGACTGGGTCGGCGGCGCAGGGGCGGGTGCCGCCGCTGGCCATGGTCTGGCAAGTGTGTCGGCTCCGGCTTCCCTCGATGCCTAACAAGCCATTGCGCCAGTGCAGCCCTGCAGACTCGATGCAGGTCCCCGCGTGCGCCAATGCTGGTCGTGCGGGTTTGCGATCCGCGGCGCGGGCTCCTCGCCATCGGTGCGCCATCGTCCGGGCGTTGGAATGCGCCTGGTCCTTGGCTGTGCCGGCACAGGCTTCGGAGGCCGAGGTGGCCGTGATGCTATTGGAGCAGCAAGCGGCCGACCGGTCCGCTGACGCGGTGCGCCTGCTCGGGGCGTGAACTGCTGGCAGCGCCGCTGCAGGTCTTGTTCCAGGCTGATGGCACATCCCAGCGCGCTCAGACTTCCTCGGCCAGGGGGCAGTGCCACGCAGGCGGCGGCTGTGGCGCGCAGATC
>JBEVNH010000178.1:0-10524 GCA_040508175.1 Pseudoxanthomonas sp.
CGCGCGGCTGCAGCACCTCCTGGATGCACTGGGCGATCTGCGCAGTCATCTTTTCCTGCACCTGGAAGCGGCGCGAATAAGCATCCACCACGCGTGCCAGCTTGCTGATGCCCACCACCTTGCCCGCGGGCAGGTAGCCCACATGCACGCGGCCGATGATCGGCGCCATGTGGTGCTCGCAATGGCTTTCGTACTCGATGTCGCGCAGCACGATCAACTCGTCGTAACCGGCCACTTCCTCGAAGGTGCGGGCCAGGTATTCACGCGGATCGCTGCGGTATCCACTGAACCAGTCGCCATAGGCCTTGGCCACGCGCTTGGGCGTCTCCAGCAGGCCTTCCCGGCTGGGATCTTCGCCGGCCCAGCGCAACAGGGTGCGCACGGCGTCCTCGGCCTGGTCGCGCGATACGCCGCCGCGGGTGTTCTCGGAATCGCTCATCGACAAGGATCCAGCTTGGGACATCGAACAGGCCGGGCATGGTACCGGACGGGCCCGGATGCGTCAGCGGCTCGTCCCTGGAACGCTTTGGACCGCTTTGGACCGCGCGCCGCCGGACCAGCTCCGCGGCCAATCGTTAGCATGTCCACGCTTCCCCCATCCGGTTCCCCACATGGCTCCAGACGACCTCCTGCGCTTCCAGCTCTCCGCCGGCCTGATCCTGGCAGGCCGCCAATGGCAGAAGGTGGTCGACAGCGCGCTGGCCGGGCACGGCATCAGCAATGCCATGACCCTGCCGCTGCTGCTGATCGGACGCGCCGGCGGCGGCATCCGCCAGGTCGAGCTGGCCCAGCGCGTGGGCGTGGAAGGCCCTTCGCTGGTGCGCATCCTGGATCGCCTGTGCGCGGCCGGGCTGGTCCGCCGCGCGCACGATGCCAAGGATCGCCGCGCAAACCAGCTGTGGCTGACCGAGGCCGGCGCGGCCTTGCTCGAAGGCCTGGAGCAACAGCTCACCGCGCTGCGCAGGCAGCACCTGGGCAGCCTGTCCAGCGACGACATGCAGGCGGTGCTGCGCTTCTATCGTGTGGTGGAAGACGCCGCCCGAGTCGCGTGAGCCGGCAGCGGCACACGCTCAGTCGGTGGTGGCCTGCGGTGCACCGAGGCGGCGGCTGTACAGGCCAGAGCGATCGAAGCAGCACGCGCGGCGCTTGCCCTGGGCCAGCATGTCGCAGGCCGTGGCGACGCGCTTGACGCGGGTTTGGGCCTTCTTGCCCGAGGTGATCCAGTAGATCCAGTCGCGGCGTGCGGTGGCGGTGATGTCGTCCCAGGTCGCGCGTGCCTCCGGATGCGCTTCCAGGGCATCGCGCAGATCGGCGGGCACTGCCGGCTCGGGCTCCACCGACACCGGCGTCATGGTCAGCGACACCGTCTGGCCCACTGCCACGCCAGCTGCTTGGCGCAACGCGCGCTCCACCTTCAGCCAGTGACTGCCCTGCCCGTCCGGTTCCAGGGTGGCCTGGAACGCCTGGCCGGCCAACGTGCCGTCCACGCTCACCATGCTGCGCGTGGGCAGCTTGCTGCTAGCCGCAGCTGGCAGCACCACGAAGGCCCATGCCGCGCCCGCCGGCGCGGCCGGCTGCAGCAGCCGGGTCTCGAAGCTGATCGCAGTGGTCGCCTTGGCCATCGCCCGCTCCTTTGCGTCTCGCGCAGACCCGCATGGTAGACCTTGCACGGAAAGATCCGGTGCGCGGTGCAGCACGCCCGCACTGGCCGCCCTATTGCCTGCAACATCCATCTGCGAGGATGGCGCGTGACGTTGCGGCCACGGCCGCGCGTGGTTCCAGTTGCCCTTGGTGGAGTGTCGATGTCCCGTTGCCTGCGTCGTGTCGTGCTGTTTCCCCTGCTTGCCCTGTGGATCACGCCGGTCGCGCTGGCGATGCAAGCGCCGGTGGAATGGGTCGACCCGCTCGTCGGCACGCAGGGCGACCACGGCCAGCTCACCCCTGCGGTCGGCGCGCCATTCGGGCTGGTGCAGCTCGGGCCGGACACCCAGCCAGGCAACCACATGGGCTACGACCACGCCGATGGCTTGCTGCGCGGCTTCTCGCATACGCGCGCGGTGGGCGTGGGCTGTGGCGGCGGCGGCGGCGACCTGCTGGTGCGCGTGGACTACGCCGGCGACGAGGCGCGTCCGGCGCCGATCGACAAGACCAGCGAGAGCGCCGCACCGGGCCGCTATCACCTGCGCTACGGGCACGCCGGCATCCAAGCCGATCTGGCCGCGACCAATGCCAGCGGTATCGCGCGCTTTACGCTGCCGCGTGCGGGCAGCGTGGTGGTCACGCTTGATCCGATGCATGCCTATTCCCGCCGTATCGACGCCCGCTGGGAAGCCACCGCCGCCAACGCCCTGCGCGGCGCGCTTGAAGCCGGCACGGTCTGCGACGAAGGCGTGTATCGCCTGTGGTTCGCCAGCGCGCTGCAGCACAACGGCCGCGTCTTGACCACGTCGGCACAGCCGGACGCCGACCGGCGCCTGCGCTTCGTGGTGGAGGTTGCCGCCGGCGATACGCTGGAGCTGCGCAGCGCTTTCTCGACCGTGGATGCAGACTCGGCCGCGCGCGTGCTGGACCAGGAACTCGGTCCGCAGTCGTTGCAAGAGGTGCAGGCCGCCACGCACGCGGCCTGGAACGCCGCGCTGTCGCGGATCGAACTGGACGGCGGCGATGACGCGCGCCGCGCGTTGTTCTACACGTCGCTGTTCCACGTGCTGCAGTCGCCTTCGCGCATCGACGATGTGGACGGCCGCTACCGCGCGGCCGATGGGGTCATCCGCCAGGTGGAAGAGGGCCACCATCGTTATTCCGGCTGGGCCATCTGGGACAACTACCGCACCCAGTTGCCGCTGCTGGCCTTGATCGATCCGGCACGCAGCGCCGACATCGCCGCCTCGCTGGCCGAGCTGTATGCCGTAGGCAAGCCGCAGTGGGCCACGCGCACCGAGCCGTTCATCACCGTACGCACCGAGCACGCCGGCATCGCCCTGCTCGACTTCCTGCGCAAGGGCATTGGCGGGGTCGATGCCAAGGCGCTGCTGCAGCACATGGTCGAAGAAAGCACGCGCCTGCAACGCAGGACGCCGGACCAGATCATCGAGGCCGCCTACGACGACTGGGCGGTCTGGCAGCTGGCCCAGGATCTTGGCGAGCGCTCGGTGGCCCGCGACTTCAGGCAGCGCGCGTTGTCGTATCGCCCGATGTGGCTGGAGGTGTTCCGCGACATCGCTCCGGACTTCGACACCGTACGTGCACGCGGGCTCTATCAGGGCACGCTGTGGCAATACCGTTGGGCGGGTGTGTTCGACCTGGAGTGGCTGCGCGACCAGGCACTGGGGCCTGCGCGCTTCGACGCGCAGCTGCAGCAGTTCTTCGACGAGAACCGCTACAACATGACCAACCAGCCCGACATCCAGGTGCCGGCGCTCTATGCCATCACTGCCACCCCGTCCCGGGGCCAGGCTCTGGTCGAACGCTTGCTGACCCAGCCCATCGACCATCCCTACGCCAACGAAGGCAACCGCAAGACGCCCTGGCACGGACGCAGCTTCGCGCTGGATCCGGTCGGCTTCGCCGATGGCATGGATGACGATGCCGGCTGCATGTCGGCCTGGTACCTCTGGAACTCGATGGGCCTGTACCCGCTGGTGCTGGGGCAGCCGCGCTATGTGGTCAGCGCGGTGCCCGTGTTCTCACGCCTGCGCATCCATCCCCACGCGGGCCGCACGATCACCATCGAACGCAGCGGCCAGGGCCAGCGCGTCACGCACGTGGCCGTCAATGGACACCGCAAGCCCCTGCCGTGGATCGACCACGCCGCCTTGGCGCGCGGCGGCACGTTGCGGATGCAGACCGACCACTGAGCTGCGGCGGGACCTGCGCATACGGCACACTTGCCTGCACCCGCACTCTCACCCTCACCGCGGTGGATGGCGGGACGTCATTGCGCCGCCGGCAGCACGGCAGGCGACGCGGCCTGCAGGCGCAACTGCCGCATACGCCACCACAGCCCGCCGACATGGACCAGCGAGTACATCACCAGCGTGGTGGCGATGCCCATGGTCAGCGGACTGGCCTGCGAACCCGGGGCGCCGCCGCCCATGCTGAAGCCGCCATCGGCCCAGCGCCAGGCCAGGCGACCAAGCAACAGCACCGTCAGGCCGGCGCCGATCCACGGATTCGGGGTGTAGCGGCCTTTGCCGTCCACCCATTCGGCATGGGTGTGCCGCAGCGAGAACCCGCCCAGCGCCGCACCACCCAGTGCGCCCAGCGCGATGCCTGGCGCCACGCCCGGCAAGCCGTAGGCCGCGAACGCCAGCAGTCCTGCCACCAGCACCAGCAGCATGAGCCGCGCGATGGCGCGCTTGGGCTGCCAGGGTTGGCGGCCGAACGTGCGCCGGATCCGCCGGTAATAGATGAAGGCAATGGCCGCCGCGGACAGGTAGGGCGTCAACGGCGCGATGGCATGGGCAGGCATGGCGGAAGTCCTGGCAAAGTGACGGGTGCAGCGTGAAAGCCGGCGGGCCGTGACACAAGGTGCCAAGTGTCACTTTCTGCAGTGGACGACCCCGCGCGTGACCTGCAACGCGGTGCGAATGGACACCGCGATTTCGCCCTGACAGCGGCCAGGCGCCGCAGGACCGTCAGTGTTCGGCCAGTGCGGCCGTGGCGCGCGCTTCCGCCACCGACGCCGACGGGTCCGGGCTGGCCGGATTGCCCCGCTTCCAGGTGCGGGTGAAGCACTGCCGGCCAACCGGATGCAGCCAATCCTCGTTGCGCGAGGCGCGCGCACCGGTGTCGCTGGCCGCGGTGTCGGTAGAGAAGGTCGCGCAGACCTCGAAACGGCGCGCGTCCAGCACCGTGTAGGCATAGGGTTGGGCGGTGTCCGGATCGATGATGGCCAGTCGCAGGCCAGGGCGCGTGGCCAGGGTCGTCAGATCCTTGGCCAGCGCACCGGTGCGGTCGGCGTGCTCGCGCGCGGTTTCCACGATGCGCTCCAGATCATTGGCACGGCGCTGGTCCAGGCGCAGCGCGCGCTGCTGGGCCGGTGTCCCCATCACCACGATGGCGGCGATGACCGTGGCGATGACCAGCACCGTGGCGACCACCAACAGCCCGCGGCCGAGGGCCTGTGCGTTCATGCCTCCACCTCCTCGCGGCGCAGATCCAGCAGGTAGTAACTGAAGATGCCGCCGGCGATCAGCGCCACCACCAGCACCTTCAGCACGAAGCGCACGCTCAGCTCGCCGCCCAGCACGTTGTAGACCAGCACCGCCATGTCACTGATCAGCGTGGTCGCTGCGATGAACAAGGTCAGATACGTCAGCCAGCGCCGCACCGCCGACAGCCGCTTGATCGGGCTGCGCGCAAGCTCGCGCGCGAGTTTGCGTGCGACGAACAGGAACACCGGATAGGCGATCAGCACCCACGCCACCGACCAGCGCATCGATTCGCGCCCACGCGTCCAGAGGTCGTAATCCCGGCTGCTGTCGGGGAAAGCCTGGTTGATCAGGTCGAACAGCAGGCTGCCGATCTGGAACGCCCACATGTACAGCGTGGCAAACAGCACCAGGTAGAAGAACGCCTCGCGCGCGGACAGGTACGGACGCGGGCGTGGCACCGGCACGGGGAAGGCCACGTCGGCATATACCGACAGCGCGCTGCGCACCTGCTCGGGCGGCCAGCCGGCCTGGGCGAGGATGGTTTCGATCTGTGACCGCGGCTGTCCCTGCGACAACGCATCGCGCACGAAGTGCTCCAGGTCTTGTGTTGCAGCGGCCATGCCCCGTCCCTTCCTTCTGACTGGCGCGCAGCCTAGCGCATCCCGGCCCGCCGCCGCATCCGGCTGGGGCAGCGCGTGCCCACGCCTGCCGATACGTGAACCCGGGCCCGCCGTCGAGACCTGCATGCGCTGGACATGAAGTGGGCGCCCGGAGCGACGCGTTACGATGCCGCACTCCCCGCCGCACGCTGTTGCTCCTGCATGACGTTCCGCACCTCCGACGCGCCTTCGATGGCATGAGCAACGCCTCGACCCGCGCCGAACCCAGGGCCGACTCCCGTCTCGAACGCCTGCAGCGGTGGATCGCGGGCGGGTTCAGCGTGCTGTTGCACGTCCTGCTGGTGCTGGTGCTGCTGTATTCCTCCAAGCCCACCGTGACCACGCCACAGGGCGCGCCCAGTGGCAGCAGGACGCGGGTGGATTTCATCGGGGAAACACGCGAGCCGGCCGAGCCCACCACGCAGCCGCCCAGCCCGCCCAAGGACAGGACACCCGAATCCGCCGAGCCGCCACCGGCGGCCTCGCGCGTGCAGACCACGCTGGTCGATCAGTCCGAAGACCCGGTGCCGCCGGCTGATGACCAGACCCCCTCCAAGACCAGGACGGTGCGCCGCACGCCCCGCCCGGTACCGCGCCCCAGCGAACCCCAGCCGCAGCCGCCCACGCCCCGGGAAGAACCGGTCCCGCAGCAGGCCCAGACGCCCCCGAATCCGCCGCCGCCTTCCACCGTGCGGCGTCCGCAGAACTGGGGCAAGCCGCCGGGCTACATCGCCGAGGACGCCGCGCCCGAAAACGCCGGCTTGGCCAACAGCCCGGCCATGAGCAATGGCCGCGGCCGCGACATGAGCAACGCCGGGCCCAGCATGGAGTTGGGCGGCTACCTGGTCTATTACGACGTGCTCAGCGAGGACAAACTGCGGGCGTGGAAGGACAAGGGCATCAAGGAGCTGTCCATTCCCCTGCCTGGCACGCGGTACTACATGGTCTGCGAGCTGGAGATCGCGCTCAAGCGCGGCTCAGGCAAGTGCCGCGCGCTGGATCCGTACGACCCGGAGATGAAGGCCATCGGCGATGCCCGCGAAGTGGTCACCATGCTGCAGGTGTACAAACAGGGCGAACTGGTCTGGCGGGGGCCGGGGCCGTACAAGTGAGCCAGGCTAAAGCCGGCAAGACCCCGACGCGGCGGCAGTCGGCAGATAACATCTATCGATGCTGTCCGCACGCGACCCACTCCCGTTCCGTCCCCTGAGGATCCTTATTGCCGGCGTCACCGGCTCGGGCAAGACCACGCTCGCGCGTAGGATCGGCGCGCAGTGGGCGCTGCCCGCCATCGAGATCGACGCGCTCTTCCACGGCCCGGACTGGACACCACGTTCGCAATTCCTCGAGGAAGTGCAAGCCTTCGCAGACCGCGAGCGCTGGGTCACCGAATGGCAGTACGGCGGCCAGGGCACCAACGCGATCCTCGCGCCACGGGCACAGCTGGTGGTCTGGCTCGATTACCCCTATCGCGTCGTGCGCACCCGCCTGCTGCGCCGAACCTTCCTGCGTCGGCTGCTGCGGACCAGTTTATGGAACGGCAATGTCGAAAAGCCGCTGTGGCAGCCATTGGGCACGGACCCGCAAACGAACATCCTGCTTTGGCAACGCCACACCCTGCACAAATGGGATGCGCGCTTGCCGCAGATGGCTGCCCGGTATCCGCACCTGACGATCGTGCGACTGAAAACGCCGCGGGAAACCGGCAGGTGGCTGCGGGCAAATGCACCTTGATCACCGCGATTGGCGCAGCACCTGGCGCCGCGCGCCGGTTCCTATCACTCCCCTTCCCGTGGTAGCCACGCTGCACCGCAACTGCTAGCGTTATGGCATAACACTTACACGCTCGGGATCATGTCGCATGGGCAATCGCAGGACCTTTCTGAAGTTGTCCGCCTCCCTGGGCGCCACCTCGATGATGAGTCCGCTGGCCGCTGCCGGCCCCCTAGGGGCAACGCCCCCTCACGCCAGCGCGGCGCCCGCGGGCCTCACTGCAGGCATTCCCGTCTCGACCAAGTCGCCCCAGGACCTGGCCCGCGACGAGGCGCACTGGGAAGCCATCCGCGCGCTCTATCCGGACCAGGGCCGCTTGATCAATCTCGAACATGGCTACTGGGGCAAGATGTCCACGCCCGTGGAGCAGGCGCTGGCGCGCAACACGCACAAGGTCAACGAGGCACTGTCGTGGTATGCACGCCGCGAGTACGACGCGGATTTCCTGCACGCACGCCGCGCCGTGGCCAACGCGCTGGGCGTGCAGGTCAACGAGCTGATGCTGACCCGCAACGCGACCGAATCCTTCGTCAATCTCATCACCCAGTACGCGGGCTTGAAGTCCGGCGATGCCATCCTGTGGGCCGACGCCGACTACCCTGAGTTCAAGCGGATGATGGGCTGGCTGGCGCAGGAGCGTGGCGTCGGGGGACACATGCTGTCACTTCCCGCCACCGGCAGCGACGAGGACTACTTCAACGCCTACCGGCAGGCGTTCGATGCGCACCCCAACCTCAAGCTGATCCTGCTGACCCACGTCAGCAACCAGCATGGCCTGGTGCTGCCGGTCCGCAGGATCGCCGCACTGGCCAGGCAGCGTGGCATCCAGGTGATCTGCGACAGCGCACAGTCGTGGGGCCTGCTGGATTTCACCCTGGCCGATCTGGACGTGGACTGGGCGGTGTTCAACCTGCACAAGTGGATCGGCTCGCCGGTGGGCGTGGGTGCGCTGTACATGCGCCAAGGCACGCTGGCGGCGGTGAAGCCTTTCCCAGGCGAACCGACGGGCGATGACGATGTCGCCAATCGCGTGCATCTGGCCACCTCGGACTTTGCCGCTTTCATCACCGTGCCCGACGCGCTGGCGTTCCATCACGCCATCGGCGCTGCCAACAAGGAGGCGCGCCTGAAATATCTACGCGAGCTGTGGGTCAGCCAGCTGCGCGATACGCCTGCCGTGGAAATCCTCGGCCCGGCCAGCATGGCCAATGCTTCGGGCATGAGCGGCTTTCGCCTGCGTGGCAAGACCTCCAAGGCCGAGGTCAGCGCACTGCAGGCGCGCCTGGAACAGGCGTTCGGCATTTTCACCGTGGTACGCAACGACCTGAGCAGCGGATCGTGCATCCGCGTTACCCCACAGACCTTCACGCCCGCCAGCCACCTGCAGGCCCTGGTGAAGGCCATCAACACGATCGCCGCGACCGCCTGAGTTGCACGCATCTCCCAGCGTGTTGCGTTGGCATCCTTGCGTCCGCCAGCGGCCACATCCCCTGCGCAGCATTGCGCTGTGCCTGACGTTTCTGCATAAAGACCGCGCAGCGCATTGCCCGGCGTTGCGCCCCGGCATGCGGAGGATGAGGTGACGCAGCAACCGCAGGCCCATGCCACGACCGAACGCCACGCGGTGATCGATGCTTTGCGCGGGTTCGCACTGCTCGGGGTGTGGATGGTCAACCTGCTGTCGCTGAGCCTCTACGAGATGCTCGACCCCGCCCAGCAGGCCGCGCTGCCCACGGCCAGGTTCGATGCGGTGGCCATCGAGGTGCTGGCGCTGCTGGTGAACATCAAGTTCATCACCCTGTTCTCGCTGCTGTTCGGCGTCGGCTTTGCCCTGCAGCTGGAACGCGCGCAGCGGCGTGGCGGCGCGGCGCTCTGGCGTTACGCGCGGCGGTTGCTGGTGCTCCTGGGGATCGGTGCGATCCACGCCTGGTTCGTGTGGTGGGGCGACATCCTGTTGACCTACGCGCTGGTCGGGCTGTTGATGATCCCGCTGCGCAACGCCTCCAATCGCACGCTGCTGGTGGCCGGGGTGAGCGTGGCGATGCTGCCGCCGCTGATCGCGCCGATGCTTCGCCCGCTGCTGCCATCACTGCCATCGCAGGCCGCGCTCTACCCACGTGCGCTGGAGGCCTTCTCTGGGGACGCCTGGATGCAGGCGCTTGCCATCAACATGGAGCTGTCCAGCTGGGCACGCGTGTCCAACTGGGCGCTGCTGTGCTTCATGCTGGGCCGGTTCCTGCTTGGCTACTGGGCCGGCCGACAGGGCCTGCTGCAGTCGCCGGACGCGCATCGTCCGCTGCTGCGGCGGATCCTGCTCGGCGCCCTGCTGGTGTGGGCATTGGCCACCGTGCTGGGCCAGGCCCAGGCACCGCTTCGCGTAGCGTGGCCCCTCATCGACATCGCGCCGGTGAAACTTGCGATCCGCATGCTGCTGCGCGCCGGCCCGCTGGCGTTAGGCATCGCCTATGCCGCCGGCTTCGTGCTGCTGTTCTGTCGGCCCGGCTGGGCACGCCGCCTCGGCGTTCTCGCACCGCTGGGCCGCATGGCACTGACCCATTACCTGACGCAAAGCCTGCTGGGAATCGCACTGTTCTACGGCCTCGGCCTGGGCATCGGACCGCGTCATGGCGTGGTCGGCGTGCTGCTGGCCTGGGCCGCCGTGCTGGCCGCGCAGCTGTGGTGGAGCGCATGGTGGCTGGCGCGTTTCAACTACGGCCCCGTCGAGTGGATCTGGCGCTGGTTGACCGACGGCAAGCGGCCTGCCTGGCGCCGACCCGCCCAGGTCACGGTCTAGGCAGGATCACAGCGCCAGTCGGTGGCCGCGCCTGCGATGTCCGCGCGCGGCATCCGCAGGGCGGGCAAATCCACCGCATGACCTTGGCTTTGCCGTGGTGCACCTGCGGAAACGACACACCCGCGGGATCTGCATCCCGCGG
>JBEVNH010000216.1:0-8345 GCA_040508175.1 Pseudoxanthomonas sp.
GTGATCGCAAATCGACTCTACCCAGCACGGCGCAATCAGAACAAGTAATGATTAGTTATCGGATCAATCATCCTGCCTGATCCGAACTGGCGGCCATGCCGCTGCTTTCAGGCAGGTGCCTGCGTGCACTGGCGCGGTGCGCGTCATGCGACGCGCCGCCAGGTGGCTTAGACCAAGGTTCAACACGCACGCTGGATGGCGGCTACGGGTGAGGAGGCGCCATCCCCCTCACGCCGAATAGAGCGCGCACTTCAGATCCGCCTCGGCCAGCACGCTGGCCTGCTCGGCCCACCAGCCATATTGGCCATCGATGTCGGCCAGGACATAGGGCTGGCCCTTGAGATCGCAGCTGCCGGTCAGGCCGCGGGGGGAGAACCCACGGATGGCTTGGCGCTGCTGCAGCTGCCCCAGCACCTGCTGCACCGTGGTGAGCAACTGGTCCTGCAGCACCTGCGGGCAGGCTTGCGGAAGCACGCCCAAGGCCGAGCGAAAGATATAGCGGGACATGAGCATTACTCGGCAAGCGGGCGCCGAGCATCACGAGCGTGGCGTCAATGCACTGTGCACCCGGTGAGGGCAGGCGCATATGCATCGCCGTCACGACAAGCACGCTATCAAGTCGTCACGTATCGACTTCCCTCCCGCGGCCTCGTCATGGACGCCTTCAGCGCGCTCGTTCTTCGTTATCCCACGGCTGCACTGCTCGCAGTGGCGGCTTGCGTCCTGATCGGGGTGTTGGCCAGTCGCCAGCGCCGCAGCCACCTTCTCGGCGAATCCGCGGAGATGGCGCATGATCACGCCGAGGTAGTCCGGGGAGCACGGGATGCGCTGGAGCGCTGGATCGAGGCCCTGCAGCCACTGGCAGATGCACTGCACCAGGGGGACCGCCAGGCGCTACAGGCGATGCGCCACGCAGCGCCGCTGCATCCTCCAGCGGAGCTGGTCGCCGCCGTCGACCAGCCCCGCATGCCCGTTCACGACGCCGAGGCGATCCTGCGCCTGATCCATCTGGCCCAAGACGTCGGCGCGCTTCTGGCCGCACCGCACGATCTGCTCGATCAACGTCGGGCCCTCAGTGCCTTTCAACATGCCGCACTTGCGCTGCTTCAAGGCTTGACCCCCGCGCCCAGCGAGGCAGATCGCACCATCCCCCCGGCACTCGCCATGGGCGCTTGAGAAGAACCCTGGTAGAAAGCGATCCTCATAGCGCAGACCCATTGGCTGCACTACCGCGTCGGCTGTTCCTGCGGCGATGATGCGGGTCGTGGTGTGTGCGACGCGCTGTATTGGACGTCGTGGCTGATCTGGCGCAAGCGCTCCAAGACGTCGAGCTGCGCACGCTGCGCTTCTTCCATGACATGCAGGGGCACGCGCCGCGACGCCGCGGCATGCCGCTCCAGCTGATGCCCGCCCGCCCAGCGCGTCAGCAGGACGCCGCACAGCGCGCCCACCATCGCGGCCGGCACGCTCAATCCCAACGACGCCGTGTAGAACAACGACAGCTGTGCGCTGCAGCTACCCAGCGCCACGCCTGTGCCGATCTGATGAAAAAAAGCGACCCGTTTCGCGCGTGATGCGATCGATGACACCGCCTCGGCACGTGCCGGCGATTCCTGAGCCTGCACATCCCCTGTGCCGTCCCCCATTACCAACATGTGCGATCCACTCCCTGCGGGTTCATGTGCTCAGCATCGCCCATGGCCGTTCAACGTCCTGTCAAATCCGCGCGTCAGTTTACGCATTCGCAGCGCCGCGCGCACTGTTTCTCCGGCAAGCGATCGTTGCATGCGCGACCATGGACCGTGCCTCGCCGAGCGGCCAGGTGCAGGTCAGCCGGTGACTTTTTCCTTGGTCGCCGCATCGCCGCCGCGCACTTCCCGCTTGCGTTCGGCCACCTTGGCACGGGCCGCCTGTTCGCGCGCGCCCACCACCATTTCGGTAAGCCATTTGATCAGCACGTTGGTATACGCCTTCTGCGAGGCTTTCTCGGAAAAGCCGTGGTCAGCTTCGGCAATCACGCGCGAGGTCCGCGAGCGCGCACGGTTGAACGCGGACATGTAGTTCTCGATGACCTGGTGCGGAATGATGCGGTCGTGCTCGGCTTCGACAATCAGCGCATCGCCGCGAAACTGGGCGCAGGAGGCCAACGCACGATTTTCCTGCCAGCTCACCTGGCGATGGCGGAACGGCACCAGATCCGGATCTTCGTGCAGCGCGCGCTTGGGCAGATCCCAGTTTTCGTCCTTGTAGATCGCCGGCGTGCGCAGCGCCAGCCAGCGCACCGGGCGCAGCGAAGACAGGATGGCGGCCAGATACGCGCCATAGCTGATGCCGACGACGGTGATGGCATTGGCGTCGACGTTGGGCTGCTGCACGAACCAGTCGTAGCAACGCAGCAGATCCTCGAGATTATGTTCACGCGTGACGGTCTGCAGGGTTAGTGCGTTGCCGTCATGGCCACGCAGATCGAACGTCAGACACACGCAGCCAAGGCCCGCGGCTTCGCGCGCGCGCGTCAGATCGTGATCCTGGCTGCCGCCCCAACCGTGCACGAACAACACACCAGGCAGTTCGCGTGCGGGAGCCAGCAACGTGCCGGCGAGCTCTTCCTGATCGATCCCGATCTGGACGTTTTCAAGACTGACTTCCATGCGGCATCACCATAGCGTATTTGGTCAGGAACCCGCAGACACCTACTTCACCCTGGTAATAGACCACCGCGTGTTCCGGGATCGGCTCGGGCTCGTAGGTTTCATAGGTCCAGGCATCGACGCTGCGCAGTGACGGGTCCGCCGCGAAGCTCTCCATCGCCAGCATTTCCGCCATGGAGGCGCCGCCGAAGCGCCAGGATTGTTCCAGCACGCCGCAGCGGATGCGGCCTTCGCCGTCGCGGCCACGGACCAGGTCGTAGTTGCGACGCGAAGCGAACATTGCCGGATACGCGTGCTCAATGGCCGCCTCGTAGCGTTGCACGTGCGCGATCGCCTCGTCCGCGCCGTTGGGCAGCTGTAGGGTAGCCAGGGCATCAAGCCCACCGCGCACCACGCGCAGCTGCGAGCCGCCATACACCGTCTTGCCGTGTGCGGTACGGACATTGCGCTGTGTCCCGAAATACGCAACCGCATGCCCGCGCACCCGCACACAGCCCACACTGAAGGTATCGGCCGGATGCAGGTCGCATTCGACCACCACGCCGCGCACGATGTCGTCGACAGACAGGCCCTGCATCCACGCTTGCAGCTCCGCATCTCCGATAATGACGGCCTGGTCGTTGCCGCCTCGTGCGGCTGCGATCTTGCAGCGGACCGGGCCGGACTTGAGCAGGGCCGTCACCGCCGCGCGCAGATCTGCCGCAGTGAAGACGGAGTACCCCGGCAACACTGCATCTCCCAGCGCGGCACCCAAGGTCGGCACCCAGCCATCGGGCGCCCCGCCTTCGCCGTCCGGCCAGAGCCCGTGCGAGATCAGTTTCGTCGCCACGAAAGGGAATGGCACCACGCCACCGAACAATCGATCCTCCGTGGTGATGCCGGCCTCCGCGGCCTGGTCCTGCAGCAGCGTCTCCATGGGGATGAAGTAACCGTCGCGTGCGTGCGGATCGACGTGCTGACCTGTCAAGGTTGCCAGCCGCGTCGCGAAATGCATCAGGCTGGCGCGCTCATGCGGGGCGCGCTCGGAATCGTCGAGCTCATAAGGAATCACCGCATGTGTGGATCGCGGGTCGGCCATGGTCCACCTTGCGTTGCGTTGGGGGTGCGCTTGCGCGCAAGGTTTCAGCGCGCCAGAGCGAAGCGCGCAATGGACCACTGGGTGATACCCCGCTGGGACAGCAACTTGTCCACGGCGATCTCAAGCGCAATGGGGCAGCCGACATGCCGCTCCAGGTTTTCGTACATCAGCGAGAACGCGGCCCACCAGGAATCCTCGCTGTCGCACACGCGCGCTGGATTGGCAAGGAATTCGCTGATGCGCTCCAGCGCGGCACTGAGGTCATGGGACGCCGCGCGCAGCGCGAACGTCACCTGACTGACAACTTGGGGAGTGGCAACGGACATGACGTTAGTGATCGCATCGCCTCCGTGAAACTTGCGCGAAGCAACAATTTGCGATGCACTCACATAGACTCAACATGTCCGGATCCACCCTCGATCTCCTCCTGGCCCGGAGGGTTGAGTGCGATGACCCAGGCAATCATGAACCCGCGCGAATCGGACGCGCGTATGACGCGGCTGCGCAATGACTTGGCCTCGGTGACAGGCGCGGGTTTGACGCAGGCGTTCTTCGATCAGTGCGCCATGCAGGCGCTCGAACTGCTGGAACATGCAGGACCGGATGCCGTGGAGCTGCAGCTGCAGATCGAGGCGATGTTCGCGCAGCGCGGGGTCGAGGCGTCGCGCCTGTTGGCGCATGCCTGCGAGCCGGCGACACGCGATTAAGAGCGGTGCCCGGCGGCACCTCCCGTTTCAGGCGAGACGCGAGACCGCTGCGTAACGATGGCGCGCGTCCAGGTCAAGACGATCTTCGGGTTTCCAAGACTCCTCAGTCACGCCGCCAGGGGCGGTCCTCCTCTGGCGCCTGGCATGTCTGATGGCTTCCATTGGCGAGCACGGAAGAAGATTCGACCGTGCTGCGACTGCAAAGACCATGCTCGGTGCTGCGTAGAAACATTGCCGCGTCGCCTGCGACGCGCCGTCAATCGCTGTGCAATTCCGCCACGAAATCGTACGCATCACCGCGATAGAACGACCGCGTGTACTCCACCACCCGCCCATCCGACAAGAAGGCCCGCCGTTCCACCATCAAGCCCGGCGAGCCGATCGGTACGCCGAGATGTCGTGCCGGCTCGGCCTCCACCGCCACCGCGCGAAGCCGTTGCAGCGCCCGGCGCGGACGATGGCCCCAGATGTCCAGCGCCTCGTACAACGAGGCACCGATCTTGGAGGGATCTGGCAGCAGCGCCTGAGGCACTACCGTGCGCTCGATGGCAATCGGCGAACCATCGACCTGACGCAGGCGATACAGACGCACCACGCCGCTGCCTGGCGAGAGATTCAGCGCCATGGCCTCTTCGGGGGTGACCTCGCCGACGCCACGCTCCAGGAACTTCACCTGCGGATTCAAGCCGCGCTCGCGCAGGTCATCGGTGAAGCTGGTCAGGCGCGAGAACTGGCGGATGATGCGCTCGGCCACGAACGTCCCGGCGCCCTGCCGCTGGATCAGCAGGCCGTGGTCGATCAGCCCGGCTAACGCCTTGCGCACGGTGACCCGTGAGAGCGACAACAACTGGCCCAGCTCGCGCTCGCTGGGCAAGGCCTGGCCGGGCAACAGCACGCCGGTGTCGATCAGGTGCTGCAGCGCGCGACGCAGGCGCATGTAGGCCAGCGAGCGGGCGGTCTCCGACGCCTGCAGGCGCTGGTATTCACGGGGAATGGCGGTGAGCATCTTTTGAAACCTACCAATGCGATACCACTGACGCAAGACCCCGACCGCATGACGTCGACAGCGTCCAACTTTCGGGCAATGGACGGCAAGCGCTTGGTATTTCGGTGGTATGGTTCCCGCCCCTGACCCAGCCGTGCCACGAGGCCGCAAGCGTGACTGCCAAGACCGTTCCCGTTGACCCTTTCGATCTGGTGATCTTCGGAGGCACCGGTGACCTGGCCCTGCGCAAACTGCTGCCCGGCCTGCTGCGACGCTACGCCGACGGACAGATCCCCGAGGCGGCCCGCATCATTGGCGTGGCACGCGACACCCAGACCGATGCCGAGTACCGCGAGAAGGTGGAAGAAGCGTTGCATCGCGCCATCAGCCGCGACGATGCCATTACCACACGGGTTCCGGCCTTTCTCGACAAGTTGACCTACCGCTCGCTGGATGCCACCAAGGACGAGGGCTGGGACGAATTCGGCGCGCTGCTGAAAGAACACGACGACCACGTCCGCGTGTTCTATCTGTCCACCAGCCCCAGCCTGTTCGTGGATTTCTGCACGCGCTTGCGCGATCAGGGCCTGCATGAGGGCGCGGCACGCGTCGTGCTGGAGAAGCCGATCGGCAAGGACTCGGCCAGCGCCGCGGCGATCAACGATGCGGTCGGCTCGGTGTTCGCCGAGCACCAGATCTTCCGCATCGACCATTACCTGGGCAAGGAGACCGTGCAGAACCTGCTGGCGCTGCGCTTTGCCAACATCCTGTTCGAGCCCCTGTGGAACGCCAACCGCATCGACCACGTGCAGATCACCGTGGCTGAGACCGTTGGCCTTGAAAAGCGCGCTGGTTATTACGACACCTCCGGTGCGCTGCGCGACATGGTGCAGAACCATCTGCTGCAGCTGCTGTGCATGGTGGCCATGGAACCGCCGGCCGCGATGCGCGCCGACGCCGTGCGCGACGAGAAGCTCAAGGTGCTGCGCTCGCTCAAGCCGATCACGCACGAGGAGATCAACCAGGTCACCGTGCGCGGCCAGTACCGCGCCGGCGCGTCCGGCGGCGTGGCCGTGCCAGGCTACCTGGACGAACTGGGCCACAACGATTCGCGCACCGAGACCTATGTCGCCATCAAGGCCGAAGTCGACAACTGGCGCTGGGCCGGCGTGCCGTTCTACCTGCGCACCGGCAAGCG
Organism: Pseudoxanthomonas sp.; assembly: GCA_040508175.1. Taxonomy (GTDB): domain Bacteria; phylum Pseudomonadota; class Gammaproteobacteria; order Xanthomonadales; family Xanthomonadaceae; genus Pseudoxanthomonas_A. The sequence continues at coordinate 6,620 of JBEVNH010000216.1, forward strand.
CCTGTCCGAGCGCGTGTCGGAAATCGTGGTCAGCTTCCGCCACGTGCCGCACATGATCTTCGACGAAGGCGCCGGCCCAGCCCTGCCGAACAAGCTGGTGCTGCGCCTGCAGCCCGATGAGGGCGTCAAGCTGTGGCTGATGATCAAGGACCCGGGTCCGGGCGGTCTGCGCCTGCAGCACGTGCCACTGGACATGAGCTTTGCCGAAGCCTTCGGCGTGCATCAGCCCGAAGCCTACGAGCGCCTGCTGATGGACGTGGTGCGTGGCAACCCGACACTGTTCATGCGTCGCGACGAGGTCGAGGCCGCGTGGGCCTGGATCGATCCGATCCTGGCCGCCTGGAACGACCTGCGTGAAGCCCCCAAGTCCTACACCGCCGGCAGCTGGGGGCCGAGCGCCGCCGTGGCGTTGATCGAACGCAGCGGCCGTACCTGGCACGAAGACTCCAACTGAGTCGATGCATCCACGCATTTTTCGTTGATTGAGGAGGCCGCGATGGACCTGCCCCGTGACTACACCCGCCTGACCCCCTTCCCCGATGGCGACGCCCTGGCCGCAGGCCTGGCCGAGGCCGTGGCCGAAGACCTGCGCGATGCCATCGCCCGCAACGGCAAGGCGGCGCTGGCCGTCTCCGGCGGCAGCACGCCCAAGCGCTTCTTCCAGCAGCTCTCGGCCAAGACGCTGGACTGGTCCAAGGTCACCGTGACCCTGGTGGACGAGCGCTGGGTGGGCGAACACAGCGAGCGCTCCAACGCCGCCCTCGTCAAGCGCACCCTGCTGCAGGACCAGGCCGCCGCCGCGCGCTTCCTGCCGCTGTACCGCGAACTGCCCGAGCCCGGGCAGGCGCTGTCCGAGATCGAGCATGACCTGGACCAACAGGCGCTGCCACTGGACGTGGCGATCCTGGGCATGGGCGAGGACGGTCACACCGCCTCGTTCTTTCCCGGTGGCGACTACCTGGGACGGGCGCTGGATCTCTCCAGCAGCGCGCGCGTGCTGCCGATGCATGCCGAAGGCGCGGGCGAGCCGCGCATCACCCTGACCCTGCCCGTGCTGGCCGCCAGCGGCCGCCTGTATCTGCACGTGGAAGGCCAGAAGAAGGCCGATGTGCTGGGCCGCGCCTGCGGCGACGAAGGCGACCACTTTCCCGTCCGGGCCGTGCTGACTGCGACCAATGGCGCGGTGCAAACGTACTGGAGTCCTTGAAGCAGCCGTGATGGCCTGCTTATGATGCCCGGGCTCGCGGCCACAGCCACGGGCGGCGCCCCCACGCCTCTTCCGTCTTAGAGTCCCAGCCATGCGCCGGCCAGGCGCACTGCCAGAGGGTGGAACGTGCGTAACTACGATCTTGAATTCCTCAAGCGCTTCTCGATGGTCATCGGCTTCCTGGCGGTCATCACCGTCGGCCTGATCGTCACGGCGTTCTTCCTGCACCGCTCGCTTCCGGCCGAGGTCTCGCCGACCGCCGCCAAGCGCACCCAGCTGCGGATCGCCCCGACCGGCGCCGTCTACGCCGGTGCCACGGGCGCGGCATCGCAGGCCGCCGCCCAGGCCGCGGCCATCGCGGCCGCCGCCGCCAATGTCGCCTACGGCGGCACCCTGGACGGCAAGACCATCTACGACCAGCTCTGCACGGCCTGCCACACCACCGGCGTCGGCATGGCGCCGGTGCTCAGCGCCTCGGGCTTTGGGGCCCGCGCATCCAAGGGCACCGACACACTGTAC
>JBEVNH010000193.1:0-8262 GCA_040508175.1 Pseudoxanthomonas sp.
CGAGGGCTTCTGCCCGAGTTTCGTCACCGTCCATGGCGGCAAGCCGCGGAAGGGCAGCATCCCGAACAACAGCCGCGCCAAGGCGACTGAGAAATTGGCAACGCTGCCGGCGCCGCAGATTCGCAGCGACCTCTCGCAGCCGTGGAACATCCTGATTACCGGCGTCGGCGGCACCGGCGTGGTGACCATCGGCGCACTGCTGGGCATGGCCGGGCACCTGGAGGGCAAGGGCGCCAGCGTGCTCGACCAGACCGGGCTTGCGCAGAAGGGCGGCGCGGTCACCACGCACATTCGCATCGCGCGCGCGCCGGAGGACATCCACGCCGTGCGCATCGCCGCCGGCGAGGCCGACCTGGTGCTGGGATGCGACATGGTGGTCGTCAATGACTACTGGGTGCTGTCCAAGGTCCGCGGCGAGCGCGCACAGGTGGTGCTCAACACCTACGAGGCGATGCCTGGCACCTTCACCACGCATCCGGACATGCAGTTCCCAGCCGCCGAGATCTTCGCCGGCGTGCGCGTGGCGTTGGGCGGACGCCATCCGCTGCTGCTCGACGCCACGCAACTGGCGACCGCGCTGTTGGGCGATGCGATCGCCACCAACCTCTTCATGCTGGGCTATGTCTGGCAGCAGGGCCTGGTGCCGATCTCGTTCGACGCACTGATGCAGGCGATCGAGCTCAATGGCGCGGCAATCGAAATGAACCAGACTGCCTTCGCCTGGGGCCGCCTGGCCGCAGTGGATCTGCCGGCGGTGCAGCAGGCCGCCGGCCTGGTACACACCGAGACCCGCGAGGAACACGTGCCGCGCAACCTGCGCGTGTTGCCACCGGGCGAATGGGAAGGCACCGAATGGGGCGCGACCAGTGCGCCGCGCAACCCGGACAACGCGCGCAGCGTGCGCGGCCTGCCCGATATCGATGCGAACACGGTCGATGGCGCGGCCTTGCTGCCGCTGGACGACGCGCGCTTGTCGCGCACGCTGGACGAAGCCATCGCACGACGCATCGCTTTCCTTACTGATTACCAAAACGCGGCCTATGCCGAGCGCTACGCCGATTTCGTCGCCCAGGTGCGCGAGGTGGAAAGCGCCAGGGCGCCTGGCTCGAACGCAATGACCGAGGCGGTCGCGCGCTATCTTTTCAAGCTGATGGCCTACAAGGACGAGTATGAGGTCGCGCGGCTCTATACGCATGGTGCATTCAAGCGCCAGCTGGAGCAGCAGTTCGAGGGCGACTACACCCTGCACTTCCATCTCGCACCGCCGCTGTTGGCCAAGAAAAACGCCAAGGGCGAGCTGACCAAGCGCGAATACGGGCCGTGGATGCTGCGCGCGTTCGGCCTGATGGCGAAGCTGAAATTCCTGCGCGGTGGCACCTTCGACATGTTTGGCCGCACCGCGGAGCGGCGCATGGAACGCCAGCTGATTGACGATTACCGCAATATAATCACCGGCCTGCTCGAGACCCTGAGCGCTGAGCGCATTGCGCTGGCGGTGCAGATCGCCAGCATTCCCGAGCAGATCCGCGGCTACGGCCACATCAAGGACAAGCACCTGCGCGCGGCCAAGGAACGCGAGGCGCAGCTGCTGACGCAGTGGCGCAACCCAAGGGACATTCCCATCGTGCAGGCAGCTTGAGCCAGCGATTCCAGCCCCACGCATGTGTGCTCTGCCCACGCGCCATCAGGTGCGTGGCCTTCTGGCGGGATGTAGCCACAGGCACAGCGCCCATCATGAAGCGCTACGATCTTCAGCCACGACGCTGCAATGCCTTGTCCAGCGTGGCCACCACGCCGCAATCAATGCCACAGCGCAGAAAAGCATCTTGGCCAGGCGCAGTGCGCCCATCAGCCCAGCCAGCTGGATGAAGACGCATCCGCCGTTGAGCCACGAGCGCGTAGGCCAGCGATAGCTGACGTGCCAAGCGACGCGCAGGCACGTCGCCCTATCACCCGCGCGATTCAGGAACTCGAATGTGGGCCGCGACCCCAGGCGACGTCGCGCCGCGACCGTTCAAGGCGGCAGGAGAACCCGAGCGGGACGTGATCGCCAACACTGCCCGCGCAACGGCTACGGTCGCCATGTGCCATGCAAGCAGGCCAGGCCACCCTGCTGTGCTGCGATCTGATTAGCCCGATCGGCTTCGACCAGCTCCTCGCGCCTCACCTCGAGCGCACACGGGTCCGGCGTGCGGGCTCACCCATCGAGTGGGTGGTCGCACTCACGGTCAACAGCCGGCGGATGCCGCTTGCGCGCAGAGCGGCCACATGACGCCCGGCAACGCTGCGCAGCGGCGTGTACGGCCGGATGGAAAAGCACGGTGCCCGCTGGGCACCCCGGTTCACTCAAGCAAGCTTTTTGAGCACCTGCGTATTGCCGAGCTTCTCGATCTTGCCACCATCACGCTTGAAAGCTTCCAGGTCTTCGGTGATCCGCTCGTGCGTCAGCTGACGGGCCAGCTTCGGGTCTGCGCCACGCTGGGACTTCGGAAAGTGCTGGGTACGGGGTGTGCTGGCCATAGTGTCGGTTCCTGTCAGTACAACGTCAGCGGGATGATGTTGGAACCGGCAGCATTGGCCGCCGGTTGGATCGAACGGCAATAGGGGCCAGCCATGGCGAACTTGCGGCAGATGCCGGGCCGGCTGTCGTAGATCGAACAGCGCATGTGCGCCATGTCCACTGCCACGCACCAGCCGTCTTCATTGCGCGCCATGACCAGCAGGTTGCCGTCATGGGAGGTCAGATGCGGCGCGACGCGGTCCCGCTCGTCCAGCACGACCGTCAAACGACAACACAAGGCATCGCAGGCGGAGCAGGTGGGGGTTCGGCCTTTCAGGAGCCGGCTCCGGCACGCATCACGCAGCCGCGGCGCGCCCGTGCCAGCAAAGCAGGGTGACACATCATGCAAAACTCCAGGTCAAGACAATGGCCGAAGATGCAAGATGTTGGTCACGTCGCTCACCAGAACGCCCTCGGCAGACTGCTACCTTACGCTGAAGTGCGTGCCGCTGCTCGTGGCGGGCCTGGCGCCTCGGCTTCAAAGCACCAAACAGGGATGCATTAGGCAAGCTGGCGAGCCCGGCTGGCTGCACTGTCTGGGCGCCAATTCGGTATGGACTGCAAGACCTTCAGATCATCGGCGCCGGCAGTGCCTGCAGGTCTTCGTCTTCAAGCCGCTCATGTGCGACCTCGAACGTCCAGACCTTGAAGCCGGTCAGCTCGTTGGGGCCGAAGCTGTTGCTGATCGCAGCATCCGAAGCGTCACGCCCGCGCGCCATCAGCACCCGACCGATGCGGGGTACGTTATGGCGTGCATCGAAGGTGTACCAGCGGCCGTCGATCCAGGCTTCGAACCACGCGGAAAAATCCATGGGCGCGCCGCTGCTCCTGACCCCGATATCACCGAGATAGCCTGTGCAATAGCGCGCGGGGATGTTCATACAGCGACACAACGCAATGGCGGCATGTGCAAAATCACGGCAGACGCCCTGGCCTTCCCGCAGCGCATCGGCAGCGCCTTTGGTGGACCGGGCATGGTGGTAGCCGAACTCGATGGTGCCATGGACGTAGTCGCAGATGGCCTGGACGCGCGGCCAGCCCGGCACCGTGCCGCCAAACAGATCCCAGGCCATGCCGACCAGCAGGTCCGTCTCGCAATAGCGACTACCCAAAAGAAACGCCATGGTGCTGGCCGGCAGGTTCTCGACCGCGGTCCCTGGCGCCCTGGGCACGACCGGATCTGGCGCACCGGAGTCCAGCACCACGGCGTCAGCGGTCAGGGTCATGACGCCGATCGGTGCCGTCACGCGCGTGCAGGTATTGCCGAAGATGTCCCGGTAATGCGCCATCGGCAGGTCCGGGCTGACGGCAAGCTCGCGCGAGGCCACCACATCCTGACGGCGCGCATCGTGCAGGCTCAGGCACAGCAGCATCGGTACAGGCTGCGCACAAGAATAAGAAATCTCATAGCCCACTCGGATCAGCATTGCGCACTCCTCAGCGGCTGTGCCATCGACACTGAACGCGCGAGCGCGACAGCGGTGTGAACCGCGCACGGTATCTGCGCGCCTGTCCGCGGTCAGCCCGAGGCGAAGCGGGGGCCACGACGCAGTCTGACCGGCCCTGAGGCCCGCGCGATATCGACCTGCCGGTCCCGCTGCGTCACCTGGACGCGGCCCTCCAGCACCAGGCGTCCGGCGTTCTCACGGATGCGTGGCATCAGGGCGCGCCAGCCGGTTTCATCGCCATCCAGCGCCCGCGCGACCTCCGAAGGACAGATCGAACTGCACGCATCCCGCGTGGCCAGCAGTTGCAGGACCGTGGCGCGAATGGCGCGGTCGATGGCCTCGTCGCGCGCCGCGCCCGACATCTAGGCGAGTTGCAGCAGCCGCAGGCCGAACCCGTCGTGTGCATCGTTCCAGCCATGCGTCACCTTTAGACCAGCCCCGGCCACCAGCGCGGCGAAGCTGGTGTCGGTGTACTTATGGCTGTACTCGACCTGCATGGGCTCACCTTCGGCAAACTCGAACGCCTCTCCCGACACCGTCACCGTCTGCCTGCGCTGGCTGATCAGGCAGGTCTCGATACGCAGGCGCTCCCTTGCGTAGACGGCGTGGTGCTTGAACGCTGATAGATCGAAATCGCTTCCGATCTCGCGATTGAGGCGGGCCAGCAGGTTCAACGTGAACGCAGCCGTCACCCCCGCAGCATCGTTGTAGGCCGCCTCGATGACGGCCGGGTCCTTGTCCAGGTCGATTCCGATCAGGGCGCATCCGCCCGTCCCCATCGTCTGTCGCATCCCGGACAGCAGCGCCTGTGCGCTGTCGTTGGCGAAGTTGCCCAACGTGGAGCCGGGGAAATACATCACCGTGCGCTGGGCCCGGCGTGAAGCGGTCGGAAGTGTCAGCGCCTTGGTGAAGTCCGCGCAGACCGGCAGCATCTCGATCTGCGGAAAGTGCTGTGACAGGCGCACCGTCGCTTCCATCACGGCAGTGCGCGAGATCTCCACCGGCGTATAGGCGACCGGATCGCGCAGATGCTCCAGCAGCAGCTCGGTCTTTCGCCCGCTTCCACTCCCATACTCCACCACGTGTGCGCCTGGGCCGATGGCCTGGGCGATGGAGGGCAGCTGCGCTTCCAGCAGCGCCAGCTCGGTACGGGTGAGGTAATACTCGGGCAGGCGGGTGATGTCCTCGAACAGGCGCGAGCCTTCCGCGTCGTAGAAATACTTCGAGGGCAATGCCTTCGGACGGCGCGACAGGCCCGCGATGGCATCGGCGGCAATATCGTCAGGCTGCGGATGCAGATCGGTCAGCGCGATCCGGGCGCGCTGCAGGGCATGGGCGGCATTCACGTCAGGTCGAATCCTTGGCGAGGCGGACGCCGGCGAACTGCCAGCGCGCATGGGACGGGAAGAAGTTCCGGTAACTGGCGCGCACGTGGCGGCATGGCGTGGCGCAGCTGCCGCCGCGCAGCACCCACTGTGCATTCATGAACTTGCCGTTGTACTCGCCCAGGGCACCGGGCCACGATGCAAAGCCGGGATATGGCAGATACGCGCTGCCAGTCCACTCCCACACATCGCCGAACAGCTGGGTCACGCCCACGCCGGCCAACGGGGCCGCGTGTGGATGCAACCAACCGTCTTCCGCGAAGTTGCCTTGGATGTCCGCGCCCGTGGCCGCGTGCTCCCATTCGGCTTCAGTGGGCAGCCTGGCACCGGTCCAGCGCGCGAACGCATCGGCCTCGAACAGACTCAGCGAGCATGCCGGCGCGGCCGGATCGCGCTCGCGCCACCCTCCCAGCGTGAACTCCCGGGCGCCGTCCTCATGCCAGTACAGCGGGCGCTGCCAGCCTTCTTTCTGTACCACCGCCCAGCCATCGCTCAACCAGAGCGCAGGTGTGCGATAGCCGTCGGCGTCGATGAACGCCTGAAATTCGTCATTGTTGACAGGCCGGCTGGCCAGCGCATGCGCGGCGACCAGCGTGCGATGGCGGGGCGACTCGTTGTCATAGGCAAAGGCCTCCGCCTGCGGCCAGGCATCGGCGCCGATCTGCACCACTTGCTCGTCACGCGCGTGCCAGCGCAGCGGCTGCACGCTTCCCGGCTCGGAGGGCAGATCGTCGCGATACGCGGGCTGCAACGGATTACTCCACAGCGCATGGCGGATGTCGGTGAGCAGTAGCTCCTGATGCTGCTGCTCGTGCTGCAGCCCCAGCTGCACGACGTCCAGCAGTTCGGTCGAAAGCACCTCACGCGCCAGCAGTGCCTCCATCTGTTCCTCGACCGCCGCGCGGTAGGCGCGTACGCGTTCGAACGAAGGCCGCGACAACATGCTGCGCCTGGACCGCGCGTGCATCGGCCCCACGCTGTTGTAATAGCTGTTGAAGAGGTAGTCCCACGCAGGATCGAAGGGGACATAGCGCGCATCGGCCATCAGCACGAAGCGTTCAAAGAACCAGGTCGTATGCGCCAGATGCCATTTGGCCGGGCTGGCATCGTCCATGCTCTGCACCATGGCATCTTCCGCACTCAATGGCGCGGCCAGTGCACGTGTCAACGCGCGTGTCTGGCGGAACTGGGCCAGCAGCGACGACGCGCGCGATGCGTCGATGGTGCGGTGCGTCGCGGGCCTGGAGACGGCATTCATCGCGGAAGCTTAGGCCTGCGTGGTGAATGCCGCGTCAGAGCCGGCCTTCACGCTGCGATAAGCTCAAAGAATGGACTCCATTTCCCCCGCATTGAATACCACGCAGGTTATTCCGACTGTGGACTGGGCCGCACGCCATTCGGCGTTTGCGCTGCCACCGCAGGTGATCTATCTGGACGGTGCCTCCAAGGCGGCGCGACTGCACGCCGTGCAGCGGGCCGCGTACGATGCCATCGACCAGGGCGCCCTGCCTTGGCGCACCCCGCATGACGACTGGATGCGACACATCGAACGCACCCGCCAGCTTGCGGCGCAGACGCTGTTCGACGATGACATCGACGGCCTCGCGTTGGTGCCCTCGGTTGCCTCCGGCCTGGCGACCGTGGCGCAGAACCTGCCGCTACGGGCGGGTCAGGCCGTCCTGGTGCTGGAGGGCCAGTTTCCTTCCAATCTGATGGTCTGGCAGCAACGCTGCGCCCTGGTCGGCGCCCAGGTGCTCGCTGCGGTGCCCACCGAAGACGAAACCTTGACCGATGCGGTGCTGCGTATGGTCGAGTGCACGCCAACGCTCGGGATCGTGACGCTGCCCCATTGCGATTGGCACGACGGGCGGATGCTCGACCTGGATCGTATCAGCGACGCGGTGCATGCACGCGGCGCCGCGCTCGTGCTCGACCTGAGCCAGAGCTTGGGCATATTGCCTGCACGCCTGTCGCGGTGGCGGCCCGACTTTGTCGTGGCCGTGGGCTACAAATGGCTGTTGGGCCCCATGGGCCTGGCTTGGCTATGGGCCAGTCCCCACTGGAGGCACGCCGGTCAGCCGATCGAACACCACTGGCTGGCGCGCGATGCCGGTGATGCCTGGCACTTTCCAATCACCGCTCCGCCGCCGTACCAGCCCGGTGCGCGGCGCTTTGATGCCGGCGGCATCAGCGACCCGCTGCGGTTGGCGATGGCGGCCGCGGGCCTGGCGCAGCTGCAGCGCTGGCAGCCTGCGCAGATCGCAGCGGAGCTGGAAAAGGTGACGGCCGCCCTGGACCTGGCGCTGGACGCTGCAGGCCTGCACGCCTGGAAGACACCAGGCCATGCGCCGCACATGACAGGACTGCGCATTCCCGCCGCTCGGCTGGAGCTCGTTGCCGCCGCGTTTGCCGAACATCGGATCATCTGCTCGCGGCGGCACGGATGCCTGCGCCTGGCGCCTTATCTGACGGTCCATCCGGAACAGATGGCGCACGTGGTGGACATCGCCGTTCGCGCGTCGTTTTGAGACCTGGGGTTTTTTTCTGCTTCTGAACAAGCTGCGCACACAAACGTCCGACGGGAGAGCCCGTTAAGCCCTCGCAGCCAGCCTCAACCCTCTCGGTGTCACCCCGCGCTCGAACATTTCGAACACGCCCTGTGCCAACAATGCCAGCACCGCCGCCGGAATCGCTCCTTCCAGGATCATCCCAAGGTTGTCCAAGCGAATCCCCGTCAGGATCGGCTGCCCATAACCACCCGCACCGATCAGCGCGCCCAGCGTCGCGGTGCCGACATTGATCACCGCGGCGGTCTTGACCCCGGCCAGGATCGTGCGCAATGCCAGGGGCAGCTCGATGCGCCACAGCC
>JBEVNH010000196.1:0-16056 GCA_040508175.1 Pseudoxanthomonas sp.
ACCGCGCCCATGCGGTGGGCGATGTGCACATGCCAGGCGTCGTAACGATGACGACGGCGAATCAGGAAGGCCGCCAGCGTCAGCCACAGCCATGGCCCGCCGAGCAGACGGACGTGCGGATAGCGCAGGCGCACCACCGGGACACCATCCACGCGCGAGACGCGGCCCTGCAGGCCGGTCTTGAACTGCGGCGCCAGCACGGTGACGCGATGGCCACGCGCGCGCAACGCGCGCGACAGCGTGCGCACCTGCGCTTCGGCGCCACCGCCGCGCTGGGCGGGGTAGGCCGCTTCCAGCACCATCAGCACGCGGACTGGGATTTCAGTGGACATGGTCACGCGCATCGAAGTACTTCCTCATCCACAGTTCCAGCACCAGCAGTTGCCATAGCGCCGCCGAATGGTCCGCGCCGCCGGCCATGTGCCTGTCCACCAGTTTGGTGACGAAGGCCGGTTCGATCCAGCCGCGTGCCCGCGTGCGCGCGTCCAGCAGCACTTCGCGCACGCGCGTCTGCATCGGGCCGGGTTCCTTCATCCACACCGCGATAGGCAGTCCGAAACCCTGCTTGGGCTTCTTCAGAATGTCTTCGGGCAGGATGCCGACCATCGCCTGCTTGAACAGCCAGCGCTTCTGTGTGCCGCGCAGCTTGGCATCGGCCGGCAGGCGTCCGCAGAAAGCGACCAGTTGCTTGTCCAGGTACGGGAAACGCACAGCCACGCCGTGGTGGCGACAGGCGCGGTGCACCTTGACCAGATCGTTCTGGGCGATGGCCATGGCCAGGTCCAGTCGCATGATCTGGTTGAGCGGATCGACCTCACCGCCTTCGGCATAGGTTTCGCGCATGTAGTCCAAGGACGCGTCGCTGGGCACCTGGGCGCGGAAGGCCGGCGTCAGCAGCGCCTCGTAGTACTCGGAGGCGAAGGCATCGTCCTGATAGAAGCGGTCCGGATTGGGCATCGAGCCGCGGCGTGTGTAGTTGCGCACGCGATTGAGCGTCCAGTTGCTGCCGCCGCCGACCAGGTTGCCGACCGCACGACCGATGGCCTTCACCGGCGCGGGGAGCCGATAGAAACGCTCCATGAGCCTGTCTTTGGCATAGCGCTCGTTACCGCCGAAGATTTCATCGCCGCCATCGCCGCCCAGCATCACCGTCATGCCCAGCTGTTGGCCCAGCTGCGCGCAGGCGAGCGTGGGGACGGCCGAGGCATTGCCGAAGGGCTGGTCATAAGCGTCGATCACCGTGTCCAGCATGTCCAGGGCACGATCACGATCCACGCGTTCGGTATACGGCTCGGCACCGCAGGCGCGGCTGGCGATGCGGGCGAACTCCAGTTCGTCATAGCCGGCTTCCTCGAACCCGATCGAACAGGTCTTCACCTGCCCGTCGCCGGCCAGGATGCTGGTGATGCTGCTGCTGTCGGTGCCCCCGCTGAGGAAGCAGCCCCAGGTGGTCTGCTTGTCCGGCCGGTACGCGCGCACGCTGTCGGTCATCTGCTCGCGCAGCGATTTGGCCAGCGCATGGTCGCCGCCCCGCAGGTCGGCGGGATACTCGGGCAGGTAATAGCGCTGCGTGTGCGCACCTTCCAGCGACAGCGAGAGCTGGGTGCCGGGCATGATCCGGTGGATGTCGGCGCAGATGGTGTGCGGGGCGGGGATGCAGGCGAAGTTGAGGTAGTGGTACACCGCCTCCAGGTCCGGCTGTCGGCGCACACCGGGCGCGTCCAGCAGCAGGCGCAGATCGGTGGCGATGGCGAAGTGTCCGTCGCGCGCATACCAATACAACGGCAGCGAGCCGAAGTGATCGGTGATGGCCAGGAAGGCCTCGTCGGCGTCGCCGCCCCAGGCGACCTGGGCAAAGCGCCCGCGCCATTGCGCAGCCACGGTGTCGATGGAGGGTTGCGCGCCATCCTCCAATTGGCCTTCGATCAGGTCGGCCAGTGCCAGCCAGCGCGTGCCGGCCGCCGTCTGGCCGCGATGCACAGCGCCCCGGACGGCAGCAATCGTGCCGGCGGCCGGCCCGGCCAGCGGTTGAAAGCCATCCAACGCGTCCAGCCAGGCCTGCGCGCGCGGGCCATAGGCCACCACGAAGTCGCCGGTAACGGCCACGGTCATGCGCGTTGCTCCCTCGGTGCGGTTGCATCCAGTGGAGCGGTGGGCAGCATGCAACGCTCGTAGATGGCGGTCGTCGCGGCGACCAGGGCGGGAATGGAATAGCGTGCCTGCATGGTCGCGCGGGCCTGACGGCCCAGCCTCTGGCGCAGCCCGGCGTCGGCGGTGAAACGTTGGATCAGCTGTGCCAGCATGGCATCGTCATCCGTGTCGAACAGGGCGCCATCATGGCCGCTTTCGATCAGTTCCGGGTTGCCGCCGACATGGGAGGCAATCACCGGACAGCCGGCGGCCATGGCTTCCATCACGACGTTGGACATGCCTTCGGAATGCGAGGGCAGGACGGTGAAGTCAGCGGCCTGCATCAGCGCCAGGGTGTCATCGCGCTCGCCGAGAAAACGCACGTCGGCTGCCAGTGCGAGTGCCTGTGCCTGTTGCTGCAAGCTTGCGCGCAGGGGGCCATCGCCGGCCAGCAGCAGCTGTGGCCGCTGGGTTGCCGGCAAGCGTGCCAGGGCGCGCAGCAGGCAGGGAACATTCTTGGCCTGGACCAGGCGGCCGACATACAGCGCCACCACGCGCTCCTGCGACACCGCCAGCGCGTCGCGCGTGCGCTGGCGTGCAGCGAGATCGACTTCGTCGGGGATGACGATGCCATTGGGCACCACATCGATCCGCGATCGCGGCACGCCCGAGCGCGCCGAGGCGGATTCGGCACCGGCCGCGGAGTTGGAGATCACCGCCGCGCTGGTCCGCAGCAGCACGCGCTTGATCCGCCAGAACCAGCCGGGCATCTCCGCGTACAGGCCGCGCACCGAGGCCACGCGCTTGGGACGGGACAGGCACAGCAGGCTGGCGATCAACGTCCACAACTCGGCCGTCAGTGAGAAGGCATGCACCAGATCGAAGCGGCCATTGCGCAGCAGCGCCGCATAGCGCAGCACGAAGGTGATGTCGATGCGCCCGCGCTTGGGCAGGTGGTGCACGGGAATGCCTTGTGCCTCCAGCTGATCCACCAGGAACGAGCGCTTGCGGAAATACAGCAGCTCTGGCTGCCAGCGACTGCGGTCCAGGCCGGACAGCAGGCGGGTGATCTGCCGCTGGCTTCCGCCGACTTCCATTTCGTCGGTGACCACCAGCAGACGACGCGGGGCGGACTCAACCGGCATGGGCGATCTCGCTCATGTAGGCGTGCAGGCGGCGGGTTTCGGTGCGCACGTCGAAGTCGCGTTCGATCTGCACGCGCGCCTGTTGCGCCAGATGCGCGCGCAGCGGGGCATCGTCGAGCAGACGGGCGATGGCATCGGCCAGGGCGAGCGGATCGCGCTGTTCGACCAGCAGTCCGCTATGGCCGTCTTCCACCAGCTCGGGGATGCCGGACACGCGCGTACTGACCACGGCGCAGCCGGTGGCCATGGCTTCCATCAGGGCGACGGGGATGCCGTCACGGTTGCCATCCACGGCAACCTCCGAGGGCATCACGAACACGGAGGCCTCATTCATCCACTCGCGCACCTGGTGCTGCGGCTGCGCGCCGGTGAACTCGATCTGGTGCTCCAGGCCGTGGGCCATGACCTGCGCGCGCAGCGCGTGTTCCAGCGGGCCAGAGCCCACCAGGCGACAGCGGAAGGCCACGCCGCGCTGCTTGAGCAGCGCCAACGCGCTGACCAGTGTGGAGAAACCTTTGATGGGGTCCAGCCGGCCCACCGTCAGCAGCGTGCGCGCTTCGCGCCCGCCCGCGACATACGGCGTATTGGCCGCATCCACGCCGCAGTGGATCACCTTCAGGGCCGCATCCGTATGGGCGCCGTGTTCGCGCAGCCACAGGGTATTGAACTGGGAAATGGTCACCGCCAGCGCGGCGTCGTGCAGCTTGCGTGCCACCAGTTGATCTTCCACGAAGATGTCGTGCGCGTGGCAGGTAAAGCCAAACGGACGCTCCAGCAACTGGCCCAGCGTCCAGGCTACGGTGGACGGATAGGTCGCCCAGTGCGAATACACCAGCTGTGGGTCGAAGCGACGCAGCCAGGCGGCCTGCTCCAGTCCGCGCAGCCAGGCCACCAGCGATTTGGCCAGCACGGCAGGCTTGCGCCAGTGCCCGGAGACCACGGTGGCCAAGCTGCCCAGCACCACGCGCGGATGGCTGAGCAGTTCGCGCATGCAGGCGGTCAGGGCGGCCAGCAGGGAAGCGGGATGGCGCACGCGGTCCATCAACGCGGCTGCCTCGGGCTGCACCATTGATTCGCTGGGACGCTTGAGCGAGAGCACGCGGACATCCACGCCGGCATCGATCAGCGCCTGGATCTCGCGCACGATGAAGGTCTCCGACCAGCAGGGGAAGAGTGAGACCACGTACACCACGCGTTGCAGGGAAGGGGCGGTCATGCGTCAGGCATCCCGGGCCGGCGTGATCTGCCACAGATGCGCCTGCGAGTGGAGGAGGTAATCCGGCAGGGCAATCAGGGCGCTGGTGTTGAGACTGGCGAAGGCGGCGGCCAGGCGCACCGGCAGCCAGCGCGCGGTGGCGGGCATCAGACGCCCGGCCAGTGCGGTCAGCCAGCCTGCGACCTGCAGCGCCAGCATGACGCCGAAGAACGCACTGCCGCCGAGCGCCAGCATGGCGCTGCTCACCAGCATGGCCAGCAGCAGCCAAGGGGCCAACAGACGCAACCACTTGTGGCCCCACAGGCGCAGGGCGAGCGGATGCGCGCCGGGAATGGCCAGCTGCGGCCAGCGATGGATCAGCTGGAAGTTGCCGGCCAGCGTGCGACGCTTGCGGCGTTCCTCGGCAGCCGGATCGGTGGCGGCACGGTCCCAGGCGCGGGCCGCAGGTTCGAACACCACCCGCCAGCCGCGCGCGGCCATGGCCAAGGGGATCCACATGTCATCCAGCACCAGCCCGGCGGGAATGGCCGGCAGGGCTTCGCGCCGCGCGCAATACAACGCGCCGGTCACACCCACGAGCGAGCCGCTGGCGCTCTCCAGCTTGCGGATGGATTTTTCATAGCGCCAGTACGCATCCACGCCACGGCCGTAGTCGCCGTCGGCTTCCAGCATCAGCTCACCGCTGGCTGCGCCCACCGACGGGTCGGCCAGCACGGCGGCCAGCGCACGGGCTGCCTCGGGTTCCACGCGCTGACGGACATCGGTGAACAGCACCAGTTCGCCGCGCAGCCGCGGGACCACATCGGCCAGGCAGGCGGACTTGCCACGGCGTTGCGCGAACACATGCACCTGGACCCCTTGGCAGGCCCGTGCAATCGCGGCGCTGGCATCGCTGCAGCCATCGCAGACCACGTGCAGGTTCAGCTGGTCTACCGGGTAGTCCAGTGCCTTGAGATTGGCCAACTTGGTGGTCAGGTGCGCGGCGCCGTTGTGGACGACGAGGACGACGTCCAACATCGGTGTCTGCGGCGCGCGCAGGACCGGTCGTGGCAGTACGCGAGCCAGAAAGGCCATCAGCAGCGGATAGCCGGCATAGGCCAGCACGACGCCAGCCGCGGACAGCCAGAACAGGCTGGTCACGGCGTGCCCCGAAGGACCGACAGTGCGCGGGCGCGGGCCCACTCATAGGACGTGTTGCCCATCACGCGCTTGAGCGTGGCCAGGCCGGCGTAGCGCAGGCGGTCACGGCGCAGCGCGGCCGCATTGCCAGCCACCCAGGCATCGAAGCGGGTTTCATCCAGGCTGGCGGTGACCGCCATGCGCGGCAGGATGGTGTCGATCTGGTTGGACAGTGCGCCAGGGCGTGATGACAACACGTAGTGGAAGCCACACTCCTGCGCGACGCGACCCAGGTGGTGCGGCATGCGCCCGCCGGGCGGTGCCAGCAGCGTCACCGGCATGCCGATCTCGTCCTCGATCCGTTCGCGCGAGGCACGCAGGCTGCGCTGCAGCTCGGCACTGGAAAGATCGGTCAGGTAAATGTGGCGCTCGCCGTGGGATTGGATGGACATGCCGGCCTGCGCCATCTCGCGCAGGTCATGCCAGCTGGCAAAGCCGGGCGTCCCCACGTTGGCTGGATTGATGAAGAAATCGGCGGTCATGCCATGACGCAGCAGCAGCGCCAGGGCCAGCTGGCGATTGCTGATGTGGCCATCGTCGAAGGTCAACAGCACCGGATGCTGGTGGGTGCCGAGCAGCCAGTCACGGACCGAGCCGCCGCCGCCGGCCACCTGTCGCACGCGGTGCAGCTGCCGATCGAACATGCGCGTCAGCAGCGTGTATTCCGGATCCTGTCCGGACGGATGCTGGCCGGGCTCGGACAAGGCGTGATACATCAACGCCACGCCGAGCTGGTTGCGCACGGTGCGTTCTGCGGGATGTCCTGAGGGCTGCGTTGCGATGAGCATGTAGATCAGCGGCGGTAGGTGACCGAAACGATTGCACTGTTTTCCGTGTAGTTCTGTCCCTGGATCGTGCTGCTGCGTTCACGGCGCAGTAGATCCAGACGAGCGCTCCATCGACGTGAGAAACGCTGAGCGAGGCCTACACCGGCCAGCTTGTCGGTATCGGTCCGGTTGGTGGTCTCGAAATCGCGCTGCTGCCAGCTGGCCATGAAGGACAGTGTGGTCAGCGGACGCATCTGCCAGCTGCCCACCACCTGTACGCCTTCCAGGTTCTGGTCGAAGGCATCCTGCTGTTCATAGCGCAGGCGGCCCACGTAAGGATCCACGCTGAGGTTCAGACGCGGCCCGGTGTAGGTCCAGGACAGGTTGGCGCGTTGCTCGCGAAAGACATCGGGAATGATCTGGATGCCGGGCGTGATCGAGCCCAGCGACGGGTCGCCTGGCAGCACCGGAATGACGGTGCCGGTGGCGGTATCCAGGTTCAGCAGCATGTCCTGCGCGGCGTCGGCGAACTGGTCTGAAAAGCCGACGCCGAAGGTGCCACGTCCGCCCGGCGTCCAGGCCAGATTGGCGCGGATCAGCGGACCGGAGGTCTTCTGGTTGAGGTTGCGCTGATCCAGGCGGGTGTAGCCCGCATCGACATCAAGCGTCGCGGTGGCCAGTTCGCGTTGGTAGGTCACGTAGGCGTCGTAGCGATCGTAGTCGTACAGCGCGCTGATCTGGTCGTATTCGATACGGTTGGCTTCGACGTTAAGCAGGCCGCGCGACACCGGGCTGAACTCGCGCCGCAGCCGTGCTGCGGCCGCATAGCGGCTGCTGTTGAAGCTGGCTGTTTCCTCGGCATAGCTGTCGGTATAGCGCAGGTCCAGTTGGCCCTGCATGGTGTCGCCAAGGCGTGCGTAGAACGTGGGGCCGACTTCGAACACGTTGATTTGCTGCTGATTGCCCGGCGTGAACGCCTGCAGCGTATCCACCGACTGCTGGCTGAGCGTTTCGCGCGCGAACACACTGAAGCGGTCGGGCAGCAGCCGCCATTCCATCTCGCCACGCACTTCACCGCGCCAGTCGTCGTCGTAGGTGTTGTCCTGATACGTCAGGTACTGCAAGTCGCCAGCCAGATCCAGGTCCAGCGCCGGGCCATGCTGATCCAGGTCGAAGCGCACGCGCGGCGAGACGATGGTGTCGCTTCGCTTGTCGGACTGGCTCAGGTTGATGTTGTCACTGCGCAGCACGCCCACGCCCAGGTCGTACTCCAGCCGCGCGGCGGCAGCGGGCAGGGGCAGCAGGCTGGCCAGTGCGGCGGCACATAGCGTAGGCGTCGGCATGACGCGCTTCTTGCGCATCGGCATGGTCAAGATCTCTCGATGGGGTGGGGGCAGGCGGCGCGGCCGTGCTGCGCCTTCCTGGGGGTTTTGATCTGTATGTGCACGCGCGCCCTTGCGCGTTGCACGCGCGGGGCGGGTGGCCGTGTAACAGTGGCGTCCAGAGCGACTAGACGCCTTCGTTGAAGACGACGCCGGCGAACTTGGCCGGATTGAAGTCCGCCGCCGCCTGCGCGATCGCCGAAGGGGTGTCGCGGCCGTAGCCGGCCACCAGCACCACGATGTCGGCCAGCTCGGACAGGATCCGGGCATCGGGCGCGCCGCGCACAGGCGGCGCATCCAGGAAGATGTGGCATTGCGGGGCGCGCGTGCGGATGGTGTCCAGCAACAGGCGCAGGCGCGGAGAAGACAGGAACTCCGAGGCCATCTCGCGCGAGTCGCCCGCCGGCAGCAGCTGCAGGCGGGCAATGCCAGTGTCGTGGATCACGTCATCGGCTTCGGCGTTGCGGTCTTCCAGGTAGTCCACCAGCCCCCTGCTGGTGGCCAGCTTGAGGGTGGCGTGCTGCGAGGGATGGCGCAGGTCGCAATCCACCAGCAGCGCGCTTCGGCTTTCATCGAAGGACACGGCGGTGGCCAGGTTGCGGGCAACGAAGCTGCCGCCACTGCCGCGGCTGACCGGCGCCACCAGCGTGATCGAACCGCCCTGGGTGACCGACAGCACACGCGTGCGCAGGTCGCGGAAAGCATCCACCTCGGCGCGCGACTGCTCGCTGCGATAGATGGTGGAGCGCTCTTCCAGCTGGACCGGGCTCAGCTCGGTGTTGGCCACGCGCGGCGCGATCGAGCGGCTGGCGACGTTGTTCTTACCAGGCCGACGATTGAGGGCACCACGATTCATAACACCTCCAGCAATTTCAGGGCGAAGACCACCACGTACAGCACCGGCACCGAAGCCAGGACCACGCAGGCGATCAGCATGTGACGCTTGGCAGCGGCCCGCTGCGGCGCCGTGAGATAAGCGGGCATCGTGCCCAGGACCGGCAGGCCGGCCTCGCGTTCGACCTGCAGCGCGGTGCGCACACGTGGGTCCAGGCGGACCAGGGCGAACAGCACCAGCAGCGGCAGCACGATGGCCAGCACCAATCCGATCATCGCCACGTGGCTCACGCGCAGCCCACTGGGGCGCAATGGCACCGAGGCGGGTTCCTGGATGCGAAAGCTCATGCTCTTGCCTTCGGCGTCCAGGTTCATCGACACACGGGCGTTCTCGCGGCGCTTCAGCAGGTCCTGGTAGATGTCGCGGTCGACCTGATAGTCGCGGTTGAGCTCGGCAGTCTTGCTTTCGGAGGACGTGATGCGGGTGCTACGGGCTTCTTCCTTGGCCAGCATGCCTTCGGCCATGCCCACGCGCGATGCGGTGGCGGCGGCGCGACGGCTGGCTTCGGCCTGCTTGCTGCGCAGCTCGCCGTAGAGCGGGTTGAACTGCGCGTCGCTCTCGCCGGCCATGTGCGGGCGAGACTGCTCGCGGCGCAGGTCCTCCTGCACATCGTTGATCTGGTGCTGGATGCGCACCACGTCCGGATGTTGCTCGGTGTAGTTCATCATCAGCTGGTCGCGCTGCGCCTGCAGCTCGATCAGGCGCTGGCGGTACTGCGTGCCACGCGTGTTGGACAGGGTGACATCGTGCTCGCCCGACAGCTGCGAGCGCAGGGCCGCATCCTGCGAGCGCAGTTCGATCAGCTCCATGCGGCCGGCATCGATGATGCTGCGCAGCTGGCTGATGCGGCTGGCGGTATCGCCTTCCACGCCGGGACGCGCATCCGGGTTGGCGGTGCGGAACTGCTCCAGCTGCGACTCGGAAGACTGCAGCTTCTGGTGGTATTCCTCCACCTGTGAATTGATGAAATCGTAGGCTTGGCGGCTTTCACGCGCCTTGGCGGCCAGACTCTCGCTGATCAGCTGCTCGCCGAAGCGCTTGGTGACGCGATAGGCGCGCTCCGCATCGCTGTCGTTGTAGACGATGCTGACCAGGTTGGCGCGCGGGTTGGAAATGCTGGTGCGGCCGACGATCTTCTCGATCATGCGGTCCTGCTCGACGGCGCTGGGCTTGGCCGCCATCCAGCCGCCGGTGGTGAGGATGTCGTCCATGACCTTCCTGCTGAAGGCCACTTCGCGCAGGATACTGGCGCGGTCGGTGTTGCTGGTGGCCACCGCGCGGCCTTCCATCAGCGGCGAGATGATGTTGCCTTCCTCCACCAGGATGGAGGTAGAGGCAACGTATTTCTTCGGCAGCATCAGGCCCACGGCCAGGCCGAGCAGGGCGATGACCGCAAAGATCGCGGCCAGCAGCACCGGGCGTCGGCGTAGCTCCTTCAACGCGACAGGCAGCAGCGCTAGCGGCGAACGGCTGTCGCCACCGCTGCCGGCACCTTGCCAGCCGGACATGGTGGCGCTCACAGGCGGCGCTCCGGCACGGTGATCACATCGCCCGGGGAGACCGTGAAGTTGGTGCTCAGGTCGCCGCGGTTGAGGATGCGCTCAAGCTGCACGTCGAAGGTCTTGGTTTCTTGGGCGCCCTTGCGGTACAGGTGCGAGCGGTCGCCCGCGGCGAACTCGGTGGTGCCGCCGGCGGCGAGCACCGCGTCCAGCACAGTCATGCCCTGGCGATAAGGGATGGACACCGGCTGGCGCACCGCACCGGTGACGCGCACGCGAGACAGGTACTCGTGGCTGCGCAGCTCGGTCAGGATCACCGCGACCTGCGGGTCGCGGATGTAGGTGGTCAGGCGTTTCTGGATATCGGTGCCCACCTCGGTGGCGGTGCGGCCGCCAGCGGCGACATCACCGATCAGCGGCACGGAAATCTTGCCGTCCGGACGCACCGGCACGGTAATGCCGAGGTCGGGATTGCGCCAGACCGAGACCTGGACGACATCGTCCACGCCGATCTGGTAATCGTTTGCGATGGCGGCGGCAGGCGCGGCCGCCGGCGCCGCTTGCGTGTCTTCAGCGGCGAGGACGGGCGTGGTGCACAGGGCCAGCAGGATGCCGGCGCCGGCCAGGAAAGAAATGCGATTCAAGGGGAGCCCCTGTTGTGTTCAACGTCTTGCCTACACAACGCGGGGAGGGGGGCTGACCGGCCACTGCGATGACCGCTTTGCCAGCCCATGTCGCGGGGATTCAGTTGGGGTAATAGCCGCGGTACCAGTCGACGAAATTGCGCACGCCGGTCTCGATCGTCGTGGAGGGCGCGTAGCCGGTATCGCGGCGCAACGCTTCCACATCGGCACAGGTGTCTGGTACATCGCCCATCTGCAGCGGCAACAGGTTCATCTGCGCCTTGCGGCCCAGGCAGTCTTCCAGCACCTCGATATAGCGCAGCAGTTCCACGGGCGCGTGATTGCCGATGTTGTACACGCGGTAAGGCGCGCTGGAGGTGGCTGGCGAGGGCTGCATGGGGTCATAGGTCGGGTCCGGGCCCGGCACCGTGTCCAGCGTGCGGATCACGCCTTCGACGATGTCATCGACGTAGGTGAAATCGCGCGTGTGCCGGCCGTGGTTGAACACATCGATCGGCTCGCCTGCCAGGATCTTCTTGGTGAACAGGAACAGCGCCATGTCCGGGCGGCCCCACGGGCCGTACACGGTAAAAAATCGCAGGCCCGTGGTCGGCAGGTTGAACAGATGGCTGTAGGTGTGGGCCATCAGCTCGTTGGCTTTCTTGCTGGCCGCGTACAGGCTGACCGGGTGGTCCACGCTGTCTTCCACCGCGAACGGCAGTTTGCGGTTGTTGCCGTAGACCGAGCTGGACGAGGCGTACACCAGGTGCTCGATGCCGCGGTGGCGGCAGGCTTCCAGGATGTTCACGAAACCCACGATGTTGCTGTCGATGTAGGCCTGGGGATTCTCCAGGGAGTAGCGCACGCCGGCCTGCGCGGCCAGGTTGACCACGCGCTCCGGCTTGAACGCGTCAAAGGCCGCTTCCAGCGCAGCGCGGTCTTCCAGCGAACCCTTGGCGAACTGGAAGCTGCCATGCGGCAGCAGGCGGTCCAACCGCGCCTGCTTCAGCGTCGGGTCGTAGTAGTCGTTGAGATTGTCGTAGCCGAACACCTGGTCCCCGCGCGCCAGCAGGCGCTGGGTCAGGTGTGAGCCAATGAAGCCGGCGGCGCCGGTAACGAGAACGCGCATGGAATGAACCTCGAAGGGCGCCTGATGATGGCGCCGGATACTGGAATGTGCGGTTGGGGGGGATGCGCTTTGACGGCGCAGTCAACAACCGCGGCAGGCGGTTTTACAGGCCGCCGTCCACACCTTGGCGGGGCAGGACACGCTTGACGTCGAACAGCACGGTGTTGGCGTGGCCCAGTGCACGGATCCCTTCCAACCCCAGCGCCACGAACTGCTTGTGTGCTACGGCCAGGATCACCGCGTCGTAGTCGCCCGCCTGCGGTTCAGCCACCAGCTCCAGGCCGTACTCGTGGCGTGCCTCTTCGGCATTCACCCAGGGGTCGTGGACGTCGACCCGGGCGTTGTAGCTGCGCAGCTCGGCAATGATGTCCACCACCCGCGTGTTGCGCACGTCCGGGCAGTTTTCCTTGAACGCCAGGCCCAGGACCAGCACGCGCGCGCCGGCCGTGGGCAGGTTGCGCTTGGACATCAGCTTGGCCACGCGGCGGGCGACATGGCTGCCCATGCCATCGTTGATGCGGCGTCCGGCCAGGATCACGTCGGGGTGATAGCCGATCTGCTGGGCCTTGTGGGTCAGGTAGTACGGGTCCACGCCGATGCAGTGGCCCCCAACCAGGCGGGGCTTGAAGGGCAGGAAGTTCCACTTGGTACCTGCCGCTTCCAGCACTTCGTGGGTGTCGATGCCCAGGCGGTGGAAGATCAGCGAAAGCTCGTTGATCAGCGCAATGTTGACGTCACGCTGGGTGTTCTCGATGACCTTGGCGGCCTCGGCCACGCGGATGCTGGAGGCCTTGTGGGTGCCGGCGTGGATGATCGCGCCATACAGCGCATCGACGAAGTCGGCTGCCTCCGGCGTGGAGCCGGAGGTCACCTTGATGATGGTTTCCAAGCGGTGCTCGCGGTCGCCCGGATTGATGCGCTCAGGGCTGTAGCCGGCGTAGAAATCCTGGTTGAAATGCAGGCCTGATTCACGCTCGATGATCGGCACGCAGACCTCTTCGGTGGCGCCGGGGTACACCGTCGATTCGAAGACCGCCACGCCACCGCGCGCGATCGCACGACCCACGGTGATGCTGGCCGATTCCAGCGGACTCAGGTCCGGGCGCTTGTAGGCATCGATCGGGGTGGGCACGGTGACAATGAACACGTCGCAGCCGGCCAGGTCGGCCGGGTTGTCCGTGAAGGCCAGGCGCGTGGCGGCCTGCAGCTCCTCGCGGGAGGTTTCCAGGGTGTGGTCATGGTGCTCGCGCAGCTCGGCCACGCGGCGCTGGTTGATGTCGAAACCCAGCGTGTCAAAGCGCTTGCCGAAGGTGGCTGCCAATGGCAGGCCAACGTAGCCCAGACCGATGACGGCCACGCGGATGGAGGAAAGATCGGGAAGCGGTGCGGTCATCCGTGGTGTTCCTGTGCGCAAAGGACGTGCAAGACGAGGTAGTGGTCAATCCAAGACTCACCCCAGGTGGGGCGGTGCTCGGTTCAAGGCTAATACGCGTGGGAGAGGTCGAACAGGACAGTGTCGACGCAATGGCCGTTGTGCGCGGCGTTCAGCGTATGGGACAGCTGAGTGCAGGCATCAGGCCTGGCACTGACTGGAAGTGGAGTCAGGGGGCGAATGAACATCCTGTTGTGCGGAGGCGCGGGCTATATCGGTTCGCATACGGCTACGGTGCTGGCCGCACGTGGCCATCGGGTGGTGATCGTCGACAACCACTGCAACAGCACTCCCGACGTGATCCGGCGCGTGCAGCGGTTGACGGGCACCATGATCGAAACACATTGCATGGACGTGCGTGACGGCCGCGCCTTGACGGCGTTGATGTCGGCGCAATCCTTCGATGCAGTCGTGCACTTCGCTGCGCTCAAGGCGGTGGGCGAGTCGTGCGAACAACCGCTGGCCTACTTCGACAACAACATTTCCGGCACCATCACCCTGCTGCAGGCCATGCGGGCCTGCGGCGTGCGGCACCTGGTGTTCAGTTCCTCGGCGACGGTCTACGGCGACCCGGACCGCGTGCCGATCGCGGAAACCGCCCGCCTGCAGGTCACCAATCCCTACGGCCGCACCAAGCTGGTCATGGAACAGCTGATCGAGGATGTGTGCCGGGCCGATGCGGGCTTCAGCGCCGCCAACCTGCGTTATTTCAATCCGGTCGGCGCTCATGATTCCGGCCTGATCGGGGAATCGCCCAGCGGCGTCCCAAGTAACCTGATGCCCTATGTCTGCCAGGTTGCGGCAGGCCAGCGCGACCACCTGCGCATCTTCGGGGGCGACTGGCCAACCGTGGACGGGACCGGTGTGCGCGACTACCTGCATGTGATGGATCTTGCCGAAGCGCACGCCGACGCGCTGGTGTACCTGGCCGGAACGCAGCAGAGCCTGACCGTCAACCTGGGCACCGGACAGGGCGTGAGCGTGCGCCAGCTGGTGGAGACCTTCGCCCGCGAGAACGACTGCCTCCTGCCGTATGAGATCGTCGGACGCCGTGCTGGCGACGTCGCCGAGGTCTACGCCGACCCGAGTCTGGCGCAGCGTTTGCTGGGCTGGCGTGCCCAGCGCGACCTGGCGACGATGTGTCGTGACGCCTGGCGTTGGCAGATGCAGGGCCAGGACACGATCCAGGGCGCCGGTTTCGCAAGCGCGGCCTGACCCACGGGGCACGCGCCCTAATCCTGCACCAGAATGTCGGCCACGGCGGCCGGCGCCTGCATCCAGGCGAAGTGGTCTGCGGCCACCGACAGCTGCGCCCGGTCCAGCACGGTGATCGGACCTGCGGCGGCCCGATCACCAAAGCGTGCCGTCAATGCGCGCAACGAGGCCGTCGGCGCAAGCCAGTCCTGTGCGAATAGGACCGCGCGCGTGGGCACGTCCAGCTGCGACAAGGCTGCCTCCAGATCCGCCGGCAGCCCTGTGGCGGCATAGCGGTTACTCAAGCCGACCCGCGACCAGTCATCGATCACGCCCCGCGCTTCGTTGCCGCCAAAGCCGATGCGGCGGCCGGGCAGGGCGCCGTTGCGATGCGCCAGCCACGGCAGGAAACGGTACGCCAGCGGCAGCAGCCAGCCGCGCGGTCCGGCGAACATGCGCCAGTAAGGCGTGCCACTGGCGACCAGCCAGAGCTGTTGCCAAGGCGTGGCCGGCGTGAGCGCGGCATGGCAGCAGGCCAGCTGTCCACCCAGGCTGTGCCCGCCGATCAGGCGGGGCA
The DNA here is from genome assembly GCA_040508175.1 of Pseudoxanthomonas sp. Taxonomy (GTDB): domain Bacteria; phylum Pseudomonadota; class Gammaproteobacteria; order Xanthomonadales; family Xanthomonadaceae; genus Pseudoxanthomonas_A. The sequence continues at coordinate 15,169 of JBEVNH010000196.1, forward strand.
GGTGCGGGAACGCCGCGGTCAGCGCCGCCTGGCTGATGGGCAGGTCCTGCGTGAGCAGTTCGCGATAACCCCAATCGCGGTCCTTGCCTGCACGCAGGTTGCTGCTGCCATGGCCGCGCCACTCGTGCAGGCAGACGGCGATGCCGCGTGCGGCCAAGGCGCCGGCCAGGGGCAGGTAATGGCGTGCGGCAACGCCGAGTGCGGGCATCCAGAGCAGGGCCGCGCGGGGGTGGTCCGGCGCACGTACCAGCAGCGTCCACGCATGGCCGTCCTGTGCCTGTAACTCGGCATCCTGTGTGTGCATGCTTACCCTCTCATCAAGGCGAAATGGTCCAGGCCGCGCACCGTCCGCCTTGAGTGCACGCGACTCGGGTCCGGGCGCGGCATGGCCGCGTCCGGACGGCGTCATACGCAATCGGTGCCGATCTAGAGCACTTCCGAGGCGTAGTCGGCCAGGCGCGAGCGCTCGCCGCGACGCAGGGTGACGTGCGCGCTGTGGGCCCAGCCCTTGAAGCGATCCACTGCATAGGTCAGGCCCGAGGTGGTCTCGGTCAGGTACGGCGTGTCGATCTGTTCCACGTTACCCAGGCAGACGATCTTGGTGCCGGGGCCGGCGCGCGTGATCAGGGTCTTCATCTGTTTCGGGGTGAGGTTCTGCGCCTCGTCCAGGATCAGATAACGCGATAGGAACGTGCGTCCGCGCATGAAGTTCATCGAGCGGATCTTGATGCGGCTGGCCAGCAGATCATTGGTGGCCGCACGCCCCCAGGCGCCGCCATCCTGGTTGTGCGTCAGCACTTCCAGGTTGTCGTCTAGCGCGCCCATCCAGGGGCCCATCTTCTCTTCCTCGGTGCCGGGCAGGAAGCCGATGTCCTCGCCCACGCTCAC
>JBEVNH010000002.1:0-23131 GCA_040508175.1 Pseudoxanthomonas sp.
GGTCCAGCAGGATGGTCGGATGCCCACCCGAATACAGATTGCTGGCGGTATAGCGCTGGTGGGCGTAGCGCAGCAGCACGTTCACCACTGCGGCCATGGGCAAGGCCAGCAACATGCCCAGGAAGCCAAACAGCTGGCCACCGGCCAACACGGCGAAGATCACCGCCACCGGGTGCAGGCCGATGCGATCACCCACCAGCTTGGGCGTCAGCCAGTAGCTTTCGATGACCTGGCCGATGCCGAAGACCGCCAGCACCATTGCCACGTGCTTGAAGTCGCCGTATTGCATCAAGGCCGCCAGCACGCCCATCAGCACGCCACCGGCCGGTCCCAGGTACGGCACGAAGGTCAGCAATCCGGCGACCAGGCCGATCAGGATGCCCAGATCCAGCCCCACGCCCCACAACCCGACGCCATACATGACGCCCAGGATGACCATCACCAGGAACTGGCCCCGCAGGAATCCACCCAGCACATAGCTGGACTCACCGGCCAGCTGCGTGACAGTGGCGACGTAGGACCGCGGGATCGCCAAGCTCACCCGGCTGACCATCAGGTCCCAGTCGCGCAGGAAGAAAAAGGTGATGACCGGGATCAGCACGATATTGGCGACCCAGCCGAACAGCGCGAAACCGGAGCGTGAGATGTAGGCCAGCACGGTGGTGGCCATGCCGCCGGCGCGCTCCCAGTTGCTGCGCACCAGTTCCATGATGTGCGGCAGGTCCAGGTAATCGGAGATCTTCACGCCCACCCGGCCCTCGACCCACGGCACCGCCGTGCCTAGCAGCCAGTCTCGGTATCGCGGCATCTGTTGCACCAGGATGCGGATCTGCTCCTCAATGGTGGGCACCAGGATCAGCATCATCACCACGACCAGCACCACCATCAGGATGAACACCACGATCACGCCGGTGTTGCGCGATAGTCCGCGCGCTTCCAGCCGATCCACCAGCGGGTCGCCCATCCAGCCCAGCAGCAGTGACACCGCAAACGGCGTCAACACCGGGGCCAGCAACCACACCAGCCACAGCACGCCCAGCGCGACGGCTGCCCACTGCAGGCGGCGCAGGAACAGGGCGATTTCCAGCTGCGGATTTTCGATCATCGAGGTCTTCCGTGGAGAGAGGGGCGGTCAGCGCAGATAAAACACGGGCGGCTGGCCCAACATGGGATCCCCGTCATTGGCCACGATGGGACCATCGCCCAGCAGCCGCTGGAAGCCTGGTAGCCCGCTGAGCAAATCCAGATCCGCCTCCAGCGCATCGGGCGTGGCCTTGACCGGCGCGATGCGGCGAACCACGGTCATGCCCTGCAGGGCCGCCGACAGACGCAGGTAATCCTGGTTGCTGCGGATGCCGCGGAAAATGACCCGGTAAGTGCCCGGCGTGCCGGTCTGGCTGACCTTGGCGTAGCGCTTGACCATGGCATCGGCAGCACCGTCGGCACCGCTGGCGATGGCGCGACGCGCATCAGGATGGTCCACGGACCACTTGGCCAGCTCGCGCCCGCTGTCGACGAAGATCCAGTCGGCCGTCCAGCCGCCAGCATTGCGATAGACCTTGCCGAGCAGCTGCATTGGCGGGTTGTAGCGGGAAGAAGCACGCGCCACGGCGGCGGTGTCCTGGCGCCAGATGGCGCCGGCCAGGGCCTGTTCGGCGGCCGTCCCAGACGGCAGGCCCAAGCGGTAACCCCGCTGAATGGCTTGATCGAGCAGTGCGCGCGCGGCATTGGCCTGCTGCAGGCCGACCAGCCGCGGGCCGCTGCCGTCATCGATCGCCAGCCAAACCACCGGCTTGGGACGCGGATCTGGCCAGATCGGCAGGCCGAGGATACCGGCCACCATGTCCACGTCCGGCTGGCGGAAACGCACGATCAGCGTGGTCTTGAAGGTGGGTGCGCCCATCGAGGACGTGCCCTGGTCCTGCCGGTAGTCATAGTTCTCGACGTACTCCCCGGCCTTGCGCAGCTCGCCGCCCACGCCCGGTCGGCCCATCACATTGCGATCGCCACTGAGCTTGGACAGCACCGCCGCCAGCGCACGTGCGAAACCGGTCTGGCGCTGGTCGTCGCCCTGGCCGTTGACGGCGACTTCGGCCTGGTAGAGCCCTTGCGCACCGGCGCGGTCGCCCTCGGTCCTTGCCCCATCCTGCGCCCAGGCGGGCGAAGCGAGGAGCAGGAAGAAAGCGGCTGCGAAACTGAAAAGGCGATGCATCAGGCAATCCTGGTCCCATTGAACCTGCGGGATTGTCGTCCGGATTGGTCATGGCTGCCAGTTTTCGCCATTCAGGCAAGCGCCCGACGCGCCGCTTCCCTTAAAATGCGCGGCTTCCCGTTTCCATCGGCGCCCTGACGTGACCCAGCCCACTTCCCTCACCTACCGTGACGCCGGTGTCGACATCGACGCAGGCAATGCCCTCGTGGAGCGCATCAAGCCATTGGTCAAGCGCAGTTTCCGGCCGGAAGTGATGGGTGGCCTTGGCGGCTTCGGCGCGCTGTTCAACCTGTCCGGGAAGTACCGCGAACCGGTCCTGGTGTCAGGTACCGACGGCGTGGGGACCAAGCTCAAACTGGCCCAGCAGCTGGGCCGTCACAACACCATCGGTATCGACCTGGTGGCCATGTGCGTCAACGACGTGCTGGTGCAGGGCGCCGAGCCGCTGTTCTTCCTGGACTACTTCGCCACCGGCAAGCTGGACATCGACACCGCCGCGGCCGTGGTCGGCGGCATCGCCCGCGGCTGCGAGGAATCGGGCTGTGCACTGATCGGCGGCGAGACCGCCGAGATGCCCGACATGTATCCGCCGGGCGAATACGACCTGGCCGGCTTCTGCGTGGCCGGCGTGGAGAAATCCGAACTGCTGGACGGCTCGGGCGTTGTGGCCGGCGACGTGCTGATCGGCATCGCCTCCAGCGGCCCGCATTCCAATGGTTATTCGCTGGTCCGCAAGATCTACGAGCGCGCCGGCAGCCCGGCCGACCATGACTTGGGCAACGGCGTGAAGCTGGTCGATGCACTGATGGCGCCGACCGCGCTGTACGTCAAGCCGGTGCTGGAACTGCTGGGCAAGCACCGCGAGGCGATCCATGGCATGGCCCACGTCACCGGCGGCGGCCTGACCGAAAACATCATCCGCGTGGTGCCTGAAGGCCTGGGGCTGGAGATCCGCGCCGGCGCCTGGCCGCAGCCGCCGGTCTTTGCCTGGCTGCAGGAACAGGGCCAGGTGGCCGATGCCGAGATGTGGCGCACCTTCAACTGCGGCATCGGCTTCGTGCTGGTGATCGCCGCCGACGCCGTCCACGCCCTGGGCCAGAGCCTGGATGGCCTGGGCCTGGCGCACTGGCAGATCGGTGAGGTGGTCGCCGCGACCAGCGAAGAGCGCGTCCACATCAGCTGAGCTGAGGAGATCGCGCTTGGAAGGGATGCCCACGCCACCGGCTTTGCCAGCCACGGCCGAAGACCTGCAGCAGCTGCGGCTGCTGTCGCTCTTCCACTACATTGTCGGTGGCATCACCGGACTCTTCTCCCTGTTCCCGGTGATCCACCTGGTGATCGGCCTGGCCATGGTGACCGGGCAGATGCCGGCACAGCCCGACCAGCAAGGCGCACTGTCGCCCGAGTTCTTCGGCTGGTTCTTCGTCGCTTTCGCCGGCGCTTTCATCTTCTGCGGGCTGACGCTGGCCGGTTTCATCGCCTATGCCGGCCGCTGCCTCGCGCGGCAGCAGCGCCACACGCTCTGCCTGGTGGTCGCCGGACTGTCCTGCATGATGATGCCCTTCGGCACGGTGCTGGGCGTCTTCACCCTGATCGTGCTGCTGCGCCCGCAGGTCAAGGCGCTGTTCGCATCGACCGCGCCTACGGCGACGGCGTGACCGCCGCCCACCTGCCTCCATCGAGCGAGCAACACCCATGAGCATTCGCATCGCGGTCTTGGCCTCCGGGCGGGGCAGCAACCTCCGCGCCATCCTCGATGCTATCGCCGAAGGCCGGCTCGATGCTGAAGTCGTCGGCGTCTTCAGCGACAAGCCGGGCGCGGCGGCGCTGGACATGGTCGAAGCCGGGCGGCGCTGGGCGCTGGATGCCAAGGCCCTCGGTGACCGCGCCGCCTTCGATGCCGCCATGGGGGATGCCGTGGAGGCCTGTACACCGGACTGGATCGTCTGCGCCGGCTACATGCGCATCCTCGGCGCGCCCTTCGTCACGCGCTTCCGCGGCCGGCTGATCAACATCCACCCGTCCCTGCTGCCGCGCCACCGCGGCCTGCACACCCACGCCCGCGCGCTGCAGGCCGGCGATGCCGAACACGGCGCCAGCGTGCACTTCGTGATTCCCGAGTTGGATGCCGGCACGGTGATCGCGCAGGTGCGCATCCCCGTCCTGCCCCAGGACACCCCCGAATGCCTGGCCGAGCGCCTGCTGCCCCAGGAGCACCGGCTGCTCTGCGCCGTGCTGGCATTGGCTTCTCACGAATCCTTGTCTGAACGGGATGGTACGGTCATCCGCAATGGTCAGGTGGTATTTAGGCCCCTGCTCCTAGATTCATCGTCCGAGTCTGACCGTTTGCTCACCCAATGAACCGCTTCCTCTCCGGCTTGCTGGCGTTTGCAGCCCTGGCATTGCCGGGTGGTGCAGCGTGCGCGCTGGAGCCGTTCGCGGCCACTTACGAGGCGTACTACAAAGGCAAGCTGGCTGGCGATGCCAGCATGCGGGTCACCGACAGCAACCCCCAGTACTGGCAGATTAACCTGGACATCCATGGCAATCGGGGCGTGGCCGGACTGCTGGCGCTGAACATCGACCAGAGCACGGCCTTCTCGGTGGAGGGCGACGGGCATTTCCGCCCGCTGAGCCAGGCCACCACGCAGCGCGCGATCTTCCGCAGCAAGCAGGCTATCGGCATGTACGACTGGCGCACGCGCAAGGCCACCTGGACCGGCGACCTGGACGAGAAGCGACTGGCGCCCATCGACCTGGAGTCGCGCGACCAGAGTGCGCTGCTGATGAATCTCGCGGTGATCCGCGATGCCGCGCCAGGCAAATCGCTTCGCTATCGCGTGGTCGATCTGGGACGCGTCCGCCAATACGACTACACCGTCGCCCCCGAGCGCGAGCTCGTCGAGGTCGATGGTCTCAGCTACAACGCCATGCGCATCGCGCGCACCAATGGCGGTGACCGGGAAACGGTGTTCTGGATCGCCGAAGGCGTTCCCACCCCCATCCGGATCCTCCAGCGCAAGGACGGTCAAGACGACGTGGACCTGCGCCTGATCCAGTACGAAGGAGTGCAATGATGAAATCCAAGCTTTCCCTGCTGCGGGCCCCGCTGGCCGCCACCGCCCTGGCGATGACGCTGGCCGCACCGGCCATGGCACTGGAGCCGTTCAACGCCTCATACCAGGCCTCGGCCATGGGTATGACCGGCGACGGCCAGATGACCCTGGCCAAGCAGGACGGCGACCAGTGGCAGTACAAGCTGACCATCCGCAACCAACTGGTGGACCTGAGCCAGAGCACGGTGTTCGACGAACAGGGCGGCAGGCTGCGCCCGCTGTCCAGCAATGACAGCTCGCGCATGCTGGTCAAGCAGAAGACGGTGAAGACCAACTTCGACTGGTCCAAGAAGCAGGCCACCTGGAGTGGCGACGTGAAGCCCGACCGCGCCGGCCCGGTGCCGCTGCAGGCCGGCGACATGGACGCGCTGCTGGTCAACCTGGCCATCGCCCGCGACGTCAAGGACGGCAAGCCGCTCCATTACCGCATGGTCGAAGGCGGCAAGATCCGCCCGATGACCTACAAGGTGCTGGGCAAGGAAGAGGTCACCGTTGGCGGCAAGCCGCAGCAGGCCACCAAGGTCAGCCGCGTCGACGGCAAGAAGGAAATGATCGTGTGGGTGGTGCCGGACGTGCCCGTGCCGGTGCGCATGCTGCAGCGTGAGAACGGCGCGGATTCGATCGACCTGCGCATCAAGTCGGTCAACTGAGACCGAGCGCATCCAACCTGCATCGACACAAAAAAGGCCCGGACATCCGGGCCTTTTTCATGCGGTGGAAGCGCAGCTCACTTGTTCTCGGTCTTGCCTTCTTCCGGCTTGGGCATCGGCTTGGTCTCGAAGGACGTGCGGCAGTCCACGCGGATTTCCTTGTCGTCCTTGCGCCAATAGAAGGTGGAACATTCGCGTGGTCCATCCTGCGACTTGCGCACACTGACCGCGTAGTAGGACTGCAGTATTTCTTCCTGAGTCACGGTGCCGTCGCCGTTCCAGTCCATGTCCTTGCTTTCGATCCCGCTCAGCCCGGCCGCCTTGATCCACGACATCCAGCCCATCGCAGCCAAAATCAACGCCACCACGACCAGCAGGCCGCGGCGGCGGCGCGAGAAGCCGCCCTTCTTCGAGGAGATCAACATCAGGATTCCCTCCGGATCACGGCACCCAGGCCAGACAGCTTTTCTTCGATGTTCTCGTAGCCGCGATCCAGGTGGTAGATGCGGTCGATGGTGGTCTCGCCCTGCGCCACCAGGCCGGCCAGGATCAGCGAGGCCGAGGCACGCAGGTCGGTCGCCATCACCGGCGCACCACTGAGTCCGTCATTGCCGCGCACGATGGCGGTGTGGCCTTCCACGCGGATATCCGCCCCCAGGCGCAGCAGTTCGTTGACGTGCATGAAGCGGTTTTCGAAGATCGTCTCGTTGATCACGCCCACCCCCTCGGCCACGCAGTTGAGCGCCATGAATTGCGCCTGCATGTCGGTCGGGAACGCCGGATACGGCGCGGTGGTCAGGTCCACGGCCTTCGGGCGCTTGCCCTGCATGTCCAGGCTGATGCTGTCTTCGGTGGTCTCGATCTGCGCACCGGCTTCCTTGAGCTTTTCCAGCACCGCTTCCATGGTGTCCGGGCGCGCGCGGCGCGCGGTGACCTTGCCGCCGGTCATCGCCGCGGCCACCAGGAAGGTGCCGGTCTCGATGCGGTCCGGCACCACCGCATGGCGGCCGCCGCCCAAGCGCTCGACACCATGGATGACGATGCGCGAGGTGCCGGCGCCTTCGATCTTCGCACCCAGCGCGTTGAGACATTCGGCCAGGTCGGTGACTTCCGGCTCCATCGCGGCGTTCTCCAGCACCGTGGTGCCTTCGGCCAGCGTGGCGGCGGCCATGACATTCTCGGTGCCGGTCACGGTGACCATGTCGAACACGAAGCGAGCGCCCTTCAGACGTGCGGCGCGGGCCTTGATGTAGCCGTTCTCGACGGTGATGTGCGCACCCAGCGCCTGCAGGCCCTTGATGTGCTGGTCGACCGGGCGCGAACCGATGGCGCAACCACCGGGCAGCGAGACCACCGCCGCGCCGTGGCGAGCCACCAGCGGGCCCAGCACCAGGATCGAGGCACGCATCGTGCGCACCAGCTCATACGGGGCGACGAAACGGTCCACCGTGGTCGGGTCGATGGTGATGCTGCGGCCCTTGGCCAGCGTTCCCTCGTCGATGCTGATGCCGGCACCGATCTCGCCCAGCAGTTTCACCGTGGTGACCACGTCGTGCAGGTTGGGGACGTTGGTGATCTCCACCGGCGCATCGGCCAGCAGCGTGGCGCACAAGATCGGCAGCACCGCGTTCTTGGCGCCGGAGATGGAGACTTCACCCTGGAGCGATTTGCCGCCGGTGACGATGATTTTCTGCATGGAAAGAAACGTCCTGAATGTCTTGGGATGAAGACGCGGATCAACCTGCTGCGGGATGCCGCGTCAGGGCCGCGTGTCGTATTGCGGGGCGTCGCCGTGGATGTCGAACCACGACGCCTTGGAGCCGGTGAAGATGTGCGACAGCGCAGGCGCGTCCGGCACCGTGTCCAGCGTGCCGATGCGCACGCGCACCAGCGCCGGCTGTGCCGGACGGCGGCTGTACAGCGGCGAGGCACACACCCGGCAAAACACGCGGAACACGCCGGGCGAGGATTCGTACTCGGACAGCAACGCCTGGCCGGCTTCCAGCTGGAACTGCTCCACCGGCACAGGCGCGATGGAAGCAAAGGCCGAACCGGTGACCTTGCGGCAGCGCGAGCAGTGGCACATCACGATCTGCGGGATGTCGCCGGCGATCCGATACCGCACGCCGCCACACAGGCAGCTGCCGCGATGCACGCTCATTCGTCGGGAGTCACCGTCTTGAGCTGCAGGGCATGGATCGCCCCGCCCATCAGGTCGCCCAGCGTGGCGTAGACCAGGCGGTGGCGGGCGAGCGGCAGCTTGCCGCGGAAGGCCTCGCTGACCACCGTCGCCTCGAAGTGCACCCCGTCGTCGCCCTGGACCTGCGCCTGGGCGCCCGGCAGGCCGGTTTCGATGAGTTCACGGATGGTTTCGGCGTCCAAAGCGGGTTTCCTCATAAAATACCCGGCCATTCTAAGCCCAGGCGCTGCCGCGCATGACTCCATCCCCTGCCTTGAGGCCTTCTGCGTTCACCGATGCCGAACTGATCGGCAGCGGCCGCCGCGTGGCCGAGATCGAGGCCCAGGCGCTGCAGTCGCTGGCCCAGCGCATCGACAGCAGCTTCGCCGCGGCCTGCCGCCTGGTGCTGGCCAGCCACGGCCGCGTGGTCTGCACCGGCATGGGCAAATCCGGGCATGTGGCGCGCAAGATCGCCGCCACGCTGGCCTCGACCGGCACCCCGGCGTTCTACGTGCACCCGGGCGAAGCCGGGCACGGCGACCTGGGCATGATCACCGACAAGGACGTCGTGCTGGCGCTGTCCTATTCGGGCGAATCGGACGAAGTACTGATGCTGCTGCCGGTGTTCAAGCGGCAAGGGAACGCTATCATCGCCGTCACCGGCCGCCCGCAGTCCACGCTGGCCCGCGAGGCCGACGTGCACCTGGACGTCAGCGTCGAGGTCGAAGCCTGCCCGCTGGACCTGGCACCCACCAGCAGCACCACCGCCAGCCTGGCCATGGGCGATGCGCTGGCCGTGGCCCTGCTGGAAGCCCGCGGCTTTACCGCTGACGACTTCGCCCGCTCGCACCCGGCCGGCAGCCTGGGCCGACGCCTGTTGCTGCACATCACCGACGTCATGCATGCAGGCGATGACGTCCCGTGCGTCTCTGAAGACGCCACCGTCAGCGAAGCCCTGGTGGAAATGAGCCGCAAGCGCCTGGGCATGACCGCCGTGGTCGATGCCCAGGGGCAGCTCACCGGACTCTTCACCGATGGCGACCTGCGCCGCATGCTGGACGACACCGTGCTGGATCTGCGCAATACGCGCATCGGCACGCTGATGACCCACAACCCCAAGACCATCGATGCACGCCAGCTGGCCTCCGAGGCGGCGCGCCTGATGGAAACCTACAAGATCAGTGGCCTGATCGTGGTCGACGAGGCGCGCCATCCGGTCGGCGCGCTGAACATTCACGACCTGTTGCGCGCACGCGTGGTCTAAGCAATTACACATGGAATTCCTCTCCACTCCGCCTCTCTCCCAGGACATCCTCGACCGCGCCGCCCGCATCAAGCTGGCGTGCTTCGACGTGGATGGCACCTTGACCGACGGCCGCCTGTACCTGGATGGCGAAGGCGTGGAGGCCAAGGCATTTCATGTCCTGGATGGCCAGGGCCTGGTGCTGCTGCGCCGCCACGGCATCGAAGTGGCGCTGATCACCGCCCGCCAAGGCAAGGTCGTGGAGCGCCGCGCGCAGGAGCTGGGCATCACGGCCTTCCAGGGCGTGAAGGACAAGTTGGGCCAACTGCGCCTGCTCTGTGCAGAACGCGGCATCACGCTGGATGAGGTGTCCTTCATGGGCGATGACCTGCCCGACCTGGCCTGCCTGCGCAGCGTCGGCCTGGCGGTGGTGCCTGCCAACGCGCATCCGTGGACCGCACGCGCGGCGCATTGGACCACTCCCCTGCCCGGCGGCCTGGGCGCAGCGCGCGAACTGTGCGACCTGCTGCTGCACACGCAGGGCAAGGTCGATGCCGTCCTGGAAGGCTTCTCGCCATGAGCTGGCGCGTCATTACCGCGGTGGTACTGGTGGCCGTCGCGCTTTTCAGCGGCTGGTCGGCCTGGAACAACCGCGATCGCCGCAGCGAGGAGTCCGTCGACCCGGATCGTTCCAGCTACGTGCTGCGCGATTTCCAGATGACCGCCCTGGACAAAGAGGGCAAGGAATCGGTGACATTGCAAGCGCCTTACATGCAGAGCAGCTCGGAGGACAAGAGCTACACCGTGCAGACGCCGCTGTTCCTGGTCCCCGACGCGAACGGCGCCTACTGGGAAACCCGCAGCAAGACGGCGTGGATCAGTCCCGAAGGCGACAAGGCGATCCTGCAGGACGATGTCGTGGCCAACAGCGCACCGGGTAGCGCCAACCCGACCGATTTCAAAACCACGCGACTGGACATCCTGCCCAACGAGAACCGGGCGGTCACCGACCAGCCGGTCACCCTGACCCAGCCCGGTTCTATACTGACGGGTCGCGGCTTCGAGGTGAATCTCGATACCCGGCAATACAAATTCAACTCCCAGGTGAAATCGCGCTATGTCCCGAACTCCGCCCGCTAACCTCGCCCGCCTGGCGGTGGTCGCGCTGCTCTCGGGCCTGTGTGCGCTTGACGCCACGGCCAAGACGTCCGATCGCAACCAGCCGATCGAGCTGGAATCGGACAATCAGGAAGGCTCCATCGACGGCAACGGCACTGCCGTGTGGACCGGCAATGTGCATCTGGTGCAGGGCACGTTGGATATCCAGGCCACACGCGCCGAAGTCATCCGCAAGGATGGCGAGGTGGTCAAGGCGATCTTCACCGGCAGCCAGGTGAAGATGCATCAGATCAATGACGACAACACGCCGGTCGATGCCACTGCCAATCGTATCGAATACGACATGCAGACCGACATCATCACCCTGATCGGCAACTACACCGTCAAGTCGCCGCGCGGCACCAACACCGGCGAAAAGATGGTCTATGACACCAAGACCGGCAACATGCAGAGCGGTGGCGGCGGTGGGCGCGTCAAGAGCGTGATCCAGCCCAAGGCCAAGGCCGCCACGCCGCCGGCCCCGCAGGGCAAGCGCTGATGCTCAACGCCCAGGGTCTTCGCAAGAAATACAAGCAGCGCGAGGTCGTGCGCGATTTCGGGCTGACGCTGCAGCCTGGTGAGGTGGTCGGCGTGCTCGGTCCGAATGGCGCCGGCAAGACCACTTGCTTTTACATGATCGTCGGGCTGGTCTCTACCGATGCGGGCCGGATCGAACTTGACGGCCAGGACATCACGGCTGAACCCATGTATCGACGCGCGAAGCTTGGCGTGGGCTACCTGCCACAGGAAGCCTCGATCTTCCGCAAACTGACAGTGGCCGACAACATCCGCCTGGTGCTGGAACTGCGCGAGGATCTGCACGGGGAGGAAGCCCGCGAGGCAGAGATGCGCTCGCTCCTGGACGAACTGCAGCTGGGGCACGTGGCCGAGCAGCTCGGCGCAAGCCTCTCCGGTGGCGAGCGTCGCCGCTGCGAAATCGCCCGCGCGCTGGCCGGCAAACCGCGCCTGATGCTGCTGGATGAACCCTTCGCCGGCGTGGATCCCATTTCCGTCGGCGAGATCCAGCGCATCGTCACGCACCTCAAGGATCGCGGCATCGGCGTGCTCATCACCGACCATAACGTCCGCGAAACCTTGGGAATCTGTGACCGGGCGTATATCCTGAATGAAGGCAGCGTGCTGGCGCAGGGGGCACCGGACGAACTGCTGGCCAATCCGGACGTGCGCCGCGTGTATCTCGGGGAAACGTTCCGGCTGTGACTTTCAGCGGGATTTCGTCGACGACGACGCCCGCGCCACGCGGGTAACGGATGAAGCCTCGCCTTCAGACATCGCTGGGACAGCAACTGGTGATGACGCCGCAGCTGCGTCAGGCGATCCGTCTGTTGCAGATGTCCACGGCCGAGCTGGAAGTCGAAGTGGCCGAGGCGATCGAGACCAATCCCCTGCTCGACTGGGCCGAAGATGGCGCCGGTCACGAATCATCTCCAGATGACGGCGCCGATGCGCCACCCGAGCCGCGCGAAGAGCACCAGGACGACCGCCGCGAAAGCGATGACTGGTCGCCCGAGGACAACGGGCCCTGGAGCGAAGCCAGCGGTGGTGGCGGCTCTTTCGACGATGACGACCAGGGCAGCGCCGCAGAGCGCGTCGCCGAAAGCGAGTCCCTGCAGGATCACCTGCTGTGGCAGCTGCACCTGTCGCACCTGTCGCCGCGCGACCGCCGGATCGGCGCGGCGTTGATCAATGCGCTGGAAGATGATGGTTACCTGCGCGCTCCGCTGACCGACATTGCAGAAACACTGGCACCTGAGGTGATCGCCCCGCTGGAGGAGATCGCCACCGTCCTGCACCAGCTGCAGCGCTTCGATCCGGTCGGCATCGGCGCCCGCAACCTGGGGGAGTGCCTCAAGCTGCAGCTGGACAGCTACACGGTGGAGACGCCGGGACGCGAAGTCGCGCTGATGATTGCCTCCGGCCCCCTGCTGGAAAAACTGCCCCGCAGTGGCGTGGCCGGCCTGGCGAGCGAGTTAAAGCGGCCGCAGGCGGAGATCGAACAGGCCATCGCCTTGCTGCGCTCCCTGGATCCGAAACCGGGCGCACAGGTTGGCGACCTGGGCCAGGACACCTATGTGGTGCCCGACTGCGTGATCTGGCGTCAGAACGGCATCTGGCGCGTGGCGCTATCCCGCAACCACCTGCCGCGCATCACCATCCATCGCGGCTACGAACAGATGATCCGTCAATGCGGCGAAAGCGATGCCGGTTACCTGCGCGGCCATCTGCAGGAAGCCCGTTGGCTGCTCAAGAGCCTGGAGGCGCGTGGCGATACGCTGCTCAAGGTCACCCGCTGCCTCATCCGCGAGCAGGCCGGGTTTCTTGAATTCGGCGAGCAGGCATTGCGCCCATTGACGCTACGCGAAGTGGCTGGCGAAGTAGGCCTGCACGAGTCCACCGTGTCACGCGCCATCGCCCGCAAGTACGTGCGCACTCCGCGCGGCACCCTGCCGCTGCGTGCGTTCTTCGCCTCCGGCGTCAGCACCGACACCGGAGGAGAAGCCTCCAGCACCGCGATACAGGCCATGATCCGCCGGCTGATCGATGCGGAAAACCCGCGCAAGCCGCTATCGGACGCCAAACTGGCTGACCTGCTCAAGGCTTCTGGGGTGCCGGTCGCACGTCGTACGGTGGCCAAGTACCGTGAGGCGATGGACATCCTGTCCTCGCATGAACGCGTGCGCATGGGCTGACCCGGCCCAGCCCAGCCCTGACGGCGGCACGCCACGCAGGTCTTCATGACCAGGCCGCAAGTCTGTCGAACCACGTTTTCACCGCCCATGCACGCCACTTCAAGGACGCCAAGGCCTGAATGCGGCGGTTGCCGCAGATCCTGAAATTGGCACTTGCAACTCTGTCCGCACAGGGCTAGCGTCAAACCCAACACACACCAACGGAGCACGGAACCGGATCGATCTTCAGGTTGTCCCAGACAACGCTGTAACCCGCCGCGCAAGCGGTTCATAACGTCAGGAGATATGCGATGCGAATCGAAACCTACGGCCAGCAGTTGGAAGTCACTCCCGCCATGCGCGAGTACGTCGAAACCAAGCTTCAACGCCTGGAACGACATTTCGATAGGCCGCTTGAGGTTCGAACTCAACTTGGGGTCCGCAAGCCTGACTACGTTGCAGAAGCCACCGTGATGATGGCCGGGAAGACCGTCCATGCCGATGCCGGCGCGTCCTCGATGTATGCCGCGATCGACGTCCTCGCCGATAAGCTCGATCGGCTGGTGATCAAGCACAAGCGCAAGCGCGAGAGCAATCGTCGCGTCACCGCGCGCGGGATGACCTTGGCCATTGAGTGAGCCCTGACATAACCGGACACATCCTAGAAGGAGCCGCGCAAGCGGCTCCTTTTTTCATTCCAGGTGTATTGCATGCATTGACTGGCACGTCGCGGGGGCTGGCGCATTGTGGGCATGACACATGGAAGTCATGCGCCGGTCCCAGACTGGACTTGCCGGCATGCGATGCGACAATCCGGTGCATCCCGATCCGGCGCGACGACGCATGAATACCCGCATCACTGCACGCGAGCTGTTCGAACAGCAGAAGGACAAGCTCGGCTTGCGCTGGGTCGCAGGCCAGGACGGCAGCAAGCGCGAACTGGAAGCCGGCAATACCCAATCGCGTCGTCCTTCACTGTGCGGCTATCTCAACATCATCTATCCGAACAAGGTGCAGATCCTGGGCACCGAGGAACTGGGCTGGCTGGACTCGCTGGATTCGCGCCAGCGCTGGGAGACCATCCAGAAGATGATCCACATGCGGCCCTTGGCGCTGGTGGTCAGCAAGAACCAGCCCATGCCCGAGGACCTGCGCGAGGCAGCGGAAGAAACGCAGACCCCGTTGTGGTCCTCACCCAAGCGTGGCCACGAGCTGCTCAATCATCTTTCCTATCATTTGGCGCGCACGCTGGCACCACGGGTGACGCTGCACGGCGTCTTCATGGAGATCTACTCCATCGGCGTGCTGATCACCGGCGAAGCGGGTTCAGGCAAGAGCGAGCTCGCACTGGAGCTGCTGACCCGTGGCCACCGCCTGGTGGCCGACGATGCGCCCGAGTTCACCCAGATCGCGCCCGATGTGCTGGACGGCACCTGTCCCGAGCTGCTGCAGGACTTGCTGGAGGTGCGCGGGCTGGGCGTGCTCAACGTGCGCGACATGTTCGGCGACACCGCGGTGAAGCGGAACAAGTACCTGCGCCTGATCGTGCATTTGACGCGCCCGATGAGCGAGCCCGCCGCACACGGCTACGAGCGTCTCACCGGCGATTCGGGCACGCGCCATGTGCTGGACCTGGATGTGCCGCTGATCACCCTGCCCGTCATGCCCGGCCGCAACCTGGCTGTGCTGACCGAGGTCGCCACGCGCCTGCATATCCTGCGCACCAAGGGCATTGACCCGGCGGCGATGTTCATCGCGCGCCACAGCAGCATGCTCGAACGCAGCACCCCATGACTTCGCAAGCCGATCGCCCAGGCGCGCCCCCTACGCAAGCCCGACGCTGGAAACCATGACCACGCACGACGACGCCCCCACGCCACGCCGCGCCTCCCCGCCGACCGTCCTGATCGTCAGCGGCCTGTCTGGCTCGGGCAAGTCCGTCGCCCTCAAGACGCTGGAGGATCTGGACTACTACTGCGTAGACAACCTGCCCATCGAGCTGCTGCCCGCCTTTATCCGCAGCCTGATGCGCGAGGACACGCTGCCCCAGAAGGTGGCGGTGGGCATCGACGTGCGCAACCGCCATAGCGACCTCACGCGCCTGCCGCAATGGCGCGAGGCGGTGGTGGAACTGGGCCTGGATGCCAAGCTGCTGTTCTTCGATTCCACCGACGAGATGCTGTTGCGACGGTTTGCCGATACCCGCCGCCGGCACCCGCTGAGCCATGGCGGCCTGTCGCTGCCGGAAGCCATCGCACAGGAACGCGAGAAGACGCTGCCCCTGCGGGCCGAGGCCGATGTCCTGATCGACACCAGCCAGCTCAATGTGCACCAGCTGCGCCACCGCATCGTGGCCGAGTTCGCCTTCGGCCACGGCGGCCTGACCCTGCTGTTCGAATCGTTCGCCTATCGCCGCGGCGTGCCGACCGAAGCCGACTTCGTGTTCGATGCGCGCGTGCTGCCCAATCCGCACTGGAACCCGGAACTGCGCCCCTTCACCGGGCGCGACCACCCCGTGCGCCAATACTTGGAAACCCAGCCCCTGGTGAAGAAGTATGTCGAACAGGTCAGTGGCTTTCTCGACACCTGGCTGCCCGGCCTGCGTGGGGAAACACGCAGCTATGTCACCGTCGCCTTTGGCTGCACGGGGGGCAAGCACCGCTCGGTGTTCCTGGCCGAACGCATCGCCCGCCATGCGCGTGAGCAGGGCTGGGAAGAGGTGGCCATCTTCCATCGCGAGCTGGACTGAACGGAATCCCGTACAAGGCTCGCTGCTGCAACGCCACATCAGGCTGGTGCGTCTTCTGCGATGTTCACCGCTCTGTTAACGTTCCCGCATGGCTTGTGGCATTCTCCTGATCACCCACCCCGGCATCGGCGCGTCCATTCTCGCAGCGGCGGTCGGCATGCTGCGTCCGATGCCGTTGAAGGCTGAAGCCTTTGAAGTGCCGTTCGACGCCGACCTGGACCAGTTGTTGCCGAAGGCCTCGGCCGCGATGCGCCGGGTGGACGACGGCGATGGCGTGCTGGTGCTGACCGACCTTTATGGCGCCAGCCCCAGCAACCTGGCCGGCCAGCTGTCTCGGCTGGGAACGCCGGTGCGGCGGGTATCGGCATTGAGCTTGCCCATGCTGCTGAGGGTGTTGAACTACCCGGAACAGAATCTTTCAGCGCTGCCCGCGACCGCGGCAGCCGGAACCCGAAACGGAGCGATTGTCGACGATGCTTGAGCGTGAACTCGTGGTGTCCAACAAGCTGGGACTGCATGCACGCGCCACCGCCAAGCTCGTGCAGATCCTCGCCCCGTTCCGCTGCAACGTCACCATCGCCGCCAAGGGTCGTGAGGTGAATGCGAAGAGCATCATGGGGGTGATGCTGCTGGCGGCCGCGCAGGGTACGCCGGTCACCGTGCGCATCAACGGCGAGGACGAGGCGGCGGCCATGGACGCAGTCACAGGCTTGTTCGAGCGACGTTTCGACGAGGACAGCTGATGCGGCGCCGGCTGCATGGCCATGCCGCTTCCCGCGGCAGTGCGATGGGCCGGGCGCGCGTGCGCCTGCCGCATATCCTCGATGTCGAGGAACAGCGCATCTCCGCGGCCGAGGTCAACGCCGAACTCGACCGCCTGCACGACGCCATCCACGCCACTCGCAAGGAAATGCAGGACCTGCGCCAGCGCTTGCATGGTGCGCTCTCGCATGAAGTGGGCGAGTTCCTCGACCTGCACGCGCTGCTGCTGGACGACCCCGAGCTGCTGCAGGGCCTGGATGAGCTGATCCGGATCAAGCGCTATGCCGCCGGGTTTGCCCTGCGCAAGCAACGCGACCGCCTGGCCAAGGTCTTCCAGGCCATGGACGACCCTTACCTTCGGGCGCGCATGGACGACCTGGACCATGTCATCGGTCGCATCCATGCCCATCTGAATGACAAGGTGGCCGGACCGGAAGGCATGGCCGGCGAGATCCTGGTCAGCGACAACGTCGCCCCGTCCGAACTGGCCCAGCTGCAGACCCAGGGCGTGGTGGCCATCGTGACCGCTGCCGGCAGCCCGCTGTCGCACAGCGCCATCCTGGCGCGCAGCCTGCACATGCCGCTGGTGGTGGGCGCCGCGCATGTACTGCAGAAGATCAACGACGGCGACGCGCTGATCGTCGACGGCGACACCGGCGAGATCATCATCGATCCCGGTGCCAATGACCTGGTCGCGTTCCGCCAACGCCTGAAAGACGCCGCGCGCGAACAGCGCGAGCTCGGCCGCCTGCGCAGCAAGCCCAGCCGCACGCGCGATGGCGTGGACATCACGCTGTACGCCAATGCTGAGTCGCGTGAGGACATCGCCAAGGCGCATGCGCTAGGCGCGACCGGCGTGGGTCTGTATCGCACCGAATTCCTGTTCCTGCGCAGCGAAGGCCTGCCCGACGAGGAAGCCCAGTTCCGGGTCTATCGGGATGCGGTGCTGGGCATGAGCGGCCGCGTGGTCACGTTCCGCACGTTGGACCTGGGCGCGGACAAGGCCGACCGGGCGGGACTGACCGTGGCCAACGAGGACAACCCGGCGCTGGGCGTCCGCGGTGTGCGCCTGACGCTGGCCCATGGCGGCGTATTCGATACCCAGCTGCGTGCGATCCTGCGTGCGTCGGGCTACGGGCCGGTGCGGATCCTGGTGCCGATGGTCAGCAGCCGCGAGGAGCTGATCAGCGTTCGCCGCCGCATCCGCAATGCCACCGCCGCATTGCGCAAGGCTGGCCACATGGTGGCCGAGAACATTCCCCTGGGGGCGATGATCGAAGTACCCGCGGCCGCCATTGCGGTGGCCAGCTTCGCCGATACGGTCGACTTTCTCTCCGTCGGCACCAACGACCTGGTGCAGTACCTGCTGGCGGCCGATCGCAACAATGAGGCGCTCAGTACGCTTTACTCGCCCTTGCATCCAGGCGTGCTGCGGCTGCTGCGGCATATCGTGCGCAGCGCCGCCGAAGAGAACACCCCCGTGGCGGTGTGCGGTGAAATCGCCGGCGACCCGTTGATGACCCCGCTGCTGTTGGCACTGGGCATCACCGAGTTGAGCCTGCACCCGGCCACATTGCTGGAAGTGCGGCGCTGCATCCGCGAGTGTGATCTGTCCGACCTCGACGGACGCCGCGCGCTTCTGTTGAAGGCACGCGACCGCGCCGGCATCGAGCGCTGGCTGGCGGCAACGCCCGGCAAAGCCTGAATCCCACGTCAGATTCTGCTTCCACCTGCTGCGTCTTTCCTGGCCGATCGGCGCGCATGGGCTGGGCAGAAGCAGACGGGCAACGGATAATGCGCGCCTGATCTGTCGCGACCACGAAGTGTCGGCGAGGGAAACGTCCGAGGCGACGCGTCGCATACCGAACGACTTCCTTCCCCCATGCCCCTGGCGGTAGCGTCCCCCGCCAGCCCGTATCTGGAGTCCGTGCATGGCCGAATCCGTCCGCCTCGACAAGACCGCACGCCAGCTGCGCATGCTGTCCGATGCGCTGGACAGCGGGCGCCTGGGACCGGTACGACGCCTGGTCAATACGCTCTCGCCCGCCGAAATCGGCAACCTGCTCGAATCGTTGCCGCCGGGTAAGCGCGAAGTGGTGTGGGGCTTGGTCGACCCGGAGGACGACGGCGAGGTGCTGGTCCACGTCGGCGATGAAGTGCGCGAAAGCCTGCTGGCGGAGATGGACCCGGACGAAATCGTCGCGGCTGTCGAAGACCTGGACATCGACGATCTGGCCGACCTGGTGGAAGACCTGCCGGCCACGGTCATCGACGAAGTCCTCAAGTCGATGGATCGTGAGAACCGCGAGCGCCTGGAGCAGGTGCTGTCCTATCCGGAAGACAGCGCCGGACGCCTGATGAATCCCGACGTGGTCACCGTCCGCGCCGACGTCAACGTCGACGTGGTGCTGCGTTACCTGCGCCTGCGCGGGGAGCTGCCGGACCATACCGATTACCTGTTCGTAGTGACCAAGCGCCATCAGTACCTGGGCCGCATTTCGCTGGCCTCGCTGGTGACGCACGAGGATTCGACCCCGGTCAACCGACTGATCGACGACGAACAGCCGGCCATCGACGTGGGCGAAGGCGCGCAGGAGGTGGCGCGCCAGTTTTCCGACCATGACTGGATCTCGGCCCCCGTGGTGGATGACAACAACATCCTGCTTGGACGCATCACCATCGATGACGTGGTGGACATCATCCGCGAGCAGGCCGAACACCAGGCCCTGGGCGCGGCCGGCCTGGATGAAGAGGAAGACCTGTTCTCGCCAATCAAGCGCGCCGTACGCGGCCGCGTGGTGTGGCTGGGCATCAACCTGTGCACGGCCTTCCTGGCGGCCAGCGTGATCGGCCAGTTCGAGACCACGCTGCATACCGTGGTGGCACTGGCGGTGCTGATGCCCATCGTGGCCGGCGTGGGCGGCAACGCGGCCGTGCAGGTGCTGACGCTGATGGTGCGCGGCCTGGCCTTGGGCCAGGTGGGTGCCAGCAACGCGCGCATCCTGCTATGGAAGGAATCACGCGTTGCGCTGATCAACGGCACGCTGATCGGCGTGGTGGTCGGCCTGATCGCCTTTGTCTGGTTCCACAACCTGCTGCTGTCGCTGGTCATCACGCTGGCGCTGATGATCAACTTCTGCGCCGCGGCGTTGGCGGGCGTGCTGCTGCCGCTGCTGCTCAAGCGTATGAACGTGGACCCTGCCGTGGCAGGCACGGTGGTGGTGACCGCAGTGACCGATGTGATGGGCTTTTTCAGCTTCCTGGGGCTGGCCGCCCTGATCCTGTTGTAACGCCCGGCAGAAGGCGGCTGTGACAAACGTGCTGGGCAAAGTGGTGCAGTGGAACGACGCGAAGGGCTTCGGCTTCATCCAGCCGCACGACGGCGCGGGGCGGCAGTTCTTCCATGCAAGTGATTTCGACGATGGCGACAACGGGCGCCCGCGTGTCGGCGACTGGGTACGCTTCGCACCGGGCCAGGATGAAAAAGGCCGGGCGTGCGCCAAGACGGTCCGCCCGGCCGTTGCACGCCGCTCACCTACCGCGATGCGCACCCGCCGCAGACGTCGCGCCGGGCGCCTGCTGCCATTGCTGGGCTGGATCTTCCTGCTGGCCTGGGCCGTTGGCGCTGCGCACCTCATGCATGCAGGCCGCCTGCCCGCTGCGGCCGCGGCCGCGATCGGCATGCTGAGCCTGGTGACATGGATGGCCTATGCGTTGGACAAGCATGCGGCAGAACGCCGACGCCAGCGCATTCCCGAGCGCATCCTGCATGCGCTGGAACTGCTCGGTGGCTGGCCCGCCGGATTCCTGGCCCAGCGCGTGCTCAACCACAAGCGTCGCAAGCGCCGATATCAGGTGGTGTTCTGGACATGTGCGGTGTTGAACACCGCGACCTGGTGGGCATGGACGCAAGGCCTGCTGGCGCTCGCCTGAGCACCGGCCAAGAAAAGTCCGTCGCCATCGCCGCCAGCGGGCGCGTGGGACATGCGTGTTCCTGAGCGGTCCGCAACCCAACAGCGCCTGCCGATATCAGCCACGTCCAACGAGCGCCTAGAATCCCTCCACGTTTTCGTGGAACGAAATGATGCGCCTGTGGATCTTGGCCCTGCCCCTCCTGCTGTTCATGGCCGGCTGCGCCAGCCAGCGACCCCCGCCGGGCGCCGGCCATTTCGTGGCGCGTTCGGTCAATGTGGGCGGGCAGCCGGTGCGCTATCGCGTCTACGTCCCAGCTGCCGCCCGGCTGTCGGCCGGATCGGCGCCGGTGGTGCTGTTCCTGCACGGCTCCGGTGAGCGCGGCAGCAACAACCGCTCCCAGATCCGCACGGGCCTGGGGCCTTATCTGCGCGACCATCCCATGGATTTCCCTGCGATCGTCGTGTTTCCCCAGGTACCGGACGATCAAGCCTGGACCGGTCCGAACATCAACGTCGCGCTGGCGGCGCTGGAGGCGGCCACGGCCGAATTCGGCGGCGACCGCACTCGCACTTACGTCACCGGCATGTCCATGGGCGGCTACGGCACCTGGGAGGCGGCGCTGACCCAGCCACATCGTTTCGCCGCCATCGCCCCAGTCTGCGGCGCGGTGCATGCCCCCCCGGAAGAATCACGCGACCTGCGCGTGACGCTGGTCGATGACCTGGCTGACCCGTACACCAGCATTGCCCAGCGTCTGCGCCATGTCCCGGTGTGGATGTTCCATGGTGCCGAGGACGATGTGGTGCCGCCGCAAGACGATCGCAAACTGTTTGCCGCCTTCCGCGCCAATGCCGGCACCGCTCGCTATACCGAATATCCGGACGGCAATCACAACGCCTGGGATGATGCTTACGGCGACCCGGCGCTGTGGCGCTGGCTGTTCAAGCAGCACCTTCCCTGAGCGGGCTTGAGGCCCATACCCTCAAGTCTGCGGGGCCTGGATCGCCTTGGGCTCGAGCTGCTGGCCAATCATCCCGGCAAACAATTCCAGCGTGCGCAGGGTGTCGGCATCAAGCCGGGCCGGATCAGGATCCAGCGCGCACAAAGTGCCGAAGAAGTCCCCGTCCGGGCGATGGATCGGAATCGAGACATAACTTTCAAACCCATACATCGCGGGCGTGGGATGACGTGAAAACGCCGCGTCCTCGCTGGCCCGGTTGAAGGTCACCGTCCGCCCGTGCTGGCGGATCTCATTGCAGATCGTGGTTTCCAGCTTCAACTCCTGCCCGGGATGCAGGCCGAACTGAATCAGGTCATACACCGCACAGGCAATCCATTGGGTGTCTGTCACCCTGGCCACCGCGGCGAAGCGCATGCCGGTGGACTGGGTGACCGCCTCGAGCAAGGTGGCGATGCCGGACATGCCACTGACTTCCGCAAGATCGCGCTGTAATGCTGCGCTGTGGATGACGTCCGCCGCACCGGGCGCACTGGCCGGGCGTCCGGCCAGCGTCATCTGCAGTCGCATCTGCTGGCGTGAGACGCGGTGTACCAGCGTACGCACATCACCCGCCAGACGACGCGCCTGGGTCAGTGGGCCCAGCAGCGTGATGCTGCGGCCGACCAGCCGCACCTCTGCCAACGCATAGCGGGCGATCAGATCACCCAGCATCCCATTGAATGCGCGCACCCAGGCGGCCTCCGGGACCCCGTCCAGCAGCACCAGCGTCACGGCCTCCTGCCCGTCCGCGCCGGTGGGTACCTCCATCCCGACCACCTGGGGGAAACGCACCGTAGGCGTCGGTTGAGAACTCATGGAGCGTGCCACTGGACAAGGCCACAGAGTATGGCAGCGCCCCGCACGGAAAGGTCGTCGACCATGGCGGCGCATTTCGCCTTCAATGTGCACGCGTGTCAGCCGATAACCCGTTCACGTCACCCCGGTTCCGGTCATGAGCCAGATCCTTCAACCGCGCCTGGCCGCCGCCGGCGCCCGCATCACCCTGGCCTGGCAGCAGGATCGGGCATGGACACCCGCTTTCAGCCAGGCACTGTCTGCGGCCACACGGGAAGCCTGCAGCGGCCTGCATGCCGTCGATGCGGAGGAATTGACCTATGAACTGGGCTTGGTGCTGCTCGGACTCGGAGCCATCAACGCTGCGCAGTTGCCCCGGATCAGCGCTTTCCTGACTTGACATCCGAATCTGCCCACGGGCTTCACGAAACCGACACGAGATTCGTGGCATTTCTGCCTTGTCCACGTACGAGATGCACATGACGACATTGCGCAACACCAAGGCTCTGCCTCCGACTACGCTGTACACCAAGCCCCGCGAAGACAAGCGCATCGCCCAGCAGGCACTGCGGCATCAGCTGGATGCCTTCGAACGCGCCGGCGGCCTCATCGAAAAGCTCGGCATCACGCCACTACGCAGATCGAGCTGACCCGACCCGACC
>JBEVNH010000096.1:0-10359 GCA_040508175.1 Pseudoxanthomonas sp.
CAGACGATTTTCGGGGAGTTCCGATGCTGTTCCAGCGTAAAAAACCGCTTGATCTCATTCTTGAAACCGCCAGCAAACGATCACTGACCCGACAACTTGGCGCTTTCGATCTGACGATGCTGGGCATCGGCGCGGTCATCGGCACCGGCATCTTCGTCCTCACCTCGGTCGCCGCCAACAAGGCCGGCCCCGGCATGATGTACAGCTTCATCATCGCAGGCGTGGTCTGCGCGCTGACCGCGCTGATCTACTCGGAAATCGCCGCGATGGTGCCGGTTTCCGGCTCTGCTTACACCTATTCCTATGCCGTGCTGGGCGAATTGATCGCCTGGATGGTTGGCTGGGCGCTGATCCTGGAGTACGCCGTGGCCGCAGGCGCCGTATCGGTCGGATGGTCCGGTTACGCCAACGGCTTCCTGGCCCACCATGGGGTCGGCCTGCCTGACTTCCTTACCGCCGGTCCGTTCTGGATCGAACACATGCCGGGCAACGGCGCGGCGGTACACCTGGTCGACGGTGTCACCCACAAGGGTGGCTTCAATCTGATCGCCTTCCTGCTGGCGCTGTTGGTCACCTGGCTGCTGGTGCTCGGCACCAGCAAATCGGCCAAGGTCACCGCCGTGCTGGTGCTGATCAAGATCGCGGCGCTGATGGCCTTCATCTTCCTGGCCTTCCCGAAAGTCGAAGGCGCCAACTTCGTGCCGATGCTGCCCAATGGCTGGGGCACGCCGCTGTCGGGCGTTGGCGTTCTAGGTGCGGCGGCATCGATTTTCTTCGCCTACGTCGGCTTCGATGCGGTCTCCACGGCCGCCGAAGAAACCAAGAACCCCAACCGCAACATCCCGATCGGCCTGATCGGCTCATTGGGCGTGTGTACCGTCATCTACATGCTGGTGGCCTACACGGCCGTCGGCTCGATGGGCGCCCAGCCCGGCGGCCCGCTATCGGAAAGCAAGGAGCCGCTGGCGTTCGTGCTGCGCGAGATCGGCTATCCGCTGGTCGGCGACCTGGTCGGCTTTGCCGCCATCCTGGCCCTGCCGTCGGTCGTGCTGATGATGATGTTCGGCCAGACCCGCATCCTCTTCACCATGTCGCGCGACGGCCTGCTGCCGGAGAGACTGGCGGCAATCCACCCCAAGTTCCAGACCCCGCACGTGGTCACCTGGATCACCGGCGTGTTCGTGGCGTTCTTTGCCGCGCTGTTCCCGGTGGACATCCTGGCCGACATCTCCAATGCCGGCACCCTTTTCGCTTTTGCCTGCGTCGCCGTGGGCGTCATGGTGCTGCGTAAGACCGATCCGCGCCGTGCACGTCCGTTCCGCACCCCGTTGATCTGGATCGTCGGCCCGCTGGCGGTGGGCGGCAGTGCGCTGCTGTTCTTCAGCCTGGGCTGGAACCCGACCCTGAAGTTCTTCGTGGTCTGGTCCATCCTCGGCCTGATCGTGTACTACCTCTATGCCCGACGCGGCAGCCACCTGGCGGCTGGCAACGAGCACAAGCTGCACGGCAAGAGCGACAAGCTGGAAGCCGATCCGCTGGTGCGGGAAGGCCCGGACAGCGGCCCCTGATCCACACCGGCTTGATGATTGACCAAGAACGGCGCGGGCAACCGCGCCGTTCTGCATCCTGCATGCAGCACCGGCCACGTCCTGTAAAATCACGCGCATGAATGCCCTGCCCTACGATGCCCAGCGACTGAGCCTGCTGGCCGACAGCATCACCGCCAACGTCGGCGAACTGGCCGCGCGTGGCTGGACGCCTGCCACCAGCAGCAACTTTTCCGAGCGCTTGGACGATCGCCACGCCGCGATCACCGTCTCCGGCGCAGACAAGGGCCGCATGGGCCGCGAACACATCATGGTGGTGGACTTCGACGGCCAGCCCGTCGCCACGGACAAGCGCCCCTCGGCCGAAACCCTGCTGCACACCCAGCTGTATCGGCGTTTTCCGGAGATCGGCTGCGTGCTGCATACGCATTCGACCGTACAGACCGTCGCATCGCGCCTGTATGCAGGCGCCGGCCACATCCGCCTGGAAGGCTACGAGCTGCTCAAGGCCTTCCACGGCAACAGCACCCATGAGATGGCGGTGGACGTGCCGGTGTTCGCCAACACGCAAGACATGAAGATCCTCGCCGCCCAGGTCGATGCTCTGCTCGACAAGCAGCCGATGTGGGGCTATCTGATCGATGGCCACGGCCTGTATGCCTGGGGCCGCACCATGGCCGAGGCACGCCGCCACCTTGAAGCCTTCGAGTTCCTGTTCAATTGCGAGCTCGAGTTACGCAAGCTGGGTTGTCGCGGCTGATCGTCGACAGCGTTCCATCCGCGCCCCGCGACCCTTGACGCGACGGCTGTTACCCTCATCTGTCGTATTGTTCCTTCCCTGCCAGTTCCGTAGGAGCCAGCCATGAGCCGACTTCGCATTTTCGACGAAAAGAATCCTGAAACCCCGGAGTTCGCCAGCTACGACCCGGATTTCATCGCCACCGAACTGGGAAAGATTGGCGTGCATTTCGAGCGCTGGAAGGCCAACCAGCCGATCCAGGCCGGTGCCACGCCCGAGCAGGTGATGGACGCGTATCGCGTGGACATCGACCGCCTGGTCACCGAGCGCGGCTTCAAGTCCGTGGACGTGGTCAGCATCGCGCCGGACAACCCCAAGCGCGAGGAAATGCGGGCCAAGTTCCTGGACGAGCATTTCCACAAGGAAGATGAAGTGCGCTTCTTCGTGGACGGCTCCGGGCTGTTCACGCTGCACGTGGAGGGCAAGGTCTACGAAATCGAGTGCGTGAAGGAAGACCTGATCGCCGTGCCAGACGGCACCTTGCATTGGTTTGACATGGGCGAAGCGCCGCGCTTCGTGGCGATCCGTTTCTTCACCGAGCCGGACGGATGGGTCGGGCATTTCACCGGCGAAACCATCGCCAAGCGGTTCCCGCGCTACGAGCCGGAGCAGGCCTCCTGATGGCGGCCGCACATGTCGTGCTTACCGACATCGAGGGCACCACCAGCAGCATCTCCTTCGTCAAGGACGTGCTGTTTCCCTATGCCCGTCGTGCCCTGCCGGCCTTTGTCGCCGAGCATGGCGACGAGCCGGAAGTGCGCCAGTGGCTGGACCAGGTGGCGCTCGAGGCCGGCTCGGTCTGTACCGACGAGGTGATTGTCGAGACATTGCAGGGCTGGATCGACCAGGATCGCAAGCACACCGCGCTCAAGGCGCTGCAGGGCATGATCTGGGAGGCGGGCTTCAACGATGCCGACTTCAGTGCACACATGTATCCGGATGCCGCCACCGCCCTGCAGGCATGGTACGGAGAAGGCTTTCCGCTGTACGTGTATTCCTCCGGGTCGGTCCCCGCGCAGAAGCTGTTCTTCGGCCACAGCGATGCGGGCGATCTGACACCGCTGATTTCCGGCTGGTTCGATACCGAGGTCGGCGGCAAGCGCGAGACGGCCAGCTACGAGGTGATTGTCGAGCGCATCGGCGTGCCGGCCGAGGACATCGTGTTCCTCTCCGATGTGGTCGAAGAACTGGACGCGGCCCAGGCCGCCGGCCTGCAGACCGTGCTGCTGGACCGCCGCGAGGATTACGCCACGCCGCGCATGGGTGAAGCTACTCATGGCCACACGCGCGTGGAGCGCTTCGACCAGATCCACCTGGCCGCCTGAGCGGAACGGCACCTGTGCGCGTCGCCGTCGACGCGCCACCCGCAAGGATCCATTACGAATCCCGTGCGTGCAGACGAAAAGCCCGTCTGGACACCTTACATGGCGATTAGATAAGACTGATTCGCGTTTCGCCATGAGACGAGACCGATCCGTAGACTTTGCTGCACGCGGCCAGCCAGCAACCATGCCAGCCCGCTCAGCCTCCTCGCAAGCCAGCCTTCGCAAGCCAGCCAGGACTGAATCAACGCCGCCAGCCAGGTCCGATCTTCGGAGTCTCAGCCCGCCGGCGCCAGGTTTCTTCTCTTCCTCAGCACTTTGGTGGCGCCCTGCGCCAGCTGATAGACCCCGGACTTCACCGCATCGCGCGCCGGTGATCTTCCCACTGCGCCCGGCGTGACGCCCAGGCTGCGCAGTCGATGATTGAACTGCATCGCCCGCGACCAGCGCAGCGTCTCGTCGGTCTGGAAGAAGAACGCCATTGAGATCGACACATCCTCCGGCCCGTTCTTGACGTAATGCCCGGAGATGTAGGGAATGTGGATGGCCTCGCCTGCCTTGAAATCGAACTTGATCGCGTGCTGGTCCAGTTCGTCGCGCCATAGCGGGATCGAATCGTTGCGAGCCATGTAGGACTCGCAGATTTCCTGCGGCACGATGTCTTCGCGGAAGTTCGGAAACACCGCCACCTGCTTGCTGCCACGCAGCTGCATCAGGAAGTTGGAATAACGATCAAAATGGAACGGCGTCTGCGCATTGGGCGAGGCAATGAACAGCCACATGCGCGGCTCGTAGATCGCGCGCGATCGCCCCGCCTCCCGCTGCAGCGCAGTGACTTCGGCACGCAGATCCGCATACAGTCCACTGAATGCCGGATCGTCCTGCGGATCGCGCACGGCAATATAGGAGCTGGACGTCCGGATGGTCTCGATCGTCTCGGCCAGGCTCATGCCGTTGCCATGATCGATGTGCGCGCGATCGAAATTGATTGCCAGGTCCGACAGCCCCTTGGAGTACATCACCCGGTGCGATGGCAGACGGGGAAGCGATTCGGCAAGACCTTCGATCGACAGCGCCGGGTGCCCGAGCAGCTGGTGCTGGAACTTGAATGGCGTGCGGTCCAACTGCGAGGACGGAAGGCCGGCGGCAAAACAATTCCCCATTGAGTTCTCCCTGGATTGAAGCGCGCCACGGGCGTATTCATGCACGAAGCCTGTTCGCTTCAAAAACGGAGCCTAGCGGGAAACCGGCCAGCACGGGTCGACGCGCCCGACCAGCGGCGCCGAACGCAGGTCCCGCTTCAGCCGTGTTCAGCCAGCTGGTGGCGCGCGCGCAATACCGCCACGGCCTCGGCCAGCGACAGCCCGCGGGCACGCAGCAACACGGTCAAGTGGAACAGCAGGTCGGCGCCCTCGCCCAGCAGCGCGGCGTCGTCCTGGGCCACGCCAGCCAGCGCAGTCTCCACGCCCTCCTCGCCCACTTTCTGCGCAATCCGGCGCACGCCGTCATCGAACAGCTTGGTCGTATAGCTGCCCTCCGGGCGCGCACGATGGCGTGATTCCACCAGCGCATCCAACTCGGACAGGAAGTCCGAAGGTGCATCAGCAAAACAACTGGGGCGCTGCAGGTGGCAGGTCGGCCCATGCGGGATCGCCTGCACCAGCAAGGTGTCCTGGTCGCAGTCCACGTCGATGGACACCACCTGCAGCACGTGACCGGTGGTTTCGCCCTTGGTCCACAGGCGCTGCTTGCTGCGGCTGAAGAAGGTCACCTTGCCCAACTGCAGCGTGGCGCGATATGCATCGAGGTTCATGTAGCCCAGCATCAGCACGCGCAGGTTGCGCGCGTCCTGCACGATCACCGGCAGCAGGCCACCGCCCTTGCTCCAGTCCAATGCCGCGGGATCCACGGTGCTGCGGGTGGCGGGCTTGGCTTCAATGGACATCACGGACCTCGATGGACTGCGCGCGCAGATAACGCTTGAGTTCGGGAATGGCGATGACGCCACTGTGGAAGACGCTGGCGGCCAGCGTCGCGTCCACGTCGGCATCCTTGAACGCCGCGGTGAAATGTTCGGGCAGGCCGGCGCCGCCTGAGGCAACCAAGGGCACATGGCACAGTGCACGCGCAGCCTTGAGCTGCTCGATGTCGTAGCCGCGGCGCACGCCGTCGCTGTCCATGCAGTTCAGCACGATCTCGCCGGCGCCCAGGTCCTGCGCCTGTACGATCCAGTCCAGCGTGCGCAGCGCTTCGGCACGGGTCTTGGACGGATCGCCGGTGTAGCTGCGCACGCGCCATTCGCCATCGGCCTCGCGCACCGAATCGATGCCGACAACCACGCACTGCACGCCGAAGGCCGTGGCCAGTTCGCCGATCAGCGCCGGCCGCTCAAGCGCGGGCGTGTTGATCGACACCTTGTCCGCGCCGGCATGCAGCACCGCACGCGCGGTTTCGACGCTGCGGATACCGCCGGCCACGCAGAACGGGATGTCGAGCAGGCGCGAGACCTTTTCAACCCATCCGTAATCGACCGAGCGACCTTCGGGGCTGGCGCCGATGTCGTAGAACACCAGCTCGTCGGCGCCGGCATCGCGGTAACGCAAGGCGAGTTCGGCGATGTCGCCCATGTCGATATGGTCGCGAAACTTGACGCCCTTGACCACGCGGCCGCCGCGCACATCCAGGCACGGCACGATGCGCCGGCTCAGCATGACGCGGCTTCTGCGAAGGCCTGCTCCAGCGTGAAGCGGCCCTCCAGCAAGGCACGGCCCAGCACGATGCCACCGCAACCGGCCGCCTTGGCCTGGCTCACATCGGTCACCGCATGCACGCCACCGGAGGCCTGCACCTGCACCTGCGGCAACAGGGCAACCAGATGCCGGTACAGCGCGAAGTTCGGCCCGGTCAGCATGCCGTCGCGGGCGATGTCGGTGCACAGCAGGTGCGTGAGGCCGGCGTCGGCATAGCGCGCGGCCAGTTCATCCAGCGCCACGCCGGAGCCTTCGGTCCAGCCGTGGATCGGCAACTGCCAGATACCCACCTCGTCCTGGCGCGCGTCCAGCGCGACGGTGATGCGCTCGGGGCCGAATTCCTGCAGCCACGCCAGCACTTCCAACGGCGCACGCACCGACAGCGACCCGATCACGACGCGCGACGCGCCCGCCTCCAGCAACGCGACGACATCGGCACGACTGCGCACGCCGCCGCCGGTCTGCACCTGCAGGCCGGTGGTGGCGCGGATCTGCTGCAGCAGCGTCGCCAGCGTGTAGCCACCGGCGCGTGCGGCATCCAGATCAACCAGATGCAGCCAGCGCGCGCCCTGCGCGGCATAGGCCTGCGCAGCAGCGAGCGGATCGTCGCCGTAGGTGGTTTCGCGATCGTAATCACCCTGCGCCAGGCGCACGACGCGGCCGCCGCGCACGTCGATGGCCGGATACAGCTCGAAGGAAGGTGTGGAAAGCGTCATGACAGCTCCTGCAGGCGTGGCGTCAGGCCAGGCCGTATTCAATGAAGTTCTGTAGCAGGCGCGCACCCACTGCGGCCGAGCGCTCGGGATGGAACTGCGCACCGGCGACGCGGCCACGCTGCACCACTGCGGCGAATTCCTGCCCGTGCGTGGCGCTGCTCAGGCTGTCGTCGCTGACCGGCGCGGCGTAGCTGTGGACGAAATAGGCCTGGTCCTGCGCGCCGATATCGCGCGTCAGCGACGCCTCGCGCCTGGCGGCCAGCGTGTTCCAGCCCATGTGCGGCACGCGGATGCCATCGCTGACCGGCAGTTTGGCGACCTTGCCGGACAGCAGGCCCAGGCAGGCGGTGTCGTCTTCTTCGGAATGCTCGAACAGCACCTGCATGCCGACGCACACGCCCAGCAGCGGCGCGTCCAACGCCTTGATGACCTCGACCAATTGCAGCTCGCGCAAGCGGCCCATGACCTGCGCCGCGGCGCCGACGCCCGGCAGGATCACGCGATCGGCGCTGCGGATCACCTCGGCATCGGTGGTCAGTTCCGCCTCCACGCCCAGCCGGCCCAGCGCATAACGCACCGAGCCGATGTTGGCGCCACCGGCATCAATCATCACCAGCCGCATCAGAGCGCGCCCTTGGTGGTCGGCAGCTCGGACCCTTCGCGCTTGATTGCCTGGCGTAGTGCGCGCGCCAGCGCCTTGAAGCAGCCTTCAACCTGGTGATGATCGTTGTCGCCGCGCACCTGCAGGTTGAGATTCAGCCCCGACGCGTCGCACAGCGAACGGAAGAAGTGCGGCACCAATTCGGTCGGCATGTCGCCCACGCGCTCGCGCTTGAACGTCCCGTCGAACACCAGGTAGGGGCGACCGGAAAAATCCAGCGCCGCGCTGACCAGGCATTCGTCCATCGGCAGGGTGAAGCCATAGCGGCCGATGCCGCGCTTGTCGCCCAAAGCCTGCTTCAGCGCCTCACCCAAGGCCAGCGCCGTGTCCTCATTGGTGTGGTGCTCGTCGATGTGCAGGTCGCCGGTGGTCTGGATCTTCAGCGCGAAACCACCGTGCTTGCCGATCTGCTCCAGCATGTGGTCGAAGAACGGCAGGCCGGTGTGGATCTTCGGCTCGGCGACCTTGTCCAGGTCGATCTCGACGCGGATGTCGGTTTCCTTGGTCTTGCGGCGCACGCTCGCGGTACGCGGCGCATCGGCCAGGGCGTGGGCGATGCCCGCCCAGTCCCACTGCCCGCCAAACTGTTCGGTCTGCAGCTGGAAGCTGCGGATGCCCAGGTTCTGCGCGAACTGCACGTCGGTCTCGCGGTCACCGACCATGGCCGAGCGGTCCAGGTCAATGCCGCGGTCGCGCAGGTAATGCATCACCAGGCCCAGATGCGGCTTGCGCGTGGGCGCGTTGTCGGCCGGCCAACTGCTGTCCACCAGCACTTCGCGGAAGGTGATGCCCTGGCTTTCGAAGATCTGCAGCATCAGGTCGTTGGGGCCATCGAAGCTTTCGCGCGGATAGCCCTCAGTGCCCAACCCGTCCTGGTTGGTGACGATGACGAACTGGAAGCCGGCGTCGCGCAACTTCAGCAGCGCCGGCACCACGCCGCGCACGAAGCGCAGCTTCTCATAGGCATCGATCTGGAAATCGGCAGGTTCCTCGATCAGCGTGCCGTCGCGGTCAATGAAAATGATCGGGGTACTCATGCAGCCACTGCCTGTGCGTTGAGCGCGGACAGGACCCGCGCGTTCTGTTCGGGGGTGCCGATGGTGATGCGTAGCGCGTCATCCAGCTGCGGCGCGGCGCGCTGGTCGCGCACCACCACGCCAGCGGCCAGCAGCGCACGGAACGCGCGTTCGGCGTCGACAAAGCGCACCAGCAGGAAATTGGCGTCGGACGCATACACGCGGCGCACGCCGGCCAAGCTGGCCAGCGCCGTTGCAAGCCGCGCGCGTTCTTCGATGACCGTGCCGATGCGCATCCTGGTTGCCGCCAGCGCCGAGGCCGATAAGCCGGCCACGGCCAGTTCCGCGCACGGCGTCGGCACCGGATACGGCGCCTGGCAGGAACGCAGCACCGCAACCAAGCGCGGATCGGCGATCACCACACCGATGCGCGCCGCCGCCAGTGCATGCGCCTTGGACAGCGTGCGCAACACCGCCACTTCCGGGTAGTGCGCGCGCAGCGTCAGCGCCGACGGCACTTCGGAAAACTCCCCGTAAGCCTCATCCACCACCACCAGTGCGCGACCCTGCAATGTGTCCAGCAGCGCTTCGATTCGGGCCAACGGAATCGAAGCGCCCGTCGGGTTGGCCGGCGAACACAGGAACACGATCTTGGCGCCCTGCTCCAGCACGGCCCTGGCGATCGCGTCGAAGTCCGGTGAGAAGCTATCCGGCCCATCGAACAGCGGCGCCGCGATCAGCCGGGCGTCCTGCAGGCGCGCGCTCACCGCGTACATGCCGAACACCGGCGGCGTGGCGACGACGGCATCCTGCCCGGCCACGCACAGGGTGCGGACCAACAGATCGATGGCCTCGTCGCTGCCGCGTCCGATCAGCAGCTCATCCGACGCGCAGCCGTAGAGATCGGACAGCGCGGCCTTCAGCGCCACCGGCTGCGGATCGGGATAGCGGCGCGAGGTGGCGTTGGCATCGGCCGGATTGCTCCAGGCACTCTCGTTGGCGTTAAGCCAGACATCGCCGCGCAGATCTTCGGTCCGCGCGGACTTATAGCCGCTGAAAGTCCGCAGGTCCGGACGCACCAGATCCAGCAGATCAAGCGCACTCATCGCGCGGCCTCCTGCAGGCGCAGGCGCACAGCGTTGGCGTGCGCTTCCAGACTTTCGGCCTCAGCCAGCGTCACCGCCGACGGCCCGATGGCCGCGATGCCGGCCGCACTGGCCGACTGCACGCTGACGAAGTTCTGGAAGCTGGCCACCGACACGCCGCTGTAGGCGCGCGCCGCACCGCTGGTCGGCAGCACGTGGTTAGTGCCACTGCAGTAATCGCCCAGCGCCTCGGGCGTGTAGTCGCCCAAGAATACCGAGCCTGCGGCCTCGACCTTGTCCAGCCATGCACGCGGGTCGCGCAAGGCCAGGATCAGGTGCTCGGGCGCGTAGACGTTGCTGATGGCAAAAGCCTGGTCCAGCGTATCGACCTTGACCAGGCGCGAAGCCGCCAGCGCCTTGCGCGCGATGTCGGCACGCGGCAGCACGGCCAGCTGCGCGTCGA
>JBEVNH010000152.1:0-10609 GCA_040508175.1 Pseudoxanthomonas sp.
GAGGCGGTCTTTTGCGCACTGGTTGGGCAAGCGCTGGGCGTTGCATGTGCTCACGTTGCCCCGGCGGGGCAGCGCGCAGGAAGCCGTACGTGCGTTGCTGCGGGCAGTGGTGCCATAGGCGCAGCGAGCGCCAGGTGCCAGCATCGGACAGCGCCCCGGAGCCCGGGGCGCTGCGATCACAGAGCGATCAAAGGTCGAACTTGATGCCCTGCGCCAGCGGCAGCGAATCGGAGTAGTTGATGGTGTTGGTCTGGCGGCGCATGTAGGCCTTCCACGCATCCGAGCCGGACTCGCGCCCGCCGCCAGTGTCCTTTTCGCCCCCGAAGGCGCCGCCGATCTCCGCGCCGGAGGTGCCGATGTTGACGTTGGCGATGCCGCAGTCGCTGCCGGCCGCCGACAGGAAGCGCTCGGCCGCCTTCAGGTTGTTGGTGAAGATCGAGGAGGACAGGCCCTGCGGCACGCCGTTCTGCATGTCGATGGCTTCCTCCAGCGTCTCGTACTTCATCACGTACAGGATCGGCGCGAAGGTCTCGTGCTGGACGATGGCATCGCTGTTCTTCAGGCCCGAGATGATGGTGGGCAGCACGAAGTTGCCCTCGCGCTCCAGCGCCTTGCCGCCGGTCTCCACGGTGCCGCCGGCGGCCTTGGCCTGCTCGACGGACTTCAGGAACGCCTCGACCGCGGCCTGGCTGTTGAGCGGGCCCATCAGGTTGGCCGCATCCAGCGGGTCGCCGATCTTGCCTTCGACCTGCTTGTAGGCCTTGACCAGGGTGGCCAGCACGGTGTCGTAGATCGAAGCATGCACGATCAGGCGGCGGGTCGTGGTGCAGCGCTGGCCGGCGGTGCCCACCGCGCCGAACACGATGCCCGGCACGGCCAGCTTCAGGTCGGCGGTCTCGTCCAGGATGATGGCGTTGTTGCCGCCCAGTTCCAGCAGGCTGCGGCCCATGCGGCGCGCCACGCGCTCACCGACGGTGCGGCCGACTTCGGTCGAGCCGGTGAAGCTGATCAGGGGGATGCGCTTGTCGTCGACGAACTGCTGGGCCAGCTCCACGCCCGCATCGTTGATCAGGAAGAACAGGTCCGGGAAGCCGGCGTCCTTGAGCGCGTCGTTGCAGATCCTCTGCGTGGCCAGCGCGGTCAGCGGGGTCTTGTTGGACGGTTTCCAAATGCAGATGTCGCCGCAGATCGTGGCCAGAAACGCATTCCACGCCCACACCGCGACCGGGAAGTTGAACGCGCTGATGATGCCGACCAGGCCGATCGGATGGTACTGCTCGTACATCCGGTGGCCCGCGCGCTCCGAATGCATGGTGTAGCCGTAGAGCATGCGGCTCTGGCCCACGGCGAAGTCGGCGATGTCGATCATCTCCTGCACTTCACCGTCGCCCTCGGGCTTGGACTTGCCCATCTCCAGCGCGACCAGCGAGCCCAGCAGGTCCTTGTTGGCGCGCAACGCCTCTCCGCACAGGCGCACGGCCTCACCGCGGCGCGGGGCCGGCGTGGTGCGCCACACTTTGAACGCTGCCTGGGCGCGCTCGATCACCGTGTCGTAGTCAGCCTGGCTGCTGGCGTGCACGGTGGCGATGACGGTGTTGGTGGTCGGGTTGATCGACTCCAGCACGCCAGCGTCGGTGGTCTTGGACCACGCGCCCTGGCCGAGGTAGGTGCCAGCGTTGGTGGAACCCAGGCCAAGGGCCTTGAGCAGCTCGGAAGACATGGGAACTCCTGTGTTTGGGACGAGCCGCAAGTGGGGGACGCGGCCCAAAAAGGGTCGCAAATTCTAACAGAGGCGCCAGGTTGGCCGGCCCGTGCCGGCTGGGCCCGGCGCGGCACCAGCTGGGTCTTCGTCTTGCGACATGGCTACAATGCGCGCCTGCGGCCCCGTAGCTCAGCTGGATAGAGCGTCCCCCTCCTAAGGGGAAGGTCGCCCGTTCGAATCGGGCCGGGGTCACCAGATCCTGCCGCGTTGCCGTGTCCTGCCAAGGTCTTTCCGGCGGCCTGGTTGCGGTCTTCGTGCATTGGGCTCGACAGGTGCTTTCCGGCCGTGCCGGCAACATCCTGGTGGCGCCCGATGCAACGCTGCATGGCAACGCGCAAGTGGTTGCAAGTGCTTGTTTCTTCGTTGCAAACGCAACACTTGACAGGTCATGCGGGCATCAGTTTCCCTAGCATCCATGTCGTTCGCCAACTGCCCGCTGCAGCGCATTGCCAACCGCCTTGAAGGGCGCGTTGCGATGTGCGCGCAGCTGGCCATCGGCATCATTACCACGACCACCATCACCACGCTTTCGGTGCGGTCGGTCGTGCTCGCTTAAGTCCAAGCAACCACGGCCCCGCACCGGATCCGGATGCGGGCGGCCCCCACATCCGAGACGGCGCAGGGCCTTCCCACCGAGGTCCACCATGTCGTTGTCCGCCGTAGTCGCCCAACCTCTTGCCGCACAGGCCTTCGACGAACCGTCCCAACGCAGGACGGTCGCGCACAAGTTCGGCGGCACGTCCGTGGCCGATGCCGAGCGCTACCGCCATGTCGCCAAGCTGCTGCTGGCGCGCGAGGAGGACGTGCAGGTCACGGTGGTGTCGGCAATGAAGGGCGTGACCGATGCGCTGATCGACCTGGCCACGCTGGCCGGCACCGAGCTGGACTGGCTGGACCGCTGGCACGAGCTGCGCGCCCGCCACCGCGGCGCGGCCGTGTCGCTGCTGGGCGAAGCGGCTGGCCCGACGATCGAGTGGCTGGAAGGCCGCTTCGACCACTTGGCGGAGATCCTGACGGCACTGGCGGTGATCGGCGAGCTGCCGCGCGAGGTGCTGGACCGGGTGCAGGGGCTGGGCGAGGTGTATTCGGCCCGCCTGCTGGGCGATTACCTGGTCAGCCTGGGCGAAGACTGCGCGGTGCTGGACGCGCGTGAGGTGCTGGTGGTGGACCGCACCGATCTGGGCGTGGACGTGGACTGGGAACTCAGCACGGCCAAGCTGGCCGAATGGCGCGCAGCGCATCCGCACAAGCGCGTGGTCATCACCGGCTTCGTCGCGCGTGACCGCGCCGGCCACATCACCACGCTGGGCCGCAACGGCAGCGATTATTCCGGCGCGATCTTCGCGGCGCTGTTCGACGCGAGCGAGCTGCATATCTGGACCGACGTCAATGGCGTGCTGTCGGCCGACCCGCGCGTGGTGCCCGAAGCGGTGCAGCTGGAAGCGCTCAGCTACGACGAAGCCTGCGAGCTGGCGTACTTCGGCGCCAAGGTCGTGCATCCACAGACCATGTCGCCGGCGATCGAGCGCAAGCTGCCCATCATCATCCGCAACACCTTTCATCCGGAGCATCCGGGCACGCGCATCACCGCCAAGCGCGATGCGATAGGGCCTGTCAAAGGCCTGACCCTGTCGCCGGATCTGGCCGTGGTCAACCTGGAAGGCACGGGCCTGATCGGTGTGCCAGGGACGGCCGAACGCGTGTTTTCCGCGCTGCGCGAATCGCGGGTTTCGGTGGTGATGATTTCCCAAGGCTCCTCGGAGCATTCCATCTGCTGCGTGGTCAGGGCAGCCGACGCGGCGCGCGCGCGCGGCGCCCTGCTGACGGCTTTTGCCCATGAGCTGTCGGTGGGCCAGATCCAGCGCGTGCTGCTGATCGACGATGTCTGCGTGCTGGCCGCCGTGGGCGACGGCATGGCCGGTACCCCGGGTGTGGCCGCGCGCTTGTTCGAGTCGCTGGGCCGGGCGCAGGTGAACATCCTGGCCATCGCGCAGGGCTCGTCCGAGCGCAACATCTCCGTCGCCATCGCCGGTGCCGATGGGACCAAGGCACTGCGTGCCGCGCATGCCGGTTTCTGGCTGTCGCCGCAGACGTTTTCGGTCGGTGTGATCGGGCCAGGCAATGTCGGTGCAGCGCTGCTGGATCAGCTGCAGGCCGCGCAGCCGCAACTGTTGGGCAAGGCCAATCTGGACCTGCGCCTGCGCGCGATCGCCTCCAGCAATCGCATGGCGCTGGAAGGGCGCGACATCGCCGGCCCGTGGCGCGAGCGCTTTGACAGCGCGCATGAAGCGCTGGATCTGGAGCGCTTCACCGATCACCTGCTGTCCTCGCACCTGCCGCATGCGGTGATCGTCGATTGCAGCGCCAGCCCGGAGGTGGCCGAGCGCTACGCGCAATGGCTGGCTGCCGGCATCCACGTGGTGACCCCGAACAAGCAGGCCGGCGCCGGTCCGCTGGCACGCTACCAGGCCATTGCCGAAGCGGCCGCAGGCAGCGGCGCGCGCTTCCGCTACGAGGCCACGGTGGGCGCGGGTCTGCCGGTCATCACCACCTTGCGTGACTTGGTGGATACCGGCGATACGGTGACCAGCATCGAAGGCATCTTCTCGGGCACGCTGGCCTGGTTGTTCAACAAGTTCGACGGCAGCGTGTCCTTCTCCGAGCTGGTCACGCAGGCGCGCGGCATGGGCTATACCGAGCCGGACCCGCGTGACGACCTGTCGGGGACCGACGTGGCACGCAAACTGGTGATCCTGGGGCGCGAAGCCGGGCTTGAACTGTCGCTGGAGGACGTGCAGGTCGAAAGCCTGGTCCCCGAAGCCCTGCGCCAGGCCAGCGTGGAAGACTTCATGGGCCGCCTGGGCGAAGTGGACGAGGTCTTCGCCCAGCGCCTGGCCAAGGCGCGCGCCGCCGGCCACGTGCTGCGTTATGTCGCGCGCCTGGACGAGGCCGGCAAGGCCAGTGTCGGCCTGGTGGACCTGCCAGCCGATCACGCCTTTGCCAACCTGCGCCTGACCGACAACATCGTGCAGTTCAGTACGCACCGCTACTGCGATAATCCTTTGATCGTGCAGGGTCCTGGCGCGGGACCGGAAGTGACCGCCGCGGGCGTGTTCGCCGACCTGCTGCGCGTGGCGGCCGGGCAGGGGGCGCGGCTGTAAGCCATCGCGCCAACGCTTGAAGCACCGCGGCAACCGGCAACCGGTGCCGCGGCGAATACACCGCCCGTCGCGACGTCCACCGCGCGACGAGCCGCAAGGAACCGCAATGCCCAGCAGTGCAATCGCCCGCAGTTCAAGAGCCCGCAGTTCAACAGCATTTTCGCCGGCCTCGGTCGGCAATGTCGGCGTCGGCTTCGATATCCTCGGCCACGTCATCGAAGGAGCCGGCGATACCGTCACCGTGCGTCGCATCGACACGCCGGAGGTGCGCATCGTCGCCATCACCGGCACCACCGTCGAGCTGCCGCTCGATGCGCCATCCAATACCGCCGGTGCCGCCCTGATCGCCATGCACCAGGCGCTGGACCTGCCGTTCGGCTTCGAGGTGGAGATCGAGAAAGGCATTCCGCTTGGCTCGGGCATGGGCGGCTCGGCCTCTTCCTGCGTGGCGGCCCTGGTTGCAGCCAATGCGCTGCTGGACACGCCGCTATCGCACGAGGCGCTGTATCCGTTCTCGCTGGTCGGCGAGGCGGTGGCCAGCGGCGGCCAGCATGGCGACAACCTCGGGCCGATGCTGCTGGGCGGGCTGGTGCTGGCCACGGCCGAGCATCTGGTGCGCGTGCCGGTGCCAGCCAGTTGGCACAGCCTGCTGGTGCATCCGGACGCGGTGCTGGAAACCCGCCGCGCACGTGCCGCGCTCCAGGGCGCGTATGAGCTGAAGGACTTCGTGCATCAAAGCGCCAACCTGGCGCTGGTGCTGGCCGGTTGCCATGCCGGCGATGCCGCGCTGGTGCGCGCGGGCCTGAAAGACGAGCTGGTGGAGCCACGCCGCGCGCCGCTGATCGTGGGGTTCGCCGAAGCCAAGGGCGCCATGCTGGCCGGTGGGGCGATGGGCGCCAGCATTTCCGGCGCCGGTCCGAGCATCTTCGGCTGGTTCGAGGAGCGCGCCAGCGCCGAGGCCGCCGCGCCCGCCGTGCAGGCCGCATTTGCCGCGCGGGGCTTCACCAGCCAGGCCTGGGTGTCCTCCTTGGCCGCCCCTGGCGCGCGCCTGCTGTGATGCAGTCGTCGCCTTGAATCCCGATCTTCCCCCAAGGTTACTTCCATGAATTTCATTTCCACCCGTGATGGCGAACCGGCCGCCAGCCTGAGCCAGGCGATCGCTGCCGGCCTGGCGCCCGATGGCGGGCTGTACGTGCCCGAGACGATGCCGCAGGCGCGCCAGCTCAAGGCCGGGGCCAGCCTCGCGCAGACCACCACCGACCTGCTGCAGCCGTTCTTTGCAGGCGATGCGCTGGAAGGCGAGCTGCCGCAGATCTGCGCCGACGCGTTCGACTTCCCCGCGCCGCTAGAGCCGCTGGCCACGCCGAACGATCACGTGCTGGAGCTGTTCCACGGGCCGACGGCGGCATTCAAAGATTTCGGTGCGCGTTTCCTGGCGCAGTGCATGACCCGCCTGCGTCGCGGCGCCTCCACGCCGTTGACCATCGTGGTGGCGACCTCGGGCGACACCGGTGCGGCCGTGGCGGCCGCGTTCCACCAGCAGCCGGGTCTACGGGTGGTGGTGCTGTATCCGGACGGTCGCGTCTCGCCGCGCCAGGCGCATCAGCTGGGCTGCTTCGGCGACAACGTGATCGCGCTGCGCGTGCAGGGTTCCTTCGATGACTGCCAGGCGCTGGTGAAGCAGGCGCTGGGCGATCGCGCGCTGCAGGCGCAGGCGCCGCTCACATCGGCCAACAGCATCAGCCTGGGGCGCCTGCTGCCGCAGATGGGCTACTACGCCCATGCCGCATTGACCCATCATGCCGCGACCGGCAAACCGCTGAATTTCGTCATTCCCACCGGGAACCTTGGCAACGCCATGGCCGCGATCATCGCCCGTGAACTGGGCGTGCCCCTGGGGCGCATCGTGCTGGCCACCAACGCCAACCGCGTGCTGCCCGCGTACTTCGCCGGCGACGACTACGCACCGCAGCCCAGCGTGGCCACCGTGGCCAATGCCATGGACGTGGGCACGCCGAGCAATTTCGAGCGCCTACGTTGGCTGTACAAAGGCGATGACGCCACGCTGCGCGACGCGTTCACCTCGGCCAGCGTCAGTGACGAGGAGATCAAGCTGGTGATCGCGCGTCGCTTCCGTCATTTCGGCGAAGTGTTCTGTCCGCACACCGCCGTGGCGGTGAAGGTGCTGGAAGACCTGCGCAACGATGGCGTGCGCGGCGATTGGGCGGTGGCCGCCACCGCGCATCCGGCCAAGTTCGAAAGCGTCGTCGAGCCGCTGTTGGGTGACAGCCTGCCGGTGCCGCCCGCGCTGGAGGCGCTGCTCAAGCGACCGGCGGTAGCCGAGCCAGTACCTGCCAGCTACGACGCCTTGCGTGCGCGCATCCTCGCGGGCTGACGGGCGGGTATGCCCGCCCTCCATGCTGCGGTGCGGCGTGGACGGCGTGGCATCATCGGGCGCGTCGCCTTAAGGAAAGACCGTTGACGTGAGCGTGCCGATCCGTGGGAAGGCCACATCGCTGGATATCGCGCACCTGGCTGGCGTTTCGCAGCCGACCGTGTCGCGGGCCTTGCGTGGCAGTCCCATGGTCAGCGAGGAAACGCGCAGGCGCGTGCTGGCCATTGCCGAGCAGCTGAACTACAAGGTCGACAAGAACGCCTCCAACCTGCGCACGCAGCACACCGGCACGCTGGCGCTTCTGTTTTTCGAGGATCCCACGCCGGACGAGTCGGCGATCAATCCGTTCTTCCTGTCGATGCTGGGCTCCATCACGCGCGCCTGC
Organism: Pseudoxanthomonas sp.; assembly: GCA_040508175.1. Classification (GTDB taxonomy): domain Bacteria; phylum Pseudomonadota; class Gammaproteobacteria; order Xanthomonadales; family Xanthomonadaceae; genus Pseudoxanthomonas_A. Next base: position 7,704 of record JBEVNH010000152.1, read on the forward strand.
GCGCAGCGCGGCTTCGACCTGCTGATTTCCTTTCAGCAGCTGTCCAATGACTGGCAGGCCGATTATGAGGACAGCAAGAAGGCTGATGGCCTGATTCTGCTGGGCTATGGCGATTATCTGGAGGCGCGTTCGCGCTTGGAGCGACTGGTGCAGCAGGGCACGCATTTCGTGCGCTGGGGCGCGGCCCAGCCGGGGCAGCCGGGCGTGTCCATCGGTTGCGACAACTTCCAGGGCGGACACGACATCACCGCGCATGTGCTGGCCCAGGGCGGCAGGCGCATCGCCTTCCTGGGGCATGCGTCCAACCACTATCCCGAGTTCGAAGAGCGCTACCGCGGCTACGTGCAGGCGCTGGCGGCGGTGGGCCTGCATCCCGATGCTGCCCTGCAGGTCGATGCGGTGACCAGCGAGCAGTCAGGCCAGGAGGCAGCGGAGACGCTGTTGGCACGCGGCGTGGCCTTCGATGCGATCTTCGGCGCCAGCGATCTGATCGCCATCGGTGCGATGAAGGCGCTGCACGAGTGCGGTGTGCGTGTGCCGACCGATTGCCTGGTGGTCGGTTTTGACGACATTCCATTGGCCAGCTTCGTCAATCCAGGCCTGTCCACCGTGCAGCAGGACACCAAGCAGGCCGGCACGTTGCTGGTCGAGCGCCTGCTGCAGTTGATCGCGGGCGATGTGGTCGACAACCTGACGATTCCGGTGAAGCTGGCCTTGCGCGGGTCGTCGCGCAGGGCCGTGGCCGAACCGGCCTGAGCAAGCGTTACAGCGACGCTTCCGGCTCGCGTCGCGTGCGCTGCATCAAGTCGGCCAGCCGCTGGCGCAGGGCGGGATCGGTCAAAGCCTGGTCGTAGAGCAGGACGCGCACCTCGTGCGCCGGCACGTCCAGGTGCGCCTGCGTTCCCAGCCGGACCGCCTTGCCGCTGAAAGCCTCCTTCCAGCGGCCGGGTTGCAGCAGTTTGGTCAGTTCGATCTTCGCCGCGGTATCGGCCTTGTTGAGGAGCACCAGCGCGGTCTGCGTTGTGCCGTCGTGTTCGTAGACGCGGTAGAACGCGGCTTGGTCCTGGCCCAGCTGCAGCGGCAGCATCAGGCCGCGCTGCAGGGCGGGGGTGTCGCGCCGCAGCGTGGCGATGCGGGCGAGCTTACGCAGGATCGGGTTGTCGCGACCGGCATCGACACGCGCTTGGCCGTAGTAGTTGCGGTTGCCCGCATGCTCGGCGCGGCCGCGCATGAAGCCGGTTTCCGAGCCGTAGTAGACGGCGGGGATGCCACGCGCGGTGAACAGCCAGTGGTGCGCGTCGATGAAGCCGGCATCGGTGGCATCGATCCGCGCCATGTCGTGGTTGTCGTAGAAGGTCACCAGGTCGTAGGGATTGGCGTAGGGGCCGTCTTCCAAATACAGCGTCTTGCCGATCTCCTCATACCCGCCGCCGTCCTTGCCGAAGACTTTGGACAGTTTCCCGCGCTGGGGAAAATCCAGCACGCTGTAGCGGCCGTTGCGCGCCAGCGTGTGCCCGGCGATGGCGGCCGCGTCGTAGTCGAAGGCTTCGCCGAACATGAAGAAGCCCGGGTGCTTGGCGCGGATGCGATCAGCGAAGGCCTTCCAGAAGCGATGTGGCATCCAGGCGATGGTGTCCACGCGGAAGGCGGCCGCACCTTGGTCCAGCCATTGCGTGTAGGCGCCGACCAGATACTCCAGCACCGCAGGATTGTCCTCTGCCAGATCGGACAGTTCGGCCAGGCCGCCGCCGGTGTTGTAGAAAGCGTGCAGCGGATGGTGCCGGGGGTCGAGTTTTGCCGGCGCCAGGTTCTGGTGATCGGCCAGCAGTTTGCCGTCGCGGTCGAAAATCTGCCCGAACTTCGGCTGCGCCTGCGGCATCGAATACGCCGGCGATCCATGGTTGCCGACGATGTCCAGCACCACATCCAGCTGCTGGTCCTTCATCGCCTTGGTGAAGCCGGCGAAGTCCAGCCCGGGACTGGGCAGGTGCTCGTCCAGCGTGTAGAAGTTCACGCCCCAATAGCCGTGATAACCGGTCTTGCCGCGATCGGTCAGCGTGCTGTTCCAGGCGACCGGCTTGCCGCCGGTGAACGCCTCGTCCGGGTTGTCGACGATGGGCGTGACCCAGACCGAGGTGAAGCCCATGCCGCGGATGTAGCCGGCGTTGTCGACCACGCCTTTGAAGTCGCCGCCCAGGTAGCCAATGTTGTCGTCCTCGCCGTCGGGCGTGCCCGGGGTCCGCACGTCGAACGTCGGGTGCGCACCCCCCTGGTCGCGCTGGTCGTTGGACCGGTCGCCATTGACGAAGCGGTCGGTGACGACGAAGTAGATCGCGTTCTTCGCAAAGGGTTCGAGCGTGCCGTAGAAGTCGTCGCCGGCAGTCTGTGCCTGCGACGGCGTGGCGATGCCGAGTGCGCCGAGCACGGCGACGGTCATCACGGTGCGATGCAGAGGATACTTCAAGCAAAGGTTCAAGCGCGGGTCTCCCGATGCGGTTCCGGTACGCGCAGGGTGAACAATCCCGCCAGCACCAGGCTCACGCCACCGACGGCCAGGGCATGCAACGGCACGTTGCCCATGAAGGCCTTTAGCAGGAAGCCGAGGATGCTGGCGGCCACCAGCTGCGGAATGACGATGAAGAAGTTGAAGATGCCCATGTACAGGCCCATCTTGTGCGCAGGCAAGCTGTCGGACAGCAGGGCATAGGGCAGCGACAGGATCGAGGCCCAGGCGATGCCGACACCAGCCATGGACAGCAGCAGCCAGTGCGGGTCGTCGATCACCAGGAACGACAGCAGGCCGGCGCCACCTAGACAGGTGTTGAGCAGATGGCTGCGACGCAGGCCGAAGCGACGCACCATCGGCGGGATGACGATCGCTGCCAGCGCGGCAAAGCCGTTGTAGG
>JBEVNH010000186.1:0-9670 GCA_040508175.1 Pseudoxanthomonas sp.
GCGATGGCCGCGCAGATGATGGTCAGCTCGCCCGCGCCCGGTACCTGCGGGATCTGCAGATAACTGGAAAACACCGCGTTGCCCGAGGCATAGGCGAACACCGCCAGCGCGCAGGCCACCAGCACGGTGGGCATGATCGCCAGGCCATCCAGGCCATCGGTCAGGTTGACCGCGTTGGAGAACCCGACGATCCAGAAATAGGCGATGGCAATGAAGCTCACCCCCGCCAGCGGCAGCGCCACCGATTTGAACAACGGGATATAGAACGTGGTGGCAGCGGCGACATCCGCGGTCTTCCACAGGAAGATGCCGGCGGCCAGGCCAAAGATCGACTGCAGCAGGTACTTCCAGCGCGACTTCAGGCCGTTGGGATCGCGCTTGACGATCTTGATCCAGTCGTCGTACCAGCCGATCACGCCGAACGCCACCATCACCGCCAGCACCAGCCACACGTAACGGTTGCGCAGGTCGCCCCACAGCATCACCGACATGAAGACCGTCATCAGGATCAGGGCGCCGCCCATGGTCGGCGTACCGGCCTTGGAGAAATGCGACTGCGGGCCGTCGGTGCGGATCGGCTGACCGCCCTTGAACTGAGCCAGCCGCCGGATCACCGCCGGCCCCATCCACAGCGACAGGAACAGCGCCGTCAGCGCTGCCAGGATGCTGCGGAAGGTGATGTAGTTGAAGAGCGCGAAGGTGCTCTCCAACTGCTGCAGCCAGCGGGTCAGTTCAAGCAGCATGCGATGTGTTCTCCCCGCCACCGCCTGCATCGGACGACAGCACTGCGGTGACGATCCGGTCCATCGCACTGCCGCGCGAGCCCTTCACAAGACAACGCACGCCCGGCCGCAGATCCTGGACCAGGGCCTGCGCCAGCGCGGCGTGTGATTCGAACACTCGGCCACCCTCGCCAAAGGCGTGGGCCGCACATGCGGCCAGCTCGCCCAGGGCATACAGGCGACCCAGGCCGGCCGCACGCGCTTTCAAGCCGGCCTGCGCATGCAGGGCCGGGCCTTCCGGACCCAGCTCGCGCATGTCGCCCAGCACCAGCCAGCCCTGCTTGCCTGCCACGGCCAGGCTGTCGATGGCCGCGGCCAGCGAGCCGGGATTGGCGTTGTAGCTGTCGTCCACCAGCACCGCGCCGTTGCGCAGCACCTTGGCGATCTGGCGGCCCTTGACCGGCTCGGCGGACTGCAGCCCTTCGACAATCGTCTCCAGCGTGACTCCGCAACCCAGCGCCAGGCCGACGGCGGCCAGCGCATTGAGCACGCTGTGACGACCCGGCAGCGGCAGCAACACCTCGGCCGTGCCGGCCGGCGTGATCAGTTCCAGGCGTGAAGACTCAGGCGTGGCCTGCAGGATGCGCGCGCGGATCTCCGCGCTGCTGTCCAGGCCGAAGCGCAAGACCTTGCGACCGGCCGCCAGCGTGTCGAACCAGGCGCCAAACGCATCGTCGGCATTGATCACCGCCGTGCCGCCTTGGCGCAGCGTGCTGTAGATCGCACCCTTGGTGTGGGCCACGCCCAGCAGGCTGCCCATGCGCTCAAGATGCGCCGGGGCGATGTTGTTCACCAGCGCCACGTCCGGCGCAGCGATGTCGGTGAGGTAAGCAATGTCACCCGGCTTGCCAGCACCCATCTCGTAGACGGCGAATTCGGCCTCGTCCGGCGCGTCGATCACCGCCAGCGGCAGGCCGATCTCGTTGTTGCGGTTGCCCGGGCTGGCGTAGGTCTGGCCGGCGCGCTCCAGGATCGCGCACACCAGCGCCTTGACGCTGGTCTTGCCATTACTGCCGGTCAGCGCCACCACGCGCGTGCCGCGGCCACGCTGCAGGCCAGCAGCCAGCCGTGCCAGCGCGCGTTCGCTGTCGTCCACGACGATCTGCGGCAGTTCCAGCGGCAGCAGGCGTTCGACCAGCAGGGCGCTTGCGCCGGCCTTGGCCGCGCTTTCCGCGAAGTCGTGCCCATCGAAACGCTCACCGCGCAGCGCGACATACAGGCTGCCGGCGGCCAGCGTCCGGGTATCGTTGGATACCGCGTCGATGGCAACGTCATCGCCATGCAGTTCACCGCCGGCGTAGTGCGCCAGCTGGGAAATGGGCAGGCGCCTCATGGTTGCTCCTCCGCGTCCCGCGGGAGCACCACTCGCGCATCCATGCGCGTCGCGCCCTGCACCTCCGCGCCGCGCTGCGCAAGCGCCAGGCGCGCCTGCACCGTGTCGTCGAAGGCGTGGCGCACGCCGGCAATCTCCTGGTAGGGCTCGTGGCCCTTGCCGGCGATCAACACGATGTCGCCTTGGCCCGCCTCGCCGACCGCGCGCGCAATCGCCGTCGCACGGTCGCGCAGCACATCGAAACGTGCCTGCGGCGAGAAGCCGGCGACGATATCGGCCACGATCCCATCACCGTCTTCGTTGCGCGGATTGTCGTCAGTCACCACCACCGCGTCGGCGGCCTTCTCGGCGATCGCTGCCATCTGCGGACGCTTGCCGCGGTCGCGCTCGCCACCGCAGCCGAAGACGCAGACCAGACGCCCGGCCACGTGCGCACGCAGGCTGGTCAAGGCTTGCTCCAGCGCGTCGGGCGTATGCGCGTAATCGACCACGACCAGCGGCTGAGCGTCGACACCGCCCAGGCGATTCATTCGACCATGGATGGGCTGCAGTTGCGACAGCGTGGCGGCAATCTGCGCCGGCGCCGCGCCGGTGGCATGCAGCACGCCGGCCACGGCCAGCAGATTGTCGACATTGAAGCGTCCCAGCAGCGGCGAGCGCACTGGCTGCGCGGCGTCGTCGATCTGCAGCGTGAAGCCGATGCCAGCGCCATCCAGCACGACGTCGCGCGCCTGCACCACCGCAGCGGCGTCCCCGCGTGCGCTGACGCCAAGGGCCTGCACGCCATCGCCGAGCTTGCCCGGCAACGTTGCGCCGAAGGCGTCGTCGAGATTGATCACCGCCGACTTCAGCCCCGGCCGGGCGAACAGGCGTGCCTTGGCGGCGCCATAGCCAGCCATGTCGCCGTGGTAATCCAGGTGATCGCGGGTGAGATTGGTGAACACCGCGACATCGAAGTGCACGCCGTCCACGCGGGTCTGTGCCAGCGCATGCGAGCTGACTTCCATCGCCACCGCCTGCGCCCCAGCCTCGCGCAACTGTGCCAGCAGCGCATGCAGCTGCAGCACCAGCGGCGTGGTGAAGCCGGTCGGCTCCACGTGGCCGTACAGGCCCGCACCCAGCGTCCCGATGCTGCCCGAGTTCAGGCCGCGCAAATGCCAGGCCTGGCTGAGCAACTGCACGAACGAGGTCTTGCCGTTGGTGCCAGTGACACCGACCATCGTCATGTGCTTGGACGGCTGGCCATGAAAGGCATCGGCCATCGTGCCCAGGCGGCTGCGCAGGTCGGGCACGGCAATCGCATCGTCCGGTGCCGGCAGCGACGCCGGTGCCGGCGGCTCGAAGAGGATCGCCACCGCGCCGCGGGCACGCGCCTGCTCGACATGGCCCAGGCCGTGATGCGTGGATGCGCTGTTGTCGACCGGGCCGATGGCCACGAAGGCATCGCCCGGTTGCACCGCGCGGCTGTCCTGCACCAAGCCGGAAATAACCAGGCCTGCAGGCAATGCAACGTCGGGCAACAGCGCAGACAGCGGCATGGCGTTCAATGCAGCACCTCGCCCTGCACGTCTTCCGCCGCCGGCGCGACAGGCACCGGCTTCCCGGCACGCTTGGCCTCGGCGCGTGCCTGCGCCGCCAGCCAGCTGTTGATGTCGTCCGGCGGCACGTCCATCAGACGCAGCGAACCTTCCATCACCTTGCGGAACACCGGCGCGGCGATCGGGCCGGCGTAATAGCTGCCGGTCTTGGCGATGTCCGGCTCGCTGATGCTCACCACCATCGCAAAGCGCGGGTTATCGATCGGCACCACGCCAGCAAAGGTCAGCACGTACTTCTTGGCCAGGTAGCCGCCGTTGCCGGCCTTGCGCGCGGTGCCGGTCTTGCCGCCGACGTGGTAACCCAGGATGGAGGCGATGGTGGCCGTGCCGCCTGGCTCGGTCACCGTCTGCATCATCTTCATCACTTCGTGCGCGATCTTCGGATCCAGAACCTGCTCCGGATCGCTGCGCTCGCCCTTGACGAAGGTCGGCTTGAACATCTTGCCGCCGTTGGCCAGGGCCGAGTACGTCCGTGCGATCTGCAACGGCGTGGCATTCAGGCCATAGCCGTAGGACATGGTGGACTTGGTGGTGCCGTACCAGTTGGGCGCGCCCGGCGCGGGCACCACGCCGGTGGACTCGCCGGGGAAGCCGCTGCCTGGCTTGTCGCCGTAGTGGAAGCGTTTGACGAAGTCGTAGAAGTACGTATCCGGCAGCTTGGCCGCCAGCTTGGCCGCGCCGACGTTTGAACTCTTGGTGATGACGCCGGTGACCGTCAGCACGCCGTTGTTGTGCGTGTCGGTGATGCGATAGCGCCCGTTGGGCATCGAGCCGGGATTGGTATCCACCAGCGTCTGCGGGGACACCACCCCTGCGCTCAGCGCGGCGGCCACGGTGATCGGCTTCATCGTCGAACCCGGCTCGATCACGTCGGTGACCGCGCGGTTGCGATGCGCGTCCGGCTTTCCCAGGTTGGCTGCGTTCGGGTTGAAGGTCGGCAGGTTGGCCATGGCCAGCACTTCACCGGTGGCGATGTCCATCACCACGGCCGAACCGCTGACCGCACCGGTTTCCACGATGCGCTGCTTCAGTTCCTTGTAGGTCAGGTACTGGATGCGACGGTCGATGCTCAGCGTCAGATCGTTGCCGGCATGGGCCGCGCGCACCAGATCGATGTTCTCCACGATGCGACCGCGACGGTCACGGATGACCTTCTTCAGCCCCGGCTTGCCGCTGAGCCAGTCGTCGAAGGCCAGCTCCAGACCCTCCTGGCCATGGTCGTCGATGTTGGTGAAGCCCAGCACGTGCGCCATCGCTTCACCCTGCGGGTAGAAGCGGCGGAATTCGCGCTTGGAGTACAGCCCGGGAATGTTGAGCGCCACGATGTTGCGCGCCGCATCGGGGTTGATGCGGCGCTTGAGATACATGAACTCCTTGTCGGCGCGCTGGGTGACCTTGCGGGTCAATTCGTCGGCCGGCACGCCCAGCGCCTGGGCCAGTTCCGGCAGGCGGTCGGCGCTCTTGACCAGTTCCTTGGGGTCACACCACACCGACTCCACCGGCGAGGACACGGCCACCGGCTCGCCATTGCGGTCGGTGATCATGCCGCGCGAGGTCGGGATCTCCAGCTCGCGCACGAAGCGCGCGTCGCCTTCCTTCTGGTAGAAATCACTGCCGATCAACTGCACATAGGCGGCACGGCCAATCAGGCTGACCGAGCACAGGCCCAGCGTGGCCGCTACCAGCGTCAGGCGCCCGCGCAGGTTGAAACGTGCGCGGTTGCGGTTGCGCGAGGCAGCCGAACGCTCGCCATCGCGCCCGAGGATGCGCTTGATGGCCTCGCGCAGGCTCATGGGCGCACCACCACGATGTCGCCGGCCTCGGGCGACTTCATGCCCAGGCGCTCACGTGCAATCTGGTCGATACGGGTGCTCTCGGCCACCGTGGCCTGCTCCAGCTGCAGGCGACCGAATTCGATATTCAACTCGTCGCGGTCGCGCTCCAGGCGCGAGAGCTCGATGAACAGCACGCGATGCTCATGGCGCGCGTACACCACCGCCACCGCGGTCGCGATGACGAAGGCGATGACGATGGCGATCAGCACGCGGGTCATGCCGGCACCGCCAGCTTTTCGGCCACGCGTAGCACCGCGCTGCGGGCACGGGGATTTTCGGAGGTCTCATCGGCCTGGGCGCGCACGGCGTCGGCGATGATCCTCAGGGCCGGCGTAAACGGTGCGGCCTCCGGCAGCCGGCGGTTGCCGGCCGGGGCCTTGGCGTGGCGCGCGATGAAGCGCTTGGTGATGCGGTCTTCCAGCGAGTGGAAGCTGATCACGGCCAGGCGGCCACCGACCTTCAGCTGCGACAGCGCCGCGTCCAGGCCCGCTTCCAGATCGGCCAGCTCGGCATTCACGTGGATGCGGATGGCCTGGAAGCTGCGGGTCGCCGGGTGGATCTTGTCGTTGCCGCGCGGCATTACCGAGGCAATCCGATCGGCCCGCGGCGCGGTGCGCAGCAGCGGCTGCTCGCCGCGACGCGCCACGATGGTCCGGGCGATGCGGCGGCTCATGCGTTCGTCGCCATAGTGGAACAGCACGTCGGCGATGTCCGTCTCGCCTGCATGCGAGAGCCACTGCGCGGCGCTTTCGCCTGCGTCGGGGTCCATGCGCATGTCCAGCGGGCCGTCCTTGCTGAAGGAAAACCCACGCTCGGCCACGTCCAGCTGCGGCGAGGACACGCCAAGATCCAGCAGCACGCCATCCAGTCCCTCGGCCGTGGCTGCCCACTGCGCCATGCCAGCAAAGCTGCCGCGATGGATGGACACACGGGCATCGCCAGCAAAGCGCAGCTGCGCATGCGCAATGGCGTCCGGATCCTTGTCCATCAGCAGCAATCGACCTCCCGGCCCGAGTCGTTCCAGGACGCCGGCCGCGTGGCCACCACGTCCCAGGGTCCCATCCAGATAGGTTCCGTCCGCCTTCACCTGCAGCCCGTCCATGACCTGCGCAAACATCACCGGAAGGTGGCCGGTCTGCGCCTCCGGGCGCATCCGGGCACCTGCCGTCACAGCCTGAGGTCGAGCAGCTCGTCGCTCAGATCCACATCAGACAAGGTCTGCTGGATCTGGGCGCGATGTGCCTGCTCGCTCCATAGTTCAAATTTGTCGCCCATACCCAACAGGACGGCCTTCTTCTCGATACCGACCGCACTGCGGTGGCTCGGCGGAATGGTGACGCGGGCATTGCCGTCCGGCTCCAGGAATGCCGCCGAACCCACCAGCTTCTGCTGCAGTAAGCGCACGCTGGCCTTCATGTTCGGCCGTGCCATGACGCTTGCCTTGACCTGCTCCCAGGCTGCGTGCGGGTAAAGCCACAGGCAACCAGCGTCGAAGGGGCTGTAGGTCAGGACCAGACGGTTCTTGCACTCACGCGCCACGAGGTCGCGGTAAGCGGTGGGGACCGCCAACCTGCCCTTGTCATCCACCGTGATAGCGGTCTCGCCCTGGAACACGTCTGCTTGATTGCCCGAAGATCGCTGGAAGGTTATTCAACCACGAAAAACCACGAAACACCCTGATTTCCCGCTGTTGCCCACCTTAGGTACCACCCACAGGGTTGTCAACAGGCTGGGTGAGGCAAAATCACCTGAGGGATCAATGGTTTGCAGCAAACTTCACAGACTTGTTCAAGAGTTATCCACTAACTGTTGTTTCGTCTCAAATTTTGAGATTTCGCGGTGATTCAGCGTGGTGAGCGTGGTGTTGTCTGACGTTGGCGATATCGTGGGGCCGTCATGTCCCACCCTGCCAAGTGCGCAAGTAATATTGATTACTCCACGCTGGGTCGCTGCCATGACGACGACGCAACCCGGCAGCTCGCAAGCTGCTCGCCTACCTTCCACGCAGGGAATCTGGCCCCATGCCACGCCACACGCTTTGGCTCGCGCTCGGCCTGTTCGGCGCCTTGGGCGCCTTGGGCGCCTGCCAGCGCGACACATCGCCTCCCCATGCCCCTTCCTCTTCCGCGCAGGCCCAAGCCGAAGCCCAGGCGCAGACCCATGACGCACCGGTGCGCCCCGGCGCTGCGGTCGCAAGTCGTGACGCCGAGGAACGCGATCCGCAGACCTCCGAGCTGCAGCCCTTGATCGAGCGCGCAGGCGGACAGCTGCGTGCCCGGGACATTCTGGTCACCCTGGAGCCGGATGCGCTGTTTGAAGGTGACCATGCCGATCTGCGCATCGACGCGGTCGGCCAGCGCCTGCGCCCGCTGGCAGAACTCGCCAACAGGACCGAGGGGCAGCTCCAGATCACCGTGCAGGTCGCCACGCGGGGCGATCAGACCGCTGCGCTGGAACTGTCCAAGCGCCGCGCCGATGCGGTCGCCGATTTCCTGCAATCCCAGGGCGTGGGCCCGGCCCGCCTGCATACCGCAGCCATGGGCGCCGGGCATTCGGGCAGAGGCTCAGTCGAAGTCGTGCTGCCTCGACCCACACACTGACATGCAAAAGTAAGGCAAGAGGAAAGTGGCGGAGCCGGCCGATAAGCCGGGTTCTGTCGTGGACAGTCATTCCTCTAGGCGCATCGTCACCGATACGCTCAAGCAACCTACCCGGAGACACCGCGGGCCGCGGCAATGTCTCCCTATTTGGTCTTGCTCCCGGTGGGGTTTACCGTGCCGGTCTGTTGCCAGACTCGCGGTGCGCTCTTACCGCACCGTTTCACCCTTACCTGATCCGCACCCGAAAGTGCGGCCATCGGCGGTTTGCTTTCTGTTGCACTGGCCGTCGGCTCGCGCCGCCCAGGCATTACCTGGCACCGTGCCCTGTGGAGCCCGGACTTTCCTCGGCATCCGCTCCCATCGAAATGGAGCGCATGACGCGACTGTCTGGCCGGCTCCGCCGAGCAACATTCTACGGCTTCGCCGTCGAATCTCCCAAGATTTGCCACGCAAAAATCTCGGGCCCGCGCCTTGCGCCTCCTCTCCCCCGGCGCCTCACGCCCGCCCCCTTCACAAAGGGGGCTTTCCGTCCGCAGCGCGTTGGCCATAGAGCGCCTTGCGCGGGGCCCCGCTGATCTCGGCGGCGAGCTTGGCCGCGGTGGATGGCGGCAGATGTGCGTTGAGCAAGGCATACACCCGGCGGCCTTCGGCGATCTGGGCGCTTTCGTCTTCGCCGGCGCCCTGCACGATCACCACGAATTCGCCCTTGCGCTGGTTGTCATCGGCCTGCACCGTCGCCAGGACGTCGGCCAAGGTGCCGCCAAGCACGGTCTCGAACAGCTTGGTCAGTTCACGCGCCACCGTGGCCGGACGATCCGACCCCAGCGTCGTGACCAGATCCGCCAGCGAATCGGCGATGCGGTGCGAAGACTCATAGAAGACCAGCGTGCGCGGCTCGCCCGCCAGCTGGGTCAGGCGCTCGCGACGGGCGGATGCCTTGGCCGGCAGGAAGCCCTCAAAGGCAAAGCGGTCGCTCGGCAGCCCGGCCACGCTCAAGGCCGCGATCGCGGCGCAGGCGCCGGGTACCGGACTGACCGCTACGCCCGCCGCCCGGGCCGCCTTGACCAGACGATAGCCAGGATCGCTCACCAGCGGCGTGCCGGCGTCGCTGACCAGCGCCAGCGATTGCCCGGACTGCAGGCGCGCGACGATGCGCTCGGCCATGGCGTCCTCGTTGTGCTCATGCAGGGCCACCAGCGGGGTGCCGATGCCGAAATGCGACAGCAGTTGTCCCGTGCGACGCGTGTCCTCGGCGCAGATCGCATCCACCGTGCGCAGGGTCTCCAGCGCACGGGCGGACATGTCGGCAAGATTGCCGATGGGCGTGGCGACGATGAACAACTTGGCTGCGGACATGAACGGCAGGTCTTCGAGGCGGACAGGCAGGCGGGGGTAGAATCGTAGCCTGTTCAACAAGGCTGGCCATCGAATCCCATGGACAAGCGTTTTGCCTGGATTGCTCCCGTGCTGCTATCGGCACTCCTGCTAGGCGGCTGTGCCACCACCCAGACCAGCGGCGGCA
>JBEVNH010000191.1:0-6818 GCA_040508175.1 Pseudoxanthomonas sp.
GCCGGCACGAACTCGCCGGCCGAGACGATCACGTAATCGCCGGCGCGCAGGTCGGTCGCCGCCACGCGGGTTTCGGCGGCATCAGCCAGCGCGGTGTCGACCTTGCGGGCCATCAGGTCTTGCCGCGCACTGCGCAGTGAGGCGGCCTGGCCGCGGCCGCGGGCCTCGGCGATGGCTTCGGCGAAATTGCCAAACAGCACGGTGACCAGCAGGATCGCGGTGACCGCCAGGCCGAAGCCCAGCTGCGCGTTGCCGGTGAGCGTGACCACGGCGCTGACCAGGGTGCCGGCCATGACGATGGCCATGACCGGGCTGCGCACCAGGTGGCGCGGGGTGAGCTTGAGGACGGCATCGCGCAGCGCCGCGCGCACGATCTGCGCGTCGAGCAGGCGCTGGGGTTTGCCGCGATGGAGAGCTTGGGTGGAGGAATTCATTGCGGAAGCACTCAGTGCAGGGCGAGGGTGAGGTGTTCGGCCACCGGGCCAAGCACCAGGACGGGCATGAACTGCAGCACCGTGAGGACCACCACCACGGCGATCAGGGTCAGGGCGAAGGTGGGCGTTTCCACCTGCAGGCTGCCGGGGGAGTCCGGCGCACGGCGCTTGGCGGCCAGTTGCGCGGCTACCAGCAGCGGCACGACCAGCGCCGGATACCGCCCCAGCAGCAGCAAAGCCACGCAGCTCAGGTTCCACCACGGCGTCGCATCGCCCAGGCCTTCAAAGCCGGAACCGTTGTTGGCGAAGGCCGAGGCGTACTCGTAGAACACCTGGGTGATGCCGTGGAAGCCCGGATTGGAGTTGCCGGTGACCGCTGGCAGTGCCAGCGTCAGCGCAGTCAGGCCCAGCAGCACGATGGGCTGCAGCAGGATCAGCAGCGCCAGCAGCTTCACCTGCGGGGTCTCGATCTTGCGGCCGAACAGCTCCGGCGTGCGTCCGGTCATCAGCCCGGCCAGGAACACGGCAAGCAGCAGATAGACCATGAACTGCGACAGTCCGCAGCCGATGCCGCCCCAGATCGCGTTGATCAGCATGTCCACCAGCGCCACGCCACCGCCCAGCGGGCTGAGCGAGTCGTGCATGGCATTGACTGCGCCGTTGGAGCTCTGCGTGGTCAGGGCGGCCCACAGCGCGGAGGCATCGGCGCCGAAGCGCACCTCCTTGCCTTCCATCAGCGTCGGATCACCTGCGGTGATCGAATGGCCTTCGGCCCAGATCAACGCGCCGCTGGACGCGGCCGACATCGCCAGCATGGTGCCGAACACCATCGCGCTCAGCCGCCTGCGCCCGGTGAAGGCCGACAGCATGAACACCACGGCCATCGGGATCAGGACCAGGGCCATGGTCTCGAACAGGTTCGACAGCGGCGTGGGGTTTTCCAGCGGCACGGCCGAGTTCGGCCCATACCAGCCGCCGCCATTGGTGCCCAGCTGCTTGACCGCCACCATCGCCGCAACCGGGCCCAGCGGAATCTTCTGCGTGGGCAGGGCTTCACTGGCCTGCAGCGGCGTCACCTCCGGGCCGGCATTCCAGGTCGACGGCACGCCCTGGCTGCCCAGCAGCAGCGTCCACAGCAGCGCCAGCGGCAGCATGAAACGCACGCTGGCACGCACGACATCGACGTAGTAGTTGCCGACGTCCACAGCGTCGCTCGCCACCAGGGTTTCATGTGGCCGTCCCTGGCGCGAGATGGTCGGATCGTGATCCTCCAGCCCCGCCATCCTTGGTGGCGCGCTCACCGTCGCAGGCGATGTCGATAGGACATCGCCTGTACGTGCGACGGCTCGCCCGCCGAACAGGCCACGCAGCGTGGCCACGGCCATGCCCAAGCCCATCATCGGCGTGATGACCTGCAGGCCGGTGATCGCCATGCCCTGCGACAGATAGGACAGCTGTGCCTGGCCGGAATAGTGCTGCTGGTTGGTGTTGGTCAGGAACGACACCGCCGTGTGCAGCGCCAGATCCCAGGCCATGTTGGGCACGGCATCGGGATTGAACGGCAGCCAGGCCTGAGTCATGAAGATGACCCACACCACCGCGCCCAACACGAGGTTGCTGAGCAGGAACGCGCCAGCATACCCGCGCCAGGACATGCCGCGCGCCGGGTCGACGCCCAACACCGCGTAGAGCGGGCGTTCGACCAGGCCAAACACCGCGTCGCCAACCATTGGCGCGCCGCGCATCACGCGGGCCAGGTAGTGGCCCAACGGCCAGGCCAGCGCGATGGCCAGCCCAAGGATGAGTACTGCTTCCATCATGATCGTGGCTCGAAATCAGAAGTCTTCAGGACGCAGGATCACGTACAGCAGATAGGCTGCTGCCACGATCACCAGCACACCGCACAACAGGGATAGCCACCCGGGCATGGTCGTTCTCCGACACAGGATTCAACGCGCAGGCGACGGCCTGCGCATGGGTTGGGTTGAGGGTCTTGATGCGGACCAGCTGCGTGACGCGTGCAGTCATTGCGCGTCGCCAAGCAGCTGTTCCGGGGGGCGCATAGGCTCTCGCGCAGGGCCGTAAAATCTCCACGCCTGCAACTGCGCTGCGGCGTAAATTCGCCGTAAATTCGCCGCCCAGCACGCGCAACGCGCGTCACACTGGCCTGAGGCCTGTGGCTAGAAGCGCTGCGCGAAGCCGACGTACACCTGCGCATCCGGCGTGGTGTCGTTGAGGCCGAAGTTCGCCCCCATGTCCAGCTGCAGCACCGGGGTGACCAGATAACTGAGCGCGATATCGGCCGAATATTGCTCGATGGTCCGCGCCGGGTCGGCGTTGATCGACGACCACAGTTCCACCGCCAGCGTGGCGCGCTGGCTGACCGGGCGCGCCAGGTTCACCAGGTTGATGATGGCCGGGTGGTGGCCGCTACCGTCGCTGTCGGCCAGCAGATCGACTTCCGGGCCGAAGGTCAGCGAAAGGCGCTTGGGCAACGCGATGCTGATGGGCAAGGCAACACCGCCCTCCCATTCGTCGTTGCCGATGCCTTGGCGCGCGGTCGGCGCCTTGACGAAGGGAATCACCGCCACGCTGACGCGCTCGCCCGCATGGAAGCGGGCCTTCAAGCGCAGGGTCACATCGCCGGCGCCATTGACGGTCTCGCGACGGCCGGTGGCGCGGTCGGTGCTGCGCACGCGCAGCTGCGGCGACGCATTCAATTGCAGGTCCATGTGCTCATTGAGGCCGTACTTGAACGTCGGATTGACCCAGTTGAAGGTCTCCGTGCGCGTGCCTGGCTGCGTGTCGCGTGTGTAGCTGCCGACATCGCTTTCAAGCTGCCAGGCGCCGGCGGGCACGGTGCAGGTGGCATTGGCCTTGGTCGGGCGGTCGGTACAGATGGGCGTGATTTCATCGCCCTGCGCGGCGGCATCGCCGGCCACGCCGGCCAAGCCGCAGGTCAGGGCGAGCGCCAGCACGCGCACGCGGCGGTGCAGTGCATGGGGAAAGGTCGGGGAGAACACAGCGGTGTTGATCATGTCGTTCAATTTCCATGTCTGGTGCCATGACGGCACGCAGGTCAAGACACGCGGACCACCCGCAGTGCGTGATGCACACCCGGCCGTCCACAGCGAAGGATGAGGAGGTGCGCGTGCGGCGGTAGAGGTGCCGCGGCAACACCCGGTCACGATAGGAAGCCAGCGCGTAAAGAAGCCATGCGCGTGCGACGGCGTCAGCGTAAAGAACGCATCATTTCGCGCGGCAAGGCGGTGCTGCAGCCCACGCCTACGCAGGCTTTACGCGGATGCCCTGCGATTGGCATGGCGTCTTTACGCGCTCCGGGCAGACGCTGCGCCTCCCGCACCATCTGGTGCCCTGTAGAACCTGCTATGTCCATCCTCGTCATCCAGGGTCCCGGCCTTGCCGGCGATGCCGCGATGTCTTCCCTGCTTTCCGTGACTGCGCACGACCACCTCGACATCGCTGCCTGCGACAGCCTTGAGGCGCTGCTGCGCTGCCTGGCCAGCGAGCGCGCCCGCAGCGCGGCGCTGGTGCTGCTGGAGTCCTGCGAGCTGGACCAGGCGCAATGCACCTGTTGCGGCCCCGCGCTGCGCGACGCGCTCGATGCGCTGCCCGCGCCTTACATCGAACTCCACGACTGCGCGCACCAAGGCTGGGAGGACTGGCTGCAACCGCGACACGCCGCGCTTGCCGTCGTCGCCATCCGCGATGACCGCCGCGCCCGTTATGCGATGGCGCTGGCCATCGCCCAGCGCGCCTGCGCGCGTCTGTCCGCTTGATCTCGATCCCCCTTCAAGGAACCACGCCATGTCCATCGTCATTCTCCGCGGGCCGGAGCAGCCCGCTTCCCAACAAAGCCAGCAGATGCCCGCGCTGCCGCCGCAGGTGCTGCGTGCACTGGTGGACCGCGCCATCGCCGCCGGCACCACCTTGGCCATCCGCAGCTGTGCAACCGAAAGCGAACTGCTCAATGCCGTGCGCATCAACCAGCAGCACGGCGCCGAGCTGACCCTGCTCGACCCCGGCACCTGCTCGGGCAGCCTGCGCCTGCAGCGCACCCTGCAGGCCTGTGGCATGCGCTACATCGAAGTCCACGACGACCATCCGGGCGCGCTGGAAGCCAGCCTGCCCGACCAGCATGGGCAACGCCTCGCACTCGCCCAGGGCTACGGCGCGCAGAGCTATACGCTGGCCTTGTCGATGGCACTGGAACACCTGGGCTGCGAAGAAGGCGACGCCCAGCGCGTCGGCATCTGAATGCCATGGACTACCACTACTTCGCCGATTACGAGATCTACAACGCCGGCAGTCCGGTGCTGTGGGGCCATCTCACCCTGACCTGGCATGTTGATGCGTCGGGTCATCTGCAACCGGCCGACGTGCTGCAGGCGATCCGCCGGCAAGCCGCCGATCGACATGGGCTGGAACCGTCCGAGGTCCGCCTGCGCACGCTGGCCCGCATGTAGGCCTTCGCTTCCACCTCACCGCGGGTCATCGCACAATCGGGCCATGACCCGATCACCGTGGATACGATGACCGAGACCTCCGCGATTGGTGGCTGGCTGCTGATCCTGGACTGGGTCATCCGCCTTGGCGCGTTGTGCTGGATCCCTACGCGCACCACGCCCGCCGCGGCGCGCAGCTGGCTGCTATTGGTAGGCTTCGTGCCGCTGGCCGGGTTGCCGCTGTACCTGCTGTTCGGCCATCCGTGGCTGTCGCGTGAGCGCATCCGCCGCCAGGCCGATGCCTCGCAGGTCATCCGCGAAGAACAGAAGCCGCTGGCGGCGCTGCGCTGGCAACCAGACCATCAAGGGGCCGAGATGGAAATGGTGCCGTTGCTGGAGCGACTGGGGGATTTCATGCCCACGCATGGCAACGCCGTCACGCTGCTGGACGATTACGACGCATCGTTGCGCGCCTTGCTGGAGGACATCGCCCACGCCCGTGAGCGTGTGCATCTGCTGTATTACCTGATGTATCACGACCGCGTGGGCGACCTGATCTGCGAGGCTTTGCTGCAGGCGGCCGCGCGCGGCGTGGAGTGCCGCCTGATGCTGGATGCGGTGGGCGCCAAGCGCGGCATCCGCGCGTACGCGCGTCGCCTGCGTGCCGGCGGCGTGCAGGTGCAGGAACTCTTGCCCGGCGGCCTGCGCTGGCGCCGCAGCGGCCGCATGGACCTGCGCAATCACCGCAAGATCGCCGTGTTCGACAACCGCGCGGCCTATGTCGGCTCGCAGAACCTGGCCGACCCGCAGTTCGTCCCCGGCTATCCCAACCGCGAGCTGGTGGCACGCGTGCAAGGCCCGGCGGTGGCGCATCTGGAAGCGGTGTTCGCCAGCGATTGGTATCTGGAAACCGGGCAGCGGCTGGACGTCATCGCCACCACACCCGAGCACGCGGCCAACAGCGCCACGCAGATGCTGCCCAGCGGCCCGGCCTATCCGTTCTCCAATGCGCGCGACACGGTCAACGCGCTGATCCATCTGGCCAAACGCAAGCTGGTGCTGACCACGCCGTACTTTGTGCCCGATGACGGCACCCTTGGCGCGCTGCGTATCGCCGCGCTGTCCGGCGTGGACACCCAGTTGATCCTGTCCTTCAGCAACAACCAGCGCCTGACCGCGTGGGCGCAGGAGTCCTATTACGCCGAGCTGCTGGCCAGCGGGGTCAAGATCGCGCTGTACCGCCCGCACTTCCTGCATGCCAAGCACATGAGCATCGATGACGGCATGGCGCTGGTCGGTTCGATGAACCTGGACATCCGCTCCTTCGCGCTCAATGCCGAGATCGGCATGCTCTGTTACGACACGGATGTGGTCACGCGCATGCGCCAGATCGAAGCCCAGTACCTGGCCGATGCGGACCACCTGACGCTGGACACGTGGAACCACCGTCCGGCGTGGCGGCGCAGCCGCGAAGGCATCGCGCGGCTTGCGGACTTCTTCATCTGAGTCCACCGCGTCTGCGGCACCGCGTTCCCGCCACGCAGGCGTGCACGGCCGGCAGGCGCTGTTGCACCCACGCGACAACGTCCTGTGCCATCTGCGGCGTCAGTTCGTGGTCGGCTGCGTAAGTCCTGAGCGTGTGCGCCACGCCATGGTTCTGCAGTCGTTGCTGCGCGCGTTCGGCAAAAAACACCCTAGCTTGCTGTCGTGTCGGCCGTGCAGAATCAGGGCGTGCAGATCATGCATGGCGATGTCCTGCGGAATCCGCGGCTCGAATTCCGGCAGGATGCGCCCGCTGAGGATGCCGAAGCCCGCGACCGACCCTGGCGAGGTCAACGCCACGCTCGCGCTCATGATGCCTCCCTGGCTGAAGCCGGCGACCAGCGTCTTCGCCGGCGCGATGCCCAGCCGCTGTTGC
>JBEVNH010000201.1:0-5458 GCA_040508175.1 Pseudoxanthomonas sp.
TGCATCGCGTCTCGCTGGGCGTGCATGGCGAAGCGCCGCGCTTTGCCGAAGGCTGGCTCTCGCGCATGGACCACGGCGGCTGGCTGCTGGAAGCGCACCCGGCCGATGAATTTCCCGCACTCGATCCGGCGCAGGTGCTGCCCGCGGCGCTGTCGGCCGCGTTGCGCGGCCTGGCGCATGAGATCCGCAACCCGCTGGCTGGCTTGAAGGGCGCGGCCCAGCTGCTGTCCAAGCGCGGGCAGCATCGCAGCGACTACGACGCCGAGCGCGAGCTGATCGGCCTGATCGAGTCGGAGGCCGAGCGCCTGGCCGCCTTGCTGGATCGCTTGCTGTCGCCGGCGCCGCAACGTGCGCACACCTTCCTCAACATCCACGCGGTGCTCGAGCGCGTGCTGCGCCTGGCCGAATCCGAGCGCACGCCGGCCGCGCGGCTGCGCCGCGACTACGACCCGAGCCTGCCGGAGATCACCGGTGATCCTGACCGCCTGGTACAGGCGGTGTGGAACCTGGTCGGCAACGCCCTGCAGGCCGGGGCCTCGGTGGTGACGCTGCGCACACGCATCGAGCATGGCCAGCGCATCCACGACCGCCTGCACCCCATGACGCTGCGGCTTGAAATCATCGACGACGGCCGCGGCGTGCCCGACGAGCTGGCCGAGCATCTGTTCCTGCCGCTCGTGTCCGGGCGCGCCGAAGGCAGTGGCCTGGGCCTGGCATTGGCGCAGCAGGTCGCGCGCGAACATCGCGGTTCGCTGACCTTCAAGTCGCGCCCAGGGCATACCGTTTTCACCCTGTTGCTGCCCCAGGCGCCGCTGGAAGCCGGGGAGGCGCGCCGTGCCCACTGAAACCGTCCATCAGCGCGTCTGGGTCGTCGATGACGACCGCTCGGTACGTTTCGTGCTGGCCACCGCGCTGCGCGATGCGGGGTATTCGGTGGACGGCTTCGATTCGGCTGCCGCGGCCTTGCAGGCCATCGATCTGCGCGGCGCGCCGGACCTGCTATTCACCGATGTCCGCATGCCCGGCGATGACGGCCTGGTGCTGCTGGACAAGCTCAAGGCCGCACACCCGGCGCTGCCGGTGATCGTGATGTCGGCCTATACCGACGTGGCCAGCACCGCGGGGGCCTTCCGTGGCGGCGCGCAGGAGTTCCTGTCCAAGCCGTTCGACCTGGACGATGCGGTGGCGCTGGCCGCGCGCACGCTGCCCAGCGTCAATCCGGAAGAGATTGCCGCGGTGGAGGCGGCCGACACCACGCGCGACGGTACGCCCGAGCTGATCGGCGACACCCCGGCGATGCGCGCGCTGTTCCGCGCGATCGGCCGGCTGGCGCAGGCGCCGTTGTCGGTGCTGATCACCGGCGAAACCGGCACCGGCAAGGAGCTGGTCGCACGCGCGCTGCACAACGAATCGCCACGCGCGCGCAAGCCATTCGTAGCGCTCAACACCGCCGCCATCCCGGCCGAGCTACTGGAAAGCGAGCTGTTCGGTCATGAAGCCGGTGCGTTCACCGGTGCCCAGCGTCGCCACATCGGGCGCTTCGAGCAGGCCGATGGCGGCACGCTGTTCCTGGACGAAATCGGCGACATGCCGCTGCCGCTGCAGACGCGCCTGCTGCGCGTGCTGGCGGAAAACGAGTTCTTCCGGGTGGGGGGGCGCGAGTTGATCCGCGTGGACGTGCGCGTGGTCGCCGCGACCCATCAGGATCTGGAGACCCTGGTGGCCGACGGCCGCTTCCGCGCCGACCTGATGCACCGCCTGGACGTGGTGCGCCTGCAGCTGCCGCCCCTGCGCGACCGTCGCGCCGACGTGCCGCAGCTGGCGGAGACCTTCCTGGTGATGGCCTCGCGCAAGCTCGGTGCGTCGGCCAAGAGGTTCGCTCCGTCCGCGCGCGATGCCTTGCGCGCCTACGACTGGCCGGGCAACGTGCGCCAGCTGGAAAACGTCTGCTGGCGTCTGGCCGCGCTGGCGCCGGCCGAGACCATCACCACGCTGGATGTGGAGCAAGCGCTGTCGCAGAGCAGCCGCGGCAGCAGCAGCGAGCCGATGGAATGGTCCGCGCTGCTGGCGCAGTGGGCACGCGGGCGGCTGTCCGAAGGGGCCGAGGGCGTGCATGCCGAAGCTCGCGACAAGCTCGACCAGGTGCTGCTGGAAGCCGCACTGCAGTTCACCCATGGCCGACGCGCGGAGGCTGCAGCCAAGCTGGGGCTGGGCCGCAACACCATCACCCGCAAGCTGGGACCGGGACGCCGACGCCAAGGCACCGTGCCCGGCCCGAAATAAGCACGCGACACGCATCGGCGCCACGCTGTGCTGGCGGCGCCCAGGCGCGCATGCCACATTTCATGGCTGCTGAACGGAGGGCTGGCTAGCTTTGGACCTGTTGTCTTGGGAGTCGCACATGAAGTCGTGGGGTCGCGCTACTGCCCTGTCCGTCCTGGTCGTGTCCGCGCTGGCTGCGTGCAGCAGTTCGCCGCCGCCCGCGCCGCCCGCGCCGCCGCCCACTCCCGCCCCCGTGGCCAACGTGCAGGAAGCGCAGGCGGTGCTGGCGTCGGCATCCGGCAGCCTGGTCAGCGGCAAGCTGGTGCTGACCCCCGTGTCCGGCGGCGTGCGGTTGGTCGGCGAAGTCGGTGGCTTGCCCGACAGCGGTCGCGCCGGTTTCCACGTGCACGAGCGCGGCGATTGCAGCAGCGCCGATGGCAGCAGTGCCGGCGCACATTTCAATCCGACGGGCCAGCCGCATGGCAACGCCAAAACCGGTGCGCACCATGCTGGCGACCTGGACAACCTGATCGCCGATCTTGAAGGCGTCGCCCGCGTCGATGTCGTCCTGCGCGATGTCACTTTGGGCGGCACGCCCAGCACCGACATCGTCGGCCGCGCGTTGCTCGTGCATGCCGCCCCCGACGACTACCGGACCCAGCCTGCCGGCAATGCAGGCGCGCGCGTCGCCTGTGGCGTCATCCGGATCACGCGCCAGCAACCGCCCGCGCCCCGCCCGACATCAGCACCCTGATGCCATTCCCCCGATCACTCACCACAGCAAGGGAGTTCTCCATGCGTTTCGTCCATTCCACCCTGTTCCTGGCCACCGTTCTGGCGCTCGGCGCCTGCAGCAAGCCGGCTGATCCCGTCGCCCCGGCCGCAGAAGCACCCGCACCCACTGCTGAGGCCCCGGCTCCGACGGAGACCGCCGCGCCTGCCGCTGGCGGGACCGCCAAGGCCACCTTGAAAGCCACCGAGGGCAACGCCTTGGCCGGCGAGCTGAGCTTCATGACTATGGACAACATGGTCCATGTCACCGGCACCATCACCGGCTTGGCACCGAACTCCAAGCACGGCTTCCACATCCACGAGAAGGGGGATTGCAGCGCGCCGGACGGTGCCAGCGCCGGCGGCCATTTCAACCCGGGCAGCAGCGATCACGGCCAGGTCAGCGCCGAGCCGCACCACGGCGGCGACATGGACAACATCACTGCCGATGCCGAAGGCAAAGCCACGGTCGACGGCATGCTGTCGAGCAATGTCAACATCGGCAAGGGCGACGCCTTCGACATCGTGGGCAAGGGCCTGATCGTCCACGCCGACCAGGACGACTACAAGACCCAGCCGACCGGCAATGCCGGTGGCCGCCAGGCCTGTGCGGTGATCGAAGCGGTGCAGTAAGCCACCCAGCGCTCGCAAAGACATGAAGGCCGCAGGCGTGATGCCTGCGGCCTTCGTCGTTGAGGCGATCGGTGTTGACCCGTTGCCCGATGCCAGCGGATCAGCAGTCAGGCTGGCTCAGGCGCTCAGGTGGCGGCACAGATCATCGCCACTGGGACAGTGGGCGAAGGTCACCGGAATACCGTGGGCTTCCAGCACCGCCGCCAGCTGGCGCTGCCGGGCGAGGAAGTAATCGTACTGGCGGGCCAAGCGCTCGCGATCTTCGGTGGCCGGCGTATTGCGCGTCTGCCACGCGGCGGCGTCCAGCAGCGCGATGCGCACTTCGCCCTCGGCGTAGCGCAGCAGCGGCTCGGGGGGGGCGTCCAGCCACAACTCTTCTGCCGGTGCCAGCAGCGCGGTCTCGATCACCGGCCACACGGGCGCCAACCCCTGGTTCTCGTACTGCAGGGCCGTCATCGCGGCCAGGTCGTGCAAGGTGAGATAGCGGGCGTGCTCGATCTCGGCGCCGAAGCCCTGCTGCGCCAGCAAGGCGGTATCGGCTTGTGCCATGCCGCGCTCCAGCAGCACGTTCTCGCAGGCCTCGGCCACGCGCGCCACGATCTCGGCCGGGCCGATCAGCTGGAAGGGCAGCACCCGCAAGGCACCGCCGACCAGATCCGGATCGCTCTGCAGCGGCATCGGGACATCGCCGTCGGCACCGGCGCCAAAAGCGATCAGGCGCGGGCCTTCGTCCCGTCCCGGCGCGCGCTGCTGCAGCTCATGCAGCCGCCGGTGCAGCGACCAGCCCGGGCGTAGCGCCTCGGCGGGGTCGAAATGGGCGGCGAACAGCACCAGATCCAGCGCCGATGCCTCGGGCACCAGCTGTGTCAGGTCGCGCGCCATGCGCGCAGCCAGCTCGCCGGCTTCGTGCTGGGTCAATGCGGCACGTGCGGGCGCGCGCCCGCCGGAGATTTCCAGGGCCAACAGGCCGTTGATCTGCTGGCTTTCAGCTTGCGTCGTCGTACTCACGTTCACCAATGTGCGCGTTGTGCGGTTGGCCCGCCACATGGGCGGCATTACACTCATTATGCCCGCGTACGCTGGCGCACGTTTCCTCAGCTTCACATTCCCGTTCACGCCCGCGCCCACGCCATCCGCACTCACGACATGAGGTCGTCCATGCCTGCAGCACGTCCCGTCGCCATCCTTGGCGGCGTTCGCATCCCCTTCTGTCGCCAGAACACGGCCTATTCGGATGTCGGCAACCTCGGGATGTCGGTCCGGACCCTCGGCGCGCTGGTCGAACGTTTTGGCCTGCACGGCCAGGCGCTGGGCGAAGTGGCCATGGGTGCGGTGATCAAGCATTCCTCGGACTGGAACCTGGGGCGTGAAGCGGCGCTGTCCTCGGGACTGTCGGCGCTGACGCCCGGTATTACCCTGCAACGCGCCTGCGGCACCAGCCTGGACACCATCATCCATATCGCCAACAAGATCGCCCTCGGGCAGATCGACTCGGGCATCGGCGGGGGGTCGGACAGTACGTCGGACGTGCCGATCGTCTACGGCAAGAAGCTGCGCGCGCGCCTGCTGGCGGCCAACCGCGGCAAGACACCGAAGGATCGGCTGTCGGCGTTCAAAGGCTTCAAGCTGGGCGAACTCAAGCCCGAGTTTCCGGGCGTCGCCGAGCCGCGCACCGGCAAGTCGATGGGCGAGCACTGCGAGGACATGGCCAAGGAGTGGAGCATCGCGCGCGATTCGCAGGACGAGTGGGCGGTGTCTTCGCACAAGAAGCTGGCCGCCGCCTACGAGCGCG
>JBEVNH010000207.1:0-6106 GCA_040508175.1 Pseudoxanthomonas sp.
AGCACATTTGTGGGATTCAGCTGAAAATTGAACGCATGAAGATCACTGCACATGCTGTCCAGGGCGCCCTCAAACCCCATCCCCGCGTCCGCAACGTCATCGCCGTCGGTTCCGGCAAGGGCGGGGTGGGCAAGTCCACGACGTCGGTGAACCTGGCGCTGGCGCTGGCCAGTGAGGGATTGCGGGTCGGGGTGCTGGATGCGGACATCTACGGGCCGAGCGTGCCGGCGATGCTGGGGATTTCCGGCAAGCCGGAGAGTCCAGACAACAAGTCCATCGAGCCGCTGCGGGCGTTTGGCATCGAGGCGATGTCCATCGGCCTGCTGATCGATGCCGATACGCCGATGGTGTGGCGCGGACCGATGGCGACCTCCGCGTTGACCCAGCTGTTCAACGACACGCTGTGGGGCGACCTGGACATCCTGCTGATCGACCTGCCGCCGGGCACGGGCGACATCCAGCTGACGCTTTCGCAGAAGATCCCGGTGGCAGGCGCGGTGATCGTGACCACGCCACAGGACATTGCTACGCTGGACGCGCGCAAGGCCTTGAAGATGTTCGAGAAAGTCGAGGTGCCGGTGCTGGGGGTGCTGGAGAACATGGCCGTGCACGTGTGTTCCAACTGTGGCCACACCGAGCACCTGTTCGGGCAGGGCGGCGGGGAGCGCATGGCCGAACAGTACGGCGTGCCGCTGCTGGGTGCGCTGCCGCTGGACATCCGCATCCGCGAACAGGGCGATGCCGGTACCCCGGTCGTGGCGGCCGAGCCGCAGTCGTCGGTGTCGCTGGCCTACGTGGAGGCGGCGCGCGCGCTGTTGGCGGCGCTGGGCAAGCGCCCGCGTGCGTCGATGTCCATCGCTTCCTCGCTGGTCTGAGGCTACGCCCGATGTCTGCAAGGCCGGCGCGCAGTTCGCCTCGGCTGCCTTGGCTGCCTACAATGGCCGCCTTTCACCGCGACAACTGGACCTGGGCACGTATGAGCATCAAGAGCGACCGCTGGATCAAGCGCATGGCCGAGCAGCACGGCATGATCGAGCCGTTCGAGCCGGGCCAGGTCAAGCAGGATGCCGGCGGCCACCGCATCGTCAGCTACGGCACCTCGAGCTACGGCTATGACGTGCGCTGCTCGCGCGAGTTCAAGGTGTTCACCAACATCAACTCCACCATCGTCGACCCGAAGCATTTCGACAGCGGCAGCTTCGTGGATATCGAGTCGGACGTGTGCATCATCCCGCCCAACAGCTTCGCCCTGGCACGCACGGTGGAGTACTTCCGCATCCCGCGCAGCACGCTGGTGGTGTGCCTGGGCAAGAGCACCTACGCGCGCTGCGGCATCATCGTCAATGTGACGCCGCTGGAGCCGGAATGGGAAGGCCACGTCACGCTGGAGTTTTCCAACACCACGCCGCTGCCGGCGCGCATTTACGCCAACGAAGGCGTGGCGCAGATGCTGTTCTTTGAATCCGATGAAGTCTGCGAGACCAGCTACAAGGACCGCGGCGGCAAGTACCAGGGACAGACCGGCGTGACCTTGCCGCGGACCTGATCTGCGCCGGCCGGCCTGCTGGGTAGGCGATAAAAACAGAAGGCGTCGCACGCAGGTGCGGTGCCTTTTTCTTTGGGTGTACGGAAGGCGTTTGCGCTGTCAGTCCCTGCACTGCGCGCCGGTCGGACGCATCCGGCGCAGCAGGAGGTTGATGCCGCCCAGGATCATCAGCAGCGGCCACCAG
Organism: Pseudoxanthomonas sp.; assembly: GCA_040508175.1. Classification (GTDB taxonomy): domain Bacteria; phylum Pseudomonadota; class Gammaproteobacteria; order Xanthomonadales; family Xanthomonadaceae; genus Pseudoxanthomonas_A. The sequence continues at coordinate 1,731 of JBEVNH010000207.1, forward strand.
GTGCTGATGAGGTGGCTGACATCGATGCCGGGCAGGCCCAGGTTGTCCATCAGGAACAGCGTGCCAAGGGTGATCAGGACCAGGGCAGGAATCAGGTGGCGGTGCATGGCGGCATCCTTTGTGGCATGGGCGGTGGGCGTTGAGGCCATGCTGCGCCTGGGCGGGCGCCGGATCAGGTGCCGGAAGTCAACACTTTGCGGTGCCGGAGGACATGGGCGGCTTACTGCTCGGCGCCGGCCGCCAGCGACAGGTCTGCCCTGGCGGTCAGGCCGACATCGAGACAGGTGCGCAAGGCCTGGGCCACCACGTCCACCGGCAGGCTGGGCGCGCCGGGATGCGCGGCGGCCAGTTCGGGCGAGTAGGGCACGTGGATGAAGCCGGCGCGGACACTTCGGTGCCGCCGCAGCAGGTGGCGCAGGTCGTAGAAGATCTGGTTGCAGACATAGGTGCCGGCGGTCTGGGAGATCTCCGCCGGGATCTCCTCGGCCTGCAGCGCGGCGAGCATGGCCTTGATCGGCAGGGTGCTGAAGTAGGCGGCCGGGCCGGAGGCCTGCACGGGGGCGTCGACCGGCTGGTCGCCGGCGTTGTCGGGGATGCGCGCATCGATGACGTTGATCGCCACGCGCTCGATCGACACCCGCGCGCGGCCTCCCGACAGGCCCGTGCAGATCACCAGGCGCGGGCGCAGTTCGGCGATGGCGTTTTCCAACACGGGGCGCGAGCCACGAAAGGTCACCGGCAGGCGCCGCGCATGCACGCGATGGCCGGCGATGGTCTCGCCATCGAGCTGGCGCGCGGCTTCCCAACTGGGGTTGGAAGGATCGGCGCCGAATGGCTCGAAGCCGGTGATCAGGACGTTGCGCGCGCGGCTCATGGACGTTGGCTCATCGAAAGCAGACCCAGGCCATCAGGCCGATGTTGAAGGCCAGCAGCGCGACCGCGGTGGCGGCCTGCATGCGGATCACGCCGTACTGGTCTTTGAGTTCAAGCAGGATAGCCGGCACGATGTTGAAGTTGGCCGCCATGGGCGTGAGCAGCGTGCCGCAGTAGCCGGTGAGCATGCCGATGGCGCCCAGGCTGGCCGGATCGGCCCCGTGTTTCTGGATCAGCAGCGGCAGGCCGATGCCGGCCATCATGACCGGGAAGGCGGCGAAGGCATTGCCCATGATCACGGTGAACACCACCATGCCGCCGGCGAAGGCGAGCAGGCAGGCGCTGCGGCTTTCGACCGGAATCACCTTGCCGACCAGCGTGGCGATCAGCTCGCCGATGCCGGTAGCGGCGAACACGCCGCCCAGTGTGGCCAGCATCATCGGCAGCACCACCGCCCAGCCCAATGCGTCGAGCAAACGGCCTCCCTGTTGCGCGGCCTGACCGGCCTGCGCGCGGGTGACCCAGAGCGCGGCGGCCAGCGCGAACAGGCTGGCCAGCGCCAGCGCGGTCAGCGTGAGCGCCTTGGCATCCAGCAGGCCCTGCATGCCGGGCACCCAGCGGGCACTGACGAACAACACCAGCGTCATCGCCGGGATCACCAGCGCGGGGAAGAACAGCCGGTTGCCCAGCTGGGACGCGCTGGTCTGCCGGCGGGTCTGTTCGGCGGGCGAATCCGGTGCGCCACTCAAGCGCACGCGCGCGGCCAGCACGCCGAGCACGATCACGCCCGCACCCATCAGCTGCGCCGGCAACGCATGCCCGGCCTTGTGTGCGTCGAGGATGGCCTGCCCGAACGCGAACGGCATCACCAACAGTGCCCAGAAGCCGGCCATGGCATAGCGCCCGCGGCGCAGGTTGTGCCAGGCGGTGGCCAGCAGGAAAGCGCCCACCAGCCAATAGAAATGCTCAGCCTTCAGCATGTGGCGCGCGCTTGACCGCGTCGGCCTGCCGCTGCAGGCGGTGCTGCAGCAGGCGCAGGCGCACCGCATGGATGACGAAGGCCGCAATCGCCGTGGGCAGCGCCCACAGCGCGATCGACAATGGCTCAAGCGCAATGCCATTGCGGGCGTAGAAGCCCTGGATCAACAGCACCGCACCGATGGCGACGAACACGTCCTCGCCGAAGAACAGGCCGATGTTGTCGGTGGCCGCGGCACTGGCGCGCACCTGCTCGCGCTGATGGTCGTGCAGCGGTCCCAGGGTGCGTTCGGCCGCCGCTTCGCTCATCGGCGCCACCAGCGGACGCACCGTCTGCGCCGGGCCGGCGACGTGGGTCAGGCCCATCATGCTGCTGAGCTGGCGGATGCCGAGATAGGCGATCTGGAAGCGCGCCAAGGTCAGCCCGCGAAAGCTGGAAATCCAGGCGCTGGCGCGCTCGCGCAGGCCGAAGTGTTCCAGTAGGCCGATGGCGGGCAGGGTGAGCAGGAACATCAGCAATGCGCGGTTTTCCACGAAGCCAGTGCCGATCAGGGTGAGTAGATCAGGCAGCGGCAGCTTGGCCAGCAGTCCGCTGGTCAGCGCGGCGACGATCACCACCAGCACCGGGTTGTAGCGCAAGGCAAAGCCCAGCACGACCACCGCGATACCGAGCAACGGCCAATAGTTCATGCAGGCAGGTCCTGTGTCGAAAAGGGACGGGCGATGCAGCAGCCGGCCGCATCCAGGGTGTCACGCAGCGCCTGGGCAAAGCTGGCGGCATCGGGCCGGTCGCCATGCAGGCATAGGCTGTCGGCGATCAGCGGCACGCGCTGCCCGGTGCGGGCGGTGACGCTGCCGGTCTGCAGCATCTGCAGCACTTGCGCGTTGGCCGCCTGCGTGGAGGGCAGGGTGGCGCCCTCGGTGCCGCGCGGGGTCAAGGTCGCATCTGCCTCGTAGGCGCGCTCGGCGAACACTTCGTGCACCACGCGCAGGCCGACCCGGTGCCCGGCATCGGTGAGGGCGCTGCCGGACAGGCCGAACAACAGCAGTTGCGGATCGCTGTCGCGCACGGCGCGGGCGATGGCGTCGGCCAGCTGCGGTTCGCGCGCGGCCTGGTTGTAGAGCGCACCGTGCGGCTTGACGTGCTGCAAAGTTGCACCGGTGTCCCGTGCAATCGTCTGCAAGGCGGCGATCTGCACCTGCACAAGTGCGTAGGCATCTGCAGGGGTGATGGTCAATGCGCGACGGCCGAAGTGCGCGCGGTCGTCATGCGAGGGATGCGCGCCGATGGCCACGCCGTGTTGCAGACACCATGCGACGGTCTGCCGCATCAGCGCCGGGTCGCCCGCGTGGAAGCCACAGGCGATGCTGGCCGAACTGATGAAAGGCATCACCGCCGCATCGTCGTAGCCTTCGCCGAGGTCGCAGTTGAAATCGAGCGTGCGGATCATGACGTGCGTGCGCGCAGGGCCAGCGCGATTCTGTTCATCCGTGCGCGCTGCGCGCAAGCCGCGGCATGGGCCTGCGAAAGACGCACGGCTTCAAATGCGACGCGCTGGCCGGGTGCGACTTGGGCCAGCCGTGGCAGATCCGCGGCGATCACATAGCCCAGCCGCGCGTAACCGCCGACGGTCTGTGCATCTGCCAGTAGCACGATGGGTTGGCCGTCCGGTGGTAACTGGATCGTGCCGGGCGCCACGGGTTCGGAGAGAGATTGCTTCGCCTCGACTTCCAGCGCGTGGCCCTGCAGGCGCAAGCCCTGGCGGTCGCTGCGCGGCGAGGCTTGCCAGGCCTGCCCGGTCAACTGCGTGGCAGCAGCGTGCGATGCGGGCACATAGCGGATCGGAGCGCCGGGCGCGCCGACAACGGCTTCCGGGCCGACCCACCAGCCTGGCCAGTTCGGCGTCGTGACGTTGGCTTCGGCAGCGACGTGCAGCGGCAGTGCATCGCCTTGCTGCAAGGCGCGCCCGGCCAGCCCGCCGAAACCGCCGCGCAGATCGGTGCTGCGACTGCACATGACCTGTGTCACCGCGAAGCCGCCGCGCACGGCGAGATAGCCGCGGACGCCCTGGGTGAGGCCACCCAGCTCCAGCGTGCCCGCGGGGAGCTGCAGCGGGCGCTGCATCGGCAGGGCCAGCCCGTCGAAACGGGCCTGCACCGCGGCGCCGGTCAGCGCGATGGTGGCCGGTGCGTCCAGCCGCAGGGTCGGGCCGCGCAACGTGAGTTCCAGCACAGCGGCATCGGCATCATTGCCGACCAGCTGGTTTGCCAGCCACGCTGCGGCGGTGTCCAGCGCCCCGGCACGGGCGATGCCGATATCGAGGAATCCCGTGCGGCCCTGGTCCTGCACAGTGGTCAGCAGACCGGGGGCGATGACCTGCCAGGCCGTCATGCGGGCCATGCCTCGAAGCGTGCCGCGTCGATCGGCACGAAGCGCACCGTATCGCCCGGCGACAGCAGGCAGGGCTGTGCACGCGTTGGATCGAACAAGGTCAGCGGCGTGCGCCCGAGCAATCGCCAGCCGC
>JBEVNH010000211.1:0-15711 GCA_040508175.1 Pseudoxanthomonas sp.
GGTCATGGCAAACAACACCACGCACCGCCCGGCCACTATCCAGAGTATCCGCATTGGTGCGACGCGCGAAGGCAGGATCACAGCGATTGGACACGAAAGCTGGTCAGGCGACCTTGAAGGCGGCCAGCCGGAAACGGCCGTGATGCAGACACGCCTGCTCTACGCCGGCGCGAACAGGATGACGAAGATGCGCCTCGCCGTCCTCGACCTCCCGGAAGGCAACGCCATGCGTGCGCCGGGCGAAGCGCCGGGCCTGATGGCCTTGGAAATCGCCATGGACGAGCTGGCCGAAAAGCTGTCGATGGATCCGGTCAAGCTGCGCGTCGTCAACGATACGCAGGTTGATCCACAGGATCCGCAGCGTCCGTTCTCGCAGCGCCAGCTGGTCAAATGCCTGGAAGAAGGGGCCGCGAAATTCGGTTGGGACAATCGCCCAGCCAAGCCTGCCAGCCGTCGCGAAGGGCGCTGGTTGATCGGCATGGGGGTGGCGGCTGCCTATCGCGGCAACCTCAACATGAAGTCCGGTGCACGCGTCCGGTTGCAGACCGATGGCACGGTGGTGGTGGAAACCGACATGACCGACATCGGCACCGGCAGTTACACGATCATCGCGCAGACCGCTGCGGAGATGATGGGTGTGACGCTTTCGCAGGTGAAGGTGCATCTGGGCGATTCTGCTTTCCCGGTCTCGGCGGGTTCGGGCGGACAGTGGGGCGCCAATAGCGCCACCGCCGGTGTGTACGCGGCCTGCATGAAGCTGCGTGAATCGGTCGCCGGCAAGTTGGGGTTGGATGCCACCCAGGCCGAATTCGTCGATGGCCAGGTGCGCGTGGGCAGCCAGCGCAAGTCGCTTGCCAGCGCGGCGGCCGATGGCCCGATCACGGTGGAAGACGCCATGGAATACGGCGATCTGGCCAAGCGCCAACAGCAGTCCACTTTCGGCGCGCATTTTGTCGAAGTCGCCGTTGATGCCGCCACGGCCGAAATCCGCATCCGCCGCATGCTGGCCGTGTGTGCGGCCGGACGCATCCTCAATCCCAAGTCGGCACGCAGCCAGGTCATCGGTGCGATGGCCATGGGGGCCGGCGCGGCGCTGATGGAGGAGCTGGTCGTCGACAAGCGGCTGGGTTTTTTCGTCAATCACGATCTGGCCGGCTACGAGGTGGCCGTGCATGCCGATATCCCGCACCAGGAGGTGATGTTCCTGGAGGAGGCCGATCCGGCGGTCTCACCGATGAAGGCCAAGGGCGTGGGCGAGCTGGGGATCTGCGGTGTCGGCGCGGCGGTCGCCAATGCGATCTACAACGCCACCGGGGTGCGCGTGCGCGATTATCCGATCACGCTGGACAAGCTGTTGCCGAAGATGCCTGATCTGTTCGCCTGAGTCGGCGGGGATGTAAAAAATGGCCCCGTCTGGGGCCATTTTCATCTGCCTGCGATGGTCAAGGTGCCCAGGGGTCGCGCAATGCGACCGCTTTGCCCTCGGCATTGAGTTCCAGCATCTGCAGCGTATCGGAGCCATAGCGCGGCCAGTGCGTCAGGCCCGCGCCGTTGGGGTCGCCGTGTTTGACGAAGTTCACCAGGTACGTGCTGGCGAGTTTGCCGGCCTGCGCATCCTGCACCGTCGTCGCAGCGCCGTACTTGTCGCGCACGGTGTCGAAGAAGAACGGGATGTCAGAGGCATGGCCCGCGCCCTGGGTTTCAGCGGTGCGCATGGACGCGGCGACATACGAAAACCGGTAGTACCAGGTCGGCACGTCCTGGTCGGCCAGAACGCTGGCGGCCCTGCGCGCACCGGCCACCATGTACCCATTGCGGCCGCCGATGTCGTCACTGGTGGCCCCGATCATCACGGGGACATGGTGGAACTTCCCGGCAGCGTAGGCCGCACCACCAACGGCCAGCTTGCCGTCGATCACGGGCGAACTGAACGTCTTTGCTCCCGGCGCCGGTGAAAACAGCGAAGTGAGATTGAGCCCGTCCACGACGTGTTCGGCCGGCAGCGCCCGCAGCTGCTGGATGGCCTGCGGCGAGGCATTGTCGATGCCCTTGCCCCGCGCGAACGCTGCGCCGGCCTGCTCGGCCGCGTCGATATCGCCGGTGGGCGAATTGCCGTCGCCGCCGGACTGGATCACCGCCTGCTGGAACAGCCCCTGCGTCATCGGCGAGGTCAGCAGGGCATGCACCGACATGCCGCCAGCACTCTCGCCAATGATCGTCACCTTGCCCGGGTCGCCACCGAACGCCCCGACATTGCGCTGCACCCAGCGCAGCGCAGCCACTTGATCCATGAAGCCGTAATTGGCCAGCAGGCCATCGTCTTCGTCCCGCTGACTTAGCTGTGGATGGGCGAACGTGCCGAAGCGGCCAATGCGGTAGTTGAAACTCACCACCACGATGCCTTGCCGGGCCAGCGCGGTGCCGGCATACGTGGGCGGCGAGGCCCCGCCATTGACGAAGCCGCCGCCGTAGATCCACACCATGACCGGCAGCGGTGTGGTCGACGCTTTGGCCGGCGTCCACACGTTGGCATACAGGCAGTCTTCGGCTGGCGTCGTGCCCAGCGGTGCGGCATCGCTGGGGAAGGGTTTCTGCATGCAGTCAGGGGCGTAGGCCGTGGCCTGGCGAACGCCGGTCCAGGCGGCGGCCGGCTGCGGCGCGCGCCAGCGCCATGCGCCGACCGGCGGGGCCGCAAACGGAATGCCCTTGAACGCATTGACGCCATCTTGCGTCCCGCCGCGCAGTGCGCCGGTCTCTACCTTGACCGTGGGCCCCGTCGGCGCAGCCAGTCCGCTCAGCGCAAGCCCGCACAACAAGGGCGTGGCGAGCACGCGGGTCAGGGATCTCGACATGAGGGGATCTCGCAGCGCCGGAAGGCAAGGTTGGTCATGGTCGTGGCCTGTATGCCTCCTGTGCAACTGGACCATGGCCTGATGTGACTGGCCCTGCCGCAGCGCACCGATCCCCTGTTTTCGCCCACTAACACCAATGTTGCATTGCTAGATGCGGGCCATGAGCGTGTATGATTTCATCATAATTATGACGTAATGAATGGGTGGCCCGTGACCGAGTGGACCGGACTGAACGATGAAAGACAGCGACGCTTGCGGGCAGTCGGCAGGCTGGCGAAAGGCCGGCTGGTGGCGTCAGGCGACGTGGTGGCGTTGCTGGAGCGGGTCATCGCGCCGGGTGACCGGGTCTGCCTGGAGGGCAACAACCAGAAACAGGCCGATTTCCTCGCCGAATGCCTGACCCGGGTCGATCCGGCCAAGGTGCACGACCTGCACATGGTGCAGTCGGTGCTGTCGCTGGCCTCGCACCTGGATGTGTTCGAGAAGGGCATCGCCAAGCGCCTGGATTTCTCCTTCTCCGGGCCGCAGGGCGCGCGGCTAGCGCGGCTGGTAGCGGACAAGCGCATCGACATCGGCGCCATCCATACCTACCTGGAATTGTTTGGCCGTTATTTCATCGATCTCACGCCGCGCGTGGCGCTGGTGGCGGCGCAGTCGGCCGACCGGCAGGGCAATCTCTACACCGGGCCGAACACCGAGGACACCCCGGCGATCGTGGAAGCGACCGCTTTCAAGGGGGGCATCGTCATCGCACAGGTCAACGAGATCGTCGACACGCTGCCGCGCGTGGACATCCCCGCCGACTGGGTGAACTTCGTCACCCACGCACCCAAGCCCAACTACATCGAGCCGTTGTTCACCCGCGACCCGGCGCAGATCTCCGAAGTGCAAGTGCTGATGGCGATGATGGCCATCAAGGGCATTTATGCCGAATACGGGGTCAACCGCCTCAACCACGGCATCGGCTTCGATACCGCGGCCATCGAACTGCTGCTGCCGACCTATGCCGAGTCGCTGGGGCTGAAGGGCAAGATCTGCCAGCACTGGGCGCTCAATCCGCATCCGGCGCTGATCCCGGCCATCGAGTCGGGCTTCGTCAAGTCCGTGCATTCCTTCGGCTCCGAGCTGGGCATGGAGGACTACATCCGTGCCCGCGCCGATGTGTTCTTCACCGGCGCCGATGGTTCGATGCGCTCCAACCGCGCGTTCTCGCAGACTGCCGGCCTGTACGCCTGCGACATGTTCATCGGTTCGACGCTGCAGATCGACCTGGCCGGCAACAGTTCCACCGCCACGCGCGACCGTATCGCCGGCTTCGGTGGCGCACCCAACATGGGCTCGGATGCGCGCGGCCGCCGCCATGCCAGCGAGGCCTGGCTCAAGGCCGGTCGCGAGGCTGCGCGACCGGGCGAGATGCCACGCGGTCGCAAGCTGGTCGTGCAGATGGTGGAAACGTTCCGCGAGCACATGGCGCCGGCCTTCGTGGACAAACTCGATGCCTGGGAGCTGGCCGAGCGCGCCGACATGCCGCTGCCGCCGGTGATGATCTCTGGCGACGACGTCAGCCATGTGCTGACCGAGGAAGGCATCGCCAACCTGCTGCTGTGCCGGAGCGCCGAAGAGCGCGAACAGGCGATCCGCGGTGTGGCGGGCTACACGGCCGTCGGGCTGGGGCGCGACAAGGCCATGGTGGAAAACCTGCGCGACCGCGGCGTCATCAAGCGCCCGGAGGACCTGGGCATCAAGCGGCGCGACGCCACGCGCGACCTGCTTGCCGCGCGCACGGTCAAGGATCTGGTGCGCTGGTCCGGTGGGCTGTACGACCCGCCCAAGCGCTTCCGCAACTGGTAAGGGGATCGAACCGTGGAAACCCTCAAATATCGCTTCGACGGACGCACGGCGCCCAACGGCACGCTCGACCATGTCCTGGTCGGTGTAGTGGCCTCGGGCAACCTGGAAGTGCTGATCGAGCCGACGGCATTGGACGGTGCGATGGAGATCGAGATCGTCACCGCTGCGCGCGGCTTCGGCCAGATCTGGCAGGCGGTGCTGGATGATTTCGCTGCGCGCCATCCGCTGAAGGACGTGCGCATTTCCATCCACGATGTTGGCGCCACGCCGGCGGTGGTCAGCCTGCGGCTGGACCAGGCGGTGGAAACACTGCAGGACGGAGGTGCGGCATGAGCGCGATGAACGCCCGCAGTTTTTACGAAGCCGATGCGCGTGAACGCGTGGTCGGCGTGCTGGACGCGGAATCCTTTGTCGAGTTCCTCGGCCCGCGTCGGCGCATGACCAGCCCGCACCTGGCGCAGCTGGACCAGCCCGGTGCCTTCGATGACGGCATCGTGGTGGGTGAAGGCCTGCTGCAGGGACGGCATGTGCTGATTGCCGCACAGCAGGGCGAGTTCATGGGCGGTGGCGTGGGCGAAGTCCACGGCGCAAAGCTGGTCGGCCTGCTGGAACGTGCGCAGCAGACCAGGCCCGATGCGGTGCTGCTGCTGCTGGACACCGGTGGCGTGCGCCTGCATGAGGCCAACGCTGGCCTGATCGCGATCTCCGAGATCATGCGCGCCACCTTGGCCACGCGTGCGGCGGGCGTGCCGGTGCTGGCGTTGATCGGCAGCGGCAACGGCGCGTTCGGCGGCATGGGCATCGTCGCGCGCTGCTGCAGCGCGGTGATCATGTCCGAGGAAGGGCGGCTGTCGCTGTCCGGGCCGGAAGTGATCGAAACCGTGCGCGGCGTGGAAGAGTTCGACGCGCGCGATCGCGCGCTGGTTTGGCGCGTGACCGGCGGCAAGCATCGCTACCTGCTGGGCGAGGCGGCGCAGCTGGTGCCTGATCGCATGGAGGCCTTCGTCGCCGCGGCGATCGACGTGCTGGAGCAACTGCGTCCGGCCGAGTCGGAAGACCAGCAGCTGCAGGCCCTGGAAGGTGAGCATGCGCGGCTGGCCGCGCGCATCGCCGCCTTTGGGGATTGCCGCGACGGGCTGCAGATCTGGGACCGGCTGGGCATCGACGCGCCGCAGCGGTTGCCGGTGCTGGACACCGAGGCATTCCTGGCCGCCACGCAGGCGCGGAGGGTGACATGGTATTGAACGCATTGCTGGAGCGGCTGTTCCCGGAGGGGCACCGCATCACCGTCCGCGAGGATGTGCTGACCGGGACGGCGACCACGACCCTGGGCCAGGTCACGGTCATCGGCACGGCGAACAAGCTGGAAGTCGGCGTGGACCATGCGCTGGCGCTGGCGGCTGCGGTGATCGAAAGCACCAAGACACATCCGCAGCGGCCGATCGTGATGCTGGTCGATACGGCCGGCCAGCGACTGTCGCGCCGCGACGAGCTGCTGGGCATCAATGGGTATTTCGCGCATCTGGCCAAGTCGCTGGACTTCGCTCGCCATCGCGGGGCACGGCTGGTGTCGCTGGTGTACGGCGAATCGGTCAGCGGTGGTTTCCTGTCCTTTGGCCTGATGGCCGACAGCATCCATGCGTTGCCCGAGGCGCAGGTGCGGGTGATGGACCTGCGCGCCATGGCCCGGGTGACCAAGCAGCCGCTGGAAAAATTGCAGGCGCTCAGCACGACCTCGCCGGTGTTCGCGCCGGGCGTGGAGAACTATGTCGCCATGGGTGCGGTGGAATCGGTGTGGGAGGACGACCTGGCCGCAGCGCTGGTGGCCGCGCTGCAGGCACCGGTGCAGGGCGATGTGCGTCGCGCCCGCGGCGCGGAACGCGGCGGCCGCACGCTGGCGCGTGATGTCTCCGCCGCCGTGGCGGCCGGCGAGGCCTGAGCCATGCACGCGCGCCATGCGCTGGTCTGGTTGCAGCCGCAGGCGGCGTGGCAGGCGGTGACGCCGGGTGCGCAGGCACGGCTGGCGGACTGGTTCGCGGCCGGGCATCCGGCGGTGGTGGCGCGTCGGCAGGACGGCGATGCGCGCGATCTGTTGCGTCTGGGCGTGCCGCTGCCGCCGGCCGAAGGCAAGCACCGGCTGGCGCTGTTGACCGTCTCGGATGCGATTGCCCGCCACAGTCCGCCGCCCGGCCTGCACCAGGTCATGGCGCACGCGCCGGAAGCCTGGCACGACGCACTCGCTGCATTGCTTGCAGCCGCGCGTGCCGCTGGGCAGGTGCCGCGTGTGTTCGGCAGTGTGGCGTGGCAGGCCACCACCGGGTTGGACTACGTGCAGCACGGCTCGGACCTGGATCTGCTCTGGCGCGTCGAATCTGCGCAACAGGCCGACGCGATCGCGCACGTCTTGCATGCCTGGGAAGCGCGGTACGGCCGACGCGCGGACGGCGAGTTCCTGCTGGACGATGGCGTGGCGCTCAACTGGCGCGAGTACGCAGGTGGGGCTGCCAGGCTGCTAGTGAAAGCGCATGACGGCTGCACGTTGGTGGCACGCGATGCAGTGTGGCCGGCAAGGAGGCATGCATCATGAGCCACCGCGCTTCGCGCATCCGTGCGTGCGATGCAGCGCCCGCATCGCGCCAGGGGGCGGGCGATGCCACGCATCGCCTGGGGCGGCTGGCCGTGGCCAGCCTGCATGCCGAACTGGTGTGCGCGCCCAAGCCCGGCCTGGTGACGCCATTTGACTGCGGCAGCCATGACGACATGGATGCCGGCACCTTCTATCGCAGCCTGTTCGCGCTGCGCGGCTACTTCCATGCGATCGCACAGGCGGGCATGGCCGATGCGGAATTCGAGACGTTGCGGAGTCTGGGGTTGTCGGCGGAAGCGGCGATGCAGCGTGCGACCGACGGCATCAACACCCACCGCGGCGCGATCTTCAGCCTGGGCCTGCTGACCGCCAGCGCGGCGCGGTGCAGGCGTCAGGCGCCTGCGGCCCCGCCGAGCGCCGAGGCCGTGTGCCGCGGGGTGATGCAGTGGGCCGATGCCCTGTTGACTGCTCCGTTGGATGCACGCAGCCACGGTCAGCGTGCCGTGCGCGCGCACCGCATCGCCGGGGTGCGTGAGCAGGCCGCGGCGGGCTACCCGATCCTGCGCCAGGTCGCCGTGCCAGCACTGCGGCAGGCGCAGGCCTGGGGACTGGAGCGTGAGGCCACGCTGGTGCACACGCTGATGACGCTGATCGCCGTGGTCGATGACCTCAACCTGTTGCATCGTGGCGGCGCGCGAGGACTGGCCCTGGCCCAGGCATCGGCACAGGCCTTCCTCGCGCGCGGCAGCGTGCGTCAGCCAGGCTGGCGCGCGCAGGTGGACGCCATCGCTGGCACGTTCGTCGCCCATCGGCTCAGCCCGGGCGGCAGCGCCGATCTGCTGGCTTGCGCCTGGTTCCTGGTGCAACAGGAGGCGCTATGACCCTGGCCTTGCTGTGTCCGGGCCAGGGTGCGCAGCACGCCGGCATGTTCGCGCGCGTGGCGGGGCAGGCCGATGCCGCCGCGCTGCTGGCGCAGGCCAGCGCCGTGCTTGGTGAGGATGTCCAGGCGCTGGCGGGCGATCCACGTCGTTTCGACAATGCGATCGCTCAGCCGCTGGTGTGCCTGGCCACGTTGTCGTACTGGGCGGCGCTCAAACCGCGGCTGCCGATCGCGCCGTCGCTGGTGCTGGGTTACAGCGTGGGCGAATTGGCCGCACACGCCATTGCCGGCAGTTTCGATGCGCGCCAGTGCTTGGCGCTGGCGCAGCGTCGCGGTGCCCTGATGGATGAAGCCAGTCCAGCCGATGCCGGCTTGATGGCGGTCACCGGGCTGGCGGTGGGCACGGTGACGGAGATGGGGCGCGCGCACAAGGTGCTGCCGGCCATCGTCAACGGCGACGACCATCTGGTGCTGGGCGGGTTGCGCACAGGGCTGATCGCCTTGCAGGGCGAGGTCGAAGCGCGCGGCGCGCGCACGGTGCTGTTGCCCGTGCACGTGCCCTCGCATACGCCACTGTTGAAGCAAGCGGCGGCGGAATTCGAGCGCGTGCTGTCGACGCTGCCGCCGCAACGGCCGGCGCTGCGGGTGCTGGCGGGCATCGATGGCCGCATGGTGGACACCGCGCGGCAAGTGACGCAGACGCTGTCCGCGCAGATCTCGCAGACGCTGCAGTGGCACCAGGTGATGCAACAGGCGCTCGAGCGCGGCGCGCGCGTGTTCCTTGAACTGGGGCCCGGCGCCGCGCTGTCGAAGATGGCGCGCGAGATCGCCCCCGATTGCCAGGCGCGCTCGGTGGAGGAATTCAAGAGTCTGCAGGGCGTGGCCGACTGGGTGTCGGCGGCGCAGGCGCGCATGTCATAGGCGCCAACGTCATCAGCATTTAGCGAGCACAGGTTTCTACCCTGGGTGGCGGGTCGCCACTCGCAAGCTGTACGGAAGCACGCGTCTCGGGAGGGTGCATGAGTCCGCAAATCGCAACGATCATCGGTCTGGTGATCATGTTCATTGTTGCCACGGCATTGCCGATCAATATGGGAGCCGTGGCCTTCGCGCTGGCCTTCATCATCGGTGGCCTGTGGGTGGGCTTGGATGCCAAGGCCGTGCTGGGGGGATTTCCCGGTGACCTGTTCCTGACGCTGGTGGGCATCACCTACCTGTTCGCCATTGCGCAGAAGAACGGCACCATCGATCTGCTCATCAGCTGGGCGGTCAAGGCGGTGCGCGGCAAGATCGCGGCCATCCCGTGGGTGATGTTCATCGTCTCGGCGCTGCTGACGGCGTTCGGCGCGCTGGGCCCGGCGGCCGTGGCCATCATCGGCCCGGTCGCGTTGCGCTTTGCCAAGCAGTATCGGATCAACCCGCTGATGATGGGGTTGCTGGTGATCCACGGGGCGCAGGCCGGCGGGTTCTCGCCCATCAGCATCTACGGCGGCATCACCAACAAGGTGGTGGAAAAGGCCGGGCTGGACGTGTCGGAGATGGCGGTGTTCCTCACCAGCCTGTTCTTCAACCTGGCCATGGGCCTGATCTGCTTCTGTGCGTTCGGCGGATTGGCGCTGCTGCGGCGTCGCGAGGTCTCGCTGGCTGATGCCGAGTATGTGGCCGTGGACCAGTCCTCGCACCGCAAGTTCGCCATCGAGGGACACGGCGCGATGGTTGCGGCCGGCGGTGGCACGCTGTCGACCAATCCGGCGGCGCTGGAGTCGGTGGAGTTTACCCGTGACCGCGTCTTCACCCTGATCGGCCTGCTGGGCCTGGGCGTGGCCGCGCTGATCTACAACCTCAATGTCGGCTTGGTGTCGATGACCGTGGCGGTGCTGCTGGCGCTGCTGTCGCCCAGCGCGCAGAAAGGCGCGGTGGAAAGCATCAGCTGGTCCACGGTGCTGCTGATCAGTGGCGTGGTGACATATGTGGAAGTGCTGCAGAAATCCGGCGCCGTGGATTTCATCGGCGTGGGGGTCTCGGAGATCGGCATCCCGCTGCTGGGCGCGTTGCTGGTCTGCTATGTCGGCGGCATCGTCTCGGCGTTCGCCTCGTCGGCCGCGGTGCTGGGTGCGACGATTCCGCTGGCCGTGCCGTTCCTGATGCAGGGGCAACTGGGCGCCGCCGGCGTCATTTGTGCGCTGGCGGTTTCTTCCACGATTGTCGATGTCAGTCCGTTCTCCACCAACGGTGCATTGGTGGTGGCCTCGGCCGCAGAGGACGAGCGCGAGAAGTTGTTCCGCCGGTTCCTGGTCTACAGCGGGCTGGTGGTTGCGCTGGGGCCGCTGGCCGCGTGGCTGGTGTACGTGGTGCCGGGCTGGCTGTGAGTGGTGAGGAGTGAGTGGTGAGGAGTGAGGAAAATCGACTGCTTCCGCGCTGCCTTCGCTTTTGCCTTTGCTCACTCCTCACCTTCTCGCTTCTCGCTTCTCGCTCCACGCGGCAGCGGTGCGGGCACGTTGAGCTTGCCACCGGCCACGACGTACTGCGCCAGCGCCTGGCCCTGGCTGAGCAGGTGGCGATTCATGGTGCGCTCGGCCTCGGCACTGTCGCCGTTGCGGAAGCAGGTCATCAGCTCGCGATGCTCGGACAGTGACTGCCCCATGCGACCAGGGGTCAACAGCTGGCGCCCGCGGTGCATCTTGAGGATGCGGTGCAGGTCGTGGGTCACGCGGATCAGCCAGGGATTGCCGGCGTAATCCTGCACGGTCTGGTGGATCAGATAGTTGTTGCGATAGAACTCGGCCATGTCGCCCGCCTCGGCTGCCGCTTCCATGGCGCGGTGCAGGTCTTCCAGTCGTGCCAGGCCAGGTGCATCGATCTTGCGCACGGCCTCGAACGCGCAGCGGCCCTCCAGCATCGCCATCACCGGGAACAGCTCGTTGAGGTCTTCCAGCGTCAGCCGCGTGACGCGCGCGCCGCGGCCGGGCTCCATCTGCACCAGCCCTTCCGCTGCCAGCAGCTTCAGGCTCTCACGTAGCGGCGTGCGGGAAATGCCCAGGGCCTCGGCCAGCGCAGGCTCGTCGATCCAGTCGCCCGGCGGCAATTCGTAGTCGTAGATCTTCTGCCGCAGCGTGTCGGCCACCTCCTCGTACAGCGCACCACGCTTGCGGCGTGGCGATGGCTCGGGCGAGAGGGTCATGGCGAAGTGTCGACTCGGGGCGATAGGCGTGTGCCGATTCTACCGGCTTGACCGTGCCGGCGGCCTTGCACCTTAGGCAGCGGCAGTGCACCGCCGCGCAAGCGATGCGCGTAGCGCATGGGGTGATCCGGATTCGGCATTGGCCCCTTGGCGGGGCAACTCCTAGCATTGAGGGGTTCTCGTCAGTGCGCTTTGTGCACGTCGGCACCGCCGCCCTGCATCGGGGACGCCGCTGTCACGGTTGCAGCGTGTGTTGCCGGTCTCGCACATCCCCCCACCCGCCAGCCACCCTCCGGGAGCCTGCCATGTCCGACACGGATCAAGATCCGACTGTCTCTTCGTCGCGTCGCCGCTTTTTCAAGGGCCTCACGCTCATCCCGCTGGCCGCTGCGGCACCCGGCTGCACGCCGCGCGATCCGCAGACCGGCGCAGCCGAAGCGGTGCCTGCGGCCGAATACAGGCCCAGTTTCTTCAGCGAGCCGCAGTGGGCCTTCGTCATTGCCGCCTGTGACCGGTTGATCCCGCACGATGAGATCGGCCCTGGCGCGGTGGAATCGGGCGTGCCGGAATTCCTGGATCGCCACATGCAGACGCCGTATGCCAACGGCGCCATCTGGTACATGCAGGGTCCTTTCCTGGAAGCGCCGGCCGAGTTCGGCTATCAGGGCAAGCTTCCGCTGCGCGACATCCTGCGCGTGGGCATCGGCGCGATGGACGCGCACTGCAGGCAAGCCTTCGACGGCAAGACCTTCGCCCAGCTGGAACACGCGCAGCAGGAGGCCCTGCTCAAGGGTGCGCAGGACGGCAAGCTGGAGCTGGAAGGCATCTCTTCCAAGGTCTTCTTCTCAAACCTACTCAACGAAGTGAAGAACGGCTACTTCGCCGATCCCGCGCACGGGGGCAACAAGAACATGGGGGCGTGGAAGATGATCGGGTACCCGGGCATGCGGGCGGACTACATCGACTGGGTGACGGTGCGAGACAAACCTTATCCGCTGCCGCCGGTCGATCTTGCCGGACGGAGGGGTTGAGCATGGCCACCGTGAAACCAAAGGTCGATGTGGTCATCGTCGGCATGGGCTGGACTGGCTCGATCCTGGCCAAGGAACTGACCGATGCCGGCCTGCACGTGGTGGCACTGGAGCGTGGCGAAGACCGTGATACGCAGCCGGACTTCGCCTACCCCAAGGTCGTCGACGAACTGGAGGGCTCCGTGCATCGGCGCTATCTGCAGAGCCTGGCACAGGAGACCTTGACCATTCGCCACAACACCGGCCAGACGGCGGTGCCTTACCGGCAGATGGGCTCGTTCAAGCCGGGCACCGGCGTGGGTGGGGCGGGCAGTCACTGGTCCGGCTGCCATTTTCGCGCGCTGCCGGAAGACTTCAAGCTGCGCAGCAACGTCGAGCAGCGCTATGGACGCGGGTTCATCCCGCAGGACATGACCATCCAGGACTTCCCGGTCAGCTATGACGATCTAGAACCGCACTTTGATCACTTCGAGTACGTCTGCGGCACCTCCGGCAAGGCGGGTGTGATCAATGGCGTGGTGCAGGACGGCGGCAATCCCTTCGAGGGCACGCGTTCGCGCGAGTTCGCGTTGCCGCCGAACCCGAACTATCTGGGGGCGGAGATGTTCTATGGCGCCGCCCGCGAGATGGGCTGGCATCCGTATCCGATCCCCGCATCCAACACCTCGCGGGCCTACACCAACCCGTACGGCTGCCAGATGGGGCCGTGCAACGCCTGCGGATTCTGCAGTGATTACGGGTGCCTCAATTATTCCAAGGCCAGCCCCAACGCCTGCATCCTCCCGGTGCTTCGCCAGCGCAAGAGCTTCGAACTGCGCACCCATGCGCAGGTGCTGAAGGTCAACCTGGACAGCACGAACAAGAAGGCCACCGGCGTGACCTATTTGGATGCGCAGGGCCGCGAGGTCGAGCAGCCCGCCGACCTGGTGCTGCTGTGTGCGTTCTCTTACATCAACGTGCACCTGATGCTGGTGTCGGGCATCGGCACGCCCTACGACCCGGACACGGGGGAGGGCACGGTGGGCAAGAACTACTCCTACCAGAACCTCAACCGCGTCGTGCTGTTCTTCGACAAGACCGTGCAGGCCAACGGCTTCATGGGCATCGGTGGCGCCGGCACGACGATGGACGACCTCAACGGCAACCAGTTGGACAACGCGGCCGCCGGTTTCGTGGGCGGCGGCATCATCTGGGCGCGCCAGCCCGGCGCTGGCCCGGTCCGCGGCATCAACGTGCCGACCGGCACGCCGTCGTGGGGCAGCGCGTGGAAGAAGGCGGCGGCCGATTCGTTCCGGCACTCGTTCTACTACGAGGTGCAGGGTGCGTGCATGTCCTACAAGCAGAGCTACCTGAGCCTGGACCCGACCTACAAGGACGCCTTCGGTCGCCCGCTGCTGCGCATGACCTTCGACTGGAACGACAACGAGATCAAGGCGTCGCAATATCTGGTCGGCAAGGCGCTGGAGATGAGCAAGATCCTCAATCCGGTCTCCATGTCAGGCGACGCCAAGAAAGACGGTTCGCACTACGACATCACCAAGTACCAGAGCACGCATACCTGCGGCGGCGCCATCATGGGCGCCAATCCGAAGGACTCGGCGCTCAACCGTTACCTGCAGTCCTGGGACGTGCACAACGTCTTCGCCATCGGCGCCAACGCCTTCCCGCAGAACAACGGCTACAACCCGACCGGCATGGTCGGCGCGTTGGCGTACTGGTCGGCCAAGGCGATCCGCGAGCAGTACCTGAAGGACCCCGGTCCGCTGGTCCAGGCGTAAAGGCACGACTATGAAGAAACTGCTCCTGAGTCTGGTCGTCATCGCGGTGGTGGTCTTCGCCGCCGCCTTCCTCTACGCCAAGCTGCCTACCCGGACACCGGCCATTGCCGGTGGTGCGCCCGCGGCGGGCGACGCCGCGCTGATCGAGACAGGTCGTTACCTGGCGGCCGCGGGTGACTGCACGGCCTGCCATACCGCGCCCACGGGCGCGTCATTTGCAGGCGGCCTGCCCATCGCCTCGCCCATCGGTACGATCTACAGCACCAACATCACGCCGGACAAGGACACCGGCATCGGCGATTACTCGCTGGACGATTTCGACCGCGCGGTCCGCCACGGCATCACGCCGGACGGCGGCACGCTGTATCCGGCGATGCCGTATCCGTCCTACATCCGCATGACCGACGAGGACGTGCGCGCGATGTATGCGTACTTCATGCATGGCGTGCCGGCGGTCAAGGCCGAAAACCGTGGCACCGGCATCCGCTGGCCGCTGTCCATGCGCTGGCCGCTGGGCATCTGGCGCAAGACCTTCGCACCATCGCCGGACAAGCCGGGCTTCGATGCTTCGCCCTATCTGCGTGATAACGCCGGCGATGGAAAGATCGCCCGCGGTGCGTATCTGGTGCAAGGCGCAGGCCACTGCGGCAGCTGCCACACGCCGCGTGCGGCGACCTTGAACGAGAAGGCGCTGGACGAGTCCGGCTCCGCGTATCTAGCCGGCGGCCAGGTGATCGATGGCTGGCTCGCAGTCAACCTGCGCGGCAATGCGGCCGATGGCCTGGGCGCGTGGAGCGAGCAGGACATCGTGGACCTGCTCAGGACCGGTCGCACGCCGCACCACGCCGTGGTCGGTCAGGCCATGGCCGATGTGGTCGAGCACAGCACCCAGCATCTGACCGATGACGATCTGCATGCCATCGCGGCCTACCTGAAGACGCTGCCGGCCACGTCCAGCAATCCATCGTCGTTCCAGGCGGATGCATCCACGGCCAAGGCACTGCAGGCGGGCATCAATGACAGTCGCGGTGCGGAGCTCTGGGTCGACAGCTGTGCGGCCTGCCACCGCACCGATGGCCAGGGCTACGCGCGCGTGTTCCCGTCCATGCCGGGCAACTCCACGGTGCTGGCGGGCGACCCGACCACGCTGGTGCGTCTGATCCTGTCCGGCAGCATGATGCCCAGCACCCGGACCGCGCCGTCCAACCTGGGCATGCCGGGCTTTGCCGAGCGTCTGAGCGACGAGGAAGTGGCGCAGCTGGCGACCTTCGTGCGCAATGGCTGGGGCAACAAGGCGTCGGCGGTGGATGCGGCGCAAGTGAAGCGGGTCCGCGGCACGCTGCATGAAGGGGCCGCCAAGCACGCCGACGCACATGACCCCACCGAGGTGGATGCCAGCGAGAAGCGCTGATCTCCCGCGGTCATGTTCGACCCGACGGCCCGCCTTGTGCGGGCCGTCTCCGGTGTGGGCGTGGTCCGGGGCCGCCCCGGAAGGTGCTTGCTATGCGCGGCGGTCCGTCGGGCCCTCACCCAGAGATGACGGTTGTTTTG
>JBEVNH010000022.1:0-8924 GCA_040508175.1 Pseudoxanthomonas sp.
GCAGGGCAGGCTGGTCGTCCAGGTCACGCAGTTCGGCCAGCAACCGCTGCGCCTTGCCCAATGCGTAGCAATAGAGGATGGCGGCCTCGCCGCGGACGGCACACTGCCGGCGCCAGGCGACGATGTCGCGCGCCACCTCGCGCGTATCCGGCCAGCGATAGATCGGCAGGCCGAACGTCGCCTCGGTGATAAAGGTGTCGCAGCGCACCACCTCGAATGGCGCGCAGGTTGGATCAGGCTGGCGCTTGTAATCGCCCGACGCCACCCAAACCTGGTCGCCCACCTCCACCCGCACTTGCGCCGAGCCCAGCACATGCCCAGCCGAATGCAGCGACAGCCGCGCATCGCCGATCTGGAAGGCCTGGCCGTAGTCGTGGATGTCATAGTCCTGCTCGCCCAACCGCCATCGCAGGATCGGCAGGCTCTCGCGCGTGGCCCAGTAACGGCCCATGCCGGTCCGCGCGTGATCGCCGTGGCCGTGAGTGATCACCGCACGCGGCACAGGCCTCCACGGGTCGATGTGGAAATCGCCCGCGGGGCAGTACAGCCCTTCCGGGCGCAAGACGATCAGGTCATTGGAGGCGGCAGCCATATCGGGCAGGTTGCGCGAGGCGATGTGCAGGAATCGGCAACATTGGGTCGCCGTGTCTCAGATCCTGCGACACCGCCCGAACGGCGGCTGAGTGCGTGTGCAGCCGCATGTGGCAACCCATGCCCGCGAGCAGTTGCCACATGGCATTCAACGACCCTGCGCCGTCAGAAGTCCAAAAACGTCCGACACACGTTGCCCACACGGCAGCGTGGCGCCTCAGGCTCCGGGATGGCGCGCCAGGACGCGTGAGCCGGTGATGATCATTCGCAGCATCTGCGAGATCTGTTCGACCAGCTCCGGGTCTTTTTCGGGCGGCAGATCCATCGCCGCTGCGCCCATGGTGAACACCAGACGGGTGACGGCCTTGGAGACCAGGGCCGGTTCGTACAGAGGGGCCTTGGACGCGGCGGCCAGGCGGACCAGATCGACCTTGAGTTCTTCTTCGAAGTAATTCAGTTCGCGCTCGACGGCCTGCTTGAAGGCATCCGAGCCGACCGCGCCCTCGCGCAGCAGGACGTGCAGCATCTTGTCGTCTGCGCGCAGCTGCTCCATGAAGGTCTCCACCGACAAGCGGATCACGCTGCGGTCGCTGCTGGCCGCGCGCTGGCGGGCTTGGCCGATGATCTGGCGCAGGGAACGACCCGCCAGGTCGATCAGCGCAATCGCCAACTCGTCCATGTCGCGAAACTGGCGATAAAAGCTGTTTGGCGCGATGCCCGCTTCGCGGGCCACTTCACGCAGGCTTAGCGACGACACGCTGCGATGCGGTCCCAGCAGCTTGAGCGCCGCTGCCAACAGGTCTTCGCGCGAAATCGAAGACTTGCGGACAGGGGTGTCCGTCACGTCGGCGTTGGGATGGAGATCGGCTGCGGGGCGCAAGGTGGGTTCACATCGGAAGATCCAAGGTGAATCATAGCGGCGAAGTGAATATACAGTTGTATACACACCTGTTTCTGCGTGTGTATAGTGCTTTCCCATGAGCGCCGTTCCCGTCCTGCCCGTTTCTTCCACCAATGCCCGTCCCAGCCGCCTGCGTCGGCTGGTCAAGCCCTTGGTGACCCCTGTGGTGTTCGATTTCTGGGCCTCGCGGCTCAATCCGCTGTGGCGCTGGGATCGCCCGCTGGCCAAAGTGGTCGAGAAGCGCATCGAGTCGACCGATTCGGTCACGTTGGTGCTGCGGCCCAATCGTCACTGGCAGGGTTTCCAGCCAGGCCAGCACGTCAATCTCGGCGTGGATGTGGACGGCGCCCGCCTGTGGCGCAGCTACAGCCTGACCAATGCACCGGGCAGTGATCGACTGTCGATCACCGTCAAGCGCATCGCCGGCGGCAAGTTGAGCGCGCATCTGGCCGAGCGCGTGCAGGTCGGTGACCTGCTGGATATTGGCCCGGCCTTCGGCGAGATGGTTTTGCCGGCCACGCCGATGCCGAGCCTGTTCCTGGCGGCCGGCAGCGGCATCACCCCGTTGATTTCGCTGGTCCGCACGCTCGCGGCGCAGGGCATGCCGTTGCCGGTCACGCTGATGTACTGGGCGCGCACCCGCGAGGAACTGTGTTTCGTCGAGGAGTTGCGCGCGTTGGCGGCGCGTCATGCCAACCTCCAGGTGCGTTTCGTGCTGACACGCCAGTCGGCGGAGGCGGGCGATGAAGTCGTCGGCCGCATCGAGGCCGCACATTTGGCCGCGCTGGGTGCACTGGGCGCGCATTGCGTCTACGCCTGTGGTCCATCCGGATTCACCGCAGCCGCGGCCACGCTGGTGCAGGGCCAGGCGGCGCGCTTCCTGTGCGAAGCCTTCACCCCGCCGCCGCGCCAGGACAGCGACATCGGCACGGTGCAGGTCCAGCTGACCGCCAGCGGTCGCAGCCTGACGCTGCCGCGCGGCGTGAGCCTGCTCGAAGCGCTGGAGGCCGAAGGCCTCAGGCCCACGCACGGCTGCCGAATGGGCTTGTGCAACACCTGTGTCTGTGGCAAGTCCGCCGGCACCACCCGCGACCTATCCACCGGCACGCTGCACAGCGAGCCAAGCGCCGCGCTCAAGCTATGCGTGAGCAGCGCGACTTCCGATTTGGTTCTGGAGCTTTAAATCATGGCCTCCATCAAGACGCGCAACCGCGCCCTCAACCTGGACGAGCAGCAGCGCTTCGGCGCTGAACTCGATGCGCTGCGCAAGCGCACCATCGCCACATTGGGTGAGCGCGACGCGCGCTACATCCGGCGGTCCATCTCGGCCGTGCGCTGGCTGGAAGTGGCCGGACGCGGATTGTTGTTCGCCGGTGCCTTCATCCACACCCTCCTGGTTCCGGCCTGGATCGTCGGTGCGTTCCTGCTGGGCCTGTCCAAGATCCTCGAGAACATGACGGTGGGCCACAACGTGATCCATGGCCAGTACGACTGGATGGGCGACCCGCAGCTGCAGGGCAAGCACTACGAGTGGGATATCGTGGCCACCAGCGAAAACTGGCGTAAAACCCATAACTTCCGTCACCACACCTACACCAACGTGCGCGGGATGGATGACGACATCGGCTACGGCCTGCTGCGCATCTTCCCCGAGCAGAAGTGGCGGCCGTTCTACCTGCTGCAGCCGCCGATCGCGGTGGTGTTCTGCCTGCTGTTCGAATGGGGCGTGGCCATCCAGGACCTGCGCCTGGGCCGTTTCTTCGCCGGCAAGATGAGCCTGAAGAAGCTGTGGGCGCAGACGCGTCCGGTGGCCAGGAAGGCCGGGCGCCAGGTGCTGAAGGATTACGTGATCTTTCCGTTGCTGGCCGGTCCGTTCTTCCTGCCGGTGCTGCTGGGCAACCTGGCGGCCAATGTCATGCGCAGCATCTGGACCTATGTGGTGATCTTTTGCGGCCACTTCACCGCCGATGCGGAGACCTTCCCGAAGGAGGTGCTGCGCAACGAGACCCGCGGTCACTGGTACCTGCGCCAGCTGCGCGGCTCGTCCAACATCAGCGGCGGCAAGGTGATCGATGTGCTGACCGGTGACCTGAGCCATCAGATCGAGCATCACTTTTTCCCCGACGTGCCGGCCAATCGTTATGCCGACATGGCTGTGGAGGTGCGCGAGATCTGCAAGCGCTATGGCCAGCACTACAACACCGGGTCGCTGTTCAAGCAGTTCGGCCAGGTGAGCTGGCGCATCTTGCGTCACTCCTTCCCGAGCAAGCCGCGCCGACAGGCGCCGCTGGTCAAGAAGCCGGTCATGCCGGTGGTGGACGTCTCGCCGGAGCCGGTGCAGCAGCCGGGCTGATCCAGGGCATCGGATGAACCAAGAGGCGACGCAGTGATGCGTCGCCTTTTTCTATGTGGTCATGTCCGTGCGGGACCATGGCCATGGCAACCATTTGCTTCACGCGCGCGCTCGGAACGCAGCAGCGCGAGCTTCATGGCGTTTGAAGCGGTGCTTCCAGCAGCGAGGAATAAAGCGCGAGATCCTCGGCCGAGAAACAACAAAACAGCACGTCGTGCAGCGAGGTGCCCCGCGCAGCATCGCGCACGGTCTCCACCGCGATGCGGGCGGCATCCCGCTTGGGGTAGCGATAGACGCCAGTACTGATGGCGGGAAAGGCCAGCGTGGCCAGCGTATGCGCCGCCGCCAACGCCACGCTGCGCCGGTAACAGCTTGCCAGCAGCGCGGCTTCGTCATGACTGCCGCCTTGCCAGACAGGGCCGACGGTGTGGATGACGTAGCGTGCGGGCAGGCGGTAGCCGGCGGTGAGTCTGGCATCGCCGGTCTGGCAGCCCTGCAGTTTCCGGCAGGCGTCCAGCAGCGCAGGGCCTGCCGCGTGATGGATCGCGCCATCCACGCCACCGCCGCCCAGCAGCGAGGTGTTGGCAGCATTGACGATGGCGTCCACGTCCAGCGTGGTGATATCGGTTTGCAGGGCGCGCAACGTGGTCATACGTGAACGCTAGCGCGGGTCAGGCAACGTGACCGTGATCGACGCAGTGATCGTCCGGACCGATGCGTCTCAGTCGATGAACTGCAGGCGCGCCAGCTCCGCATACAGACCGTCCTGGGCGACCAGTTCGGCGTGCGTGCCCTGGGCGACGATACGGCCGCGGTCCATGACCACGATGCGATCTGCCTTGAGCACTGTCGCCAGGCGGTGGGCGATGACCAGCGTGGTGCGGCCTTCCATCAAACGTTCCAGCGCGGACTGCACGGCGCGCTCGCTCTGTGCATCCAGCGCACTGGTGGCTTCGTCGAGCAGCAGCACGGGTGCGTCCTTCAACACGGCGCGTGCAATGGCGATGCGCTGCTGCTGGCCGCCGGACAGGCGCGCGCCGCGCTCGCCGAGCTGGGTGTCGTAGCCCTCTGGCAGTTCGCGGATGAAGCCGTCGGCCTCGGCGGCCTGCGCGGCGGCGTGCAGTTCGGTCTCCGTGGCGTCCAGCCGGCCATAGCGGATGTTGTCGGCCGCACTGGTGGCGAACAGCGTGGGCTGCTGCGGCACCAGGGCAATCTGGTCGCGCAGCGTGGCAGTGTCGAGTTGGCGCAGGTCGACACCGTCCAGGCACAGCTGGCCGGCCTCGGCATCGTAGAAGCGCAGCAACAGCGAGAACACCGTGCTCTTGCCGGCGCCGGAAGGACCGACCAGCGCGACGGTTTCGCCAGGCCGCACCTGCAGGTTGAAATGGTCCAGCGCAGGGACGTCCGGCCGTGACGGGTAGTGGAACACCACGTCATCGAAACGGATCTCGCCCCGCACCGGAGCCGGCAGCGCCCTGGGCGAAGCGGGCGGCAGCACGCGGGGCGATTCGTCCAGCAGCTCGCCGATGCGGCCCATGCCGCCGGCCGCGCGCTGCAGCTCGTTCCAGACCTCGGCCAGTGCGCCGATCGAGCCGCCGCCGATCAGCGCATACAGCACGAACTGTCCCAGCGTGCCGGGGCTCATGCGCCCGGCGTTGACGTCGTGCGCGCCGGACCATAGCACCAGCGTGATGGCCCCGAAGACCAGGGTGATGGCACCGGCGGTGACGAAGGACTGCGAGCGGATGCGCCGGCGGGCGGTGTCCACCGCCACGGCCAGGGCGCTTTCGAAGCGACTGCGTTCGTAGGGCTCACGGGCATGCGCCTGCACCGTACGCACTGCGCCCAGCGTTTCGCTGGCCAGCGTGTTGGCATCGGCGACGCGATCCTGGCTGACGCGCGATGCCTTGGACAACCTGCGCGCGCCAAGGATGATCGGCAGCACCGCCACCGGGATGCCGATCAGTGCGAACCCGGCCAAACGCGGGTTGGAAACGAACAGCATCACCATCGAGCCAATGACCGTCACCGTGCTGCGCAGGGCGACTGACATGCTGCTGCCGACCACGCTGCGAAGCAGTTCGCTGTCGGCAGACAGGCGCGAGACCAGTTCGCCACTACGCGTGCGGTCGTGGAAATCGGCGTCCAGCGTGATCAGGTGGGCATACAGGCGCTGGCGCAGGTCGGCGACCACGCGCTCGCCCAGCAGCGAGACGAAGTAGAAACGCGCCGCACTGGCCAGCGCCAGGACCACCGCGACGGCGAACAGCAGCAAGAAGGTGCGGTCGATGTTGCCGCCACTGTTGAATCCGCGGTCGATCATCTGCTTGACCGCCGCCGGGAAGCTCAACGTCGCCACCGAGGCCACGCCCAGCGACAACAACCAGGCCGAGAACAATCCCTTCTGCCGCATCACGAACGGCCACAGTGCTCGCAGGCTGCCCAAGGGCGCTTTGTTGGCCTTGGTCTCGGCGGGCGCAGCTGATGAAGCGGGGGGCGTGTCGCTGGCGGTGGAGGTCATCGAGGAGATCGCTGGAGGGAAGGCAGGCCGGAACCGGAGCGGGCGCTGACTCAGCCAGCAGTTGTCGGATCGGTGAAGCGCACCCGATCACGGGTGGCGTCGCGCAGCTGGATTTTCAAGGCCTCGTGTTGCTCCACGGGCAGGCGGACCTGCAGCAGCGCGCCCTCTGGATCGAAGCGCTCGTCCTGTTTTTCCGCCGCGTGCTGGGCCAGTGCCGCATGCACGATGCCCAGATCATCGAAGCCGCAATGCAGGGACAGTGCGCCATAGGCGACCAAGGGGTGGCGTGTCGCGGTGCGCAGGCATTCGGCTGCGGTGCCGCCATAGGCGCGCACCAGGCCGCCCGCGCCGAGCTTGATGCCGCCGTACCAGCGCGTGACCACCAGCATGGCCCGGTCGTAGCCCTGGCCGTCGATGGCTGCCAGGATCGGCCGACCAGCGGTGCCCGCAGGTTCGCCATCGTCGCTGGAGCGGTATTCCCCGCCGATTCGGTAGGCCCAGCAGTTGTGGGTGGCGGCCGGATCGGCCACGCGCTGCAGAAACGCCAGTGCCTGCTGCGGCGTCTCCACTGGCGCGGCCAGGGCGAGGAAGCGGCTGTGCCGGATCACCAGTTCCAGCCTTGCTTCGTGCGCCAGCGTATCGCTCACGGGGTCAGCAAGGGCTGGAGATCATCCGGCACCTTGTCGCGCGGATGCGTCTGCACGAACAGCTGCAGACTGCGGCGCGCGGACAGCACGTCGCCCAGGCCGTAGCGCGTGCGGATGCGCTCGAGCCAGTCCTCGCGGCTGAGCAGCGAGTCATCGGCTACCGGCACCAGCGTGTCGGTGCGCATGACGCGTTGGCGGCGGAAGTCGTCAGCGCCGGCGGCGTCCTCTGACAGTGGCTCCGCGGATCTCGCGCGTGACGTCGTGGCCTGGGCGCGATGTTGCTGCGCGGCCTTGGCCCCGGCTTCGACCCGCCTGTGCGTCTCCGGTGTCACTGCCGGGGCTGACCTGTCGGCCACGGGGGCAGGGCGGCTGTCGACCTGCGGGCGTGGCGAAGCAGGCGGCGGAGGCGGAGGCGGCGGTGCGGACATCGCGGCAGCAGGCGCCGGTGGGGACGGCGGGGAGGGTGGCGTGACGATATCGGTCGGTCGCGGTTCCGGGATGTCGGCCGGCGGTGCGAAGCGACCGGTCGGCGCTGCCGGACGCGGCGGCGCGACGTGCCGCGATGCGACGGGAGGCGCTTCAGGAGCCGGAGGCACGGGCGTCGTGCGCAGGCGTGGCCTGGCCTCGGCAGGGGCCGTCTCGGCGTCCTGCACCGGTGCAGGTGCGACGTCTGGCGCAACAGCCGGCACAACCGGAGGTGGGGCCGGCGGTGGCGCTTCGCGCACCACGGCGATCTCGGGCTGCGGGCGCAACTGCCAGGCCAGCGTCACGGCCAACAGGACAGCCGCTGCGGTGCCCACGCCAACCGACCAGTGACGCCGGCGGCGCTGTCGGTGATGCCCGCTGGCGCGCGAATGCGGCGGGGCGGCCCCAGGCGCGGTGGCCGCCCCGGCACCCCGGTCGGCTTCGGCCTGACTGGACGCATCCACGGAAGTGGCGGCCATGTGCGCGGCGGCAAGAATCGCCGCATCCAGCGTGGCCGAAGGCTGCGCCTGTGCATGGTGCGCGTCCTGGCCAAGGCGTTCTGCCAAGGCGCGCTCTTCGACACTCAGGGGGTCTTGCGGACGCCGGGTCATGTCGCCAGCCTCGCACGTAGCTTGTCCATGGCATATCGCAGGCGCGACTTCACTGTCTCGCGCCCCACGCCCGTGATTTCACCGATTTCCTCCAGGGTCAGTTCCTGCTCCAGCCGCAGTGTGAGCACTTCGCGTTGGTCTTCCGGCAGTTCGTCCAAGGCTTGGCGCAAGGCCCGCTGGCGCTGTGCGTCGCTAGCCTCCTGCTCGGGCGTGTGCGGATCGGCAATGCGTTCGGCGCGCGCGTCGGCATCGGACGGCGCGGACGGGCGATGCTGTAGCGCGCGCCAATGGTCGGCCAGCCGGTTGTGCGCGATGCGCAGCAGCCAGGTGCCGAAGCTGGCCTCCGGTTTCCAGCCCTGGCGCGCGCCGATGACCCGCTGCCAGACATCCTGGAATAGCTCGTCGGCCACTGCGCCATTGCGTACCTGGCGCAGCAGGTAACGGTAGAGGCGGGTGCGATGACGGGCATACAGCGTCTCGAACGCGCGCACGTCGCCAGCGGCATAGGCCAGCATCAGCGTCTCATCGGCGGGGACGGCAGCGTCGTTCACGGGCCGCAGGGTAAGCGCAAGTCCGGCCCGCGCATAGCCACGACCTGCCGCAGTGGCCGCCGTGGCCGGATGGCCGGTCGGGCGGGGGATTGCCGGTAAGGTCAACAGGGTCATGCAGTCCAAAACGCCCGTCGCATTTGGGTGGGGTTGTCACTCCCATCGGATATTCAGCTGCGGCTGCGCGTTATCCTTGCAGCTGTAACAGTGTTCAGGGAGCCGGCCGCGGATGGGCAGGCAGTCGATCGTCAACGCATCGCAAGAGGGGACCATGACGACGACGCCCG
>JBEVNH010000023.1:0-8756 GCA_040508175.1 Pseudoxanthomonas sp.
CTTTTGCTTGAGCAGGCGCTTGTAGCTGGTCAGCAGCGTGTGCGGCTGGCAATTGCGCTGCTTGATGCAGGCGTCGATGACATCTTCCATGTCCTCCAGCGCCGCGTCGCTCTCAGCCTGCCCCTTGGGATCGCTATTGGCACTCAGCACCAGCGCGTCGGCGTAGCGCTTCTCGGCCGTTGCCATGCGCTGGTTCAAGGTCTCGATGGCGGCCTGGTCCTTGGCCGAGACACGGGCCTGTGCAAGGGGCGCCAGGCTGAGCAGGGGCAACAGCGCCAACAACGGCAGGCGGCGGATCAAGGAGCGGGAAAACGAGCGTTGGGAATGCACTGACATCAGGACCGGGCACATGCGTGGAGCGGCAGGGTAGCCGCGTGCGGACGGCAGCGGCAAGGCACTCCCCTAAGACCATGGATGCATGCAAGGGTCCGCATTCACTGAAAGCGCGTGCGATGACGCTGTCACCTCCCGGCCGCAAGCCACGCGCAGCCTCTAGAATCGGGGGCATCACCAACCGGGTACCGCCATGGAACCGATCCTGCTGGGCAAGGGCATCACCGACGAAGTTCCCGTCCACCTGCTGCCCCAGTTCGGCAATCGCCATGGACTGGTGGCCGGCGCCACCGGTACTGGCAAGACCGTCACCCTGATGACCCTGGCCGAGGGCTTTTCCCGCATCGGCGTGCCGGTGTTCATGGCCGACGTGAAGGGCGACGTGGCCGGCCTGGCCGCCGCAGGCGACGGCAGCGAGCGCGTGCGCAACCGCGCGGCGGAGATTGGCATCATTGACTACGCCCCCACCGCCAGCCCGGTGATCCTGTGGGATCTGTTCGGCAAGCGGGGCCACCCTGTGCGCACCACCGTGTCGGAGATGGGGCCGGCGCTGCTGGGCCGCGTGCTGGAGCTCAACGACACCCAGTCCGGCGTGCTGGACATCGTCTTCAAACTGGCAGACGACCGCGGCCTGCTGCTACTGGACCTGGACGACCTGCGTGCCCTGCTCACCCTGGTGGCTGAGGAGCGCAAGACCATTTCCACCGCATACGGCCTGGTCAGTGCGCCGTCCATTGCCGCGATCCAACGCTCGCTGCTGCGCTTGTCGCAGGACGGCGGCGAGCAGTTCTTCGGCGAACCGGCGCTGGAATTGGCCGATCTGATGCGCGTATCCACCGACGGACGCGGCGTGATCGGCCTGCTGGCCGCCGATCAGCTGGTGCTCAAACCACGGCTGTACTCGTCTTTCCTGCTCTGGCTGCTGTCGGAGTTGTTCGAGACGTTGCCTGAAGTGGGCGATCTGGACAAACCCAAGCTGGTCTTCGTCTTCGACGAGGCGCACCTGCTGTTCGATGATGCCCCGCCGGCGCTGCAGCAGCGGATCGAACAAGTGGTCCGGTTGATCCGCTCCAAGGGCGTGGGCGTGTACTTCTGCTCGCAGTTTCCCGACGACGTGCCGGACAACGTGCTGGGCCAGCTGGGCAACCGCATCCAGCACGCCCTGCGCGCCTTTACCCCACGCGACCAGAAAGCGGTCAGGACCGCCGGCGAGACCTTCGTGCCCAACCCCAAGCTGGACGTGGTGCGCACGCTGTCCACGCTGGGCACGGGTGAAGCCTTGGTATCCACGCTGCAGGACAAGGGCGTGCCCTCGCCGGTGCAGCAGACCATGATCGCCCCGCCCCGCTGTCGCATGGGGGCCATCGACGAGACCGAGCGCAGCCAGGTCCGCGCCGGCAGTCCGGTAGGTGCCAAGTACGACCAGCCGATCAACCGCGAATCGGCCGCCGAAATGCTGGCCAAACGCGCGCAGGAGGCTACCGAGGCCGCGCAGGCACCGCCGGCCAAACCGATCGAGGAAGAAGGCAGTCCCATCGGCAAGATGGTGCGCGACACGCTGTTCGGCAACGGCCGCCGACAGGGCGTGGTGGAAGCCATGGCCAAGCAGACCGCACGCACCGTCGGCAGCCAGCTGGGCCGGCAGATCCTGCGCGGCTTGTTGGGCGGGATCATGGGCGGCAAGCGGCGTTGACGCGCTGGCTTGCCCGCGGCGGAGATGATGTTGGCCTGCATGGAGGATTCACGATGAGACACCTGATAGCCCCCCTGGCCGTCCTGGCCGCTTTGACGACCGCAGCGTGCTCGCCGCAGGACTCGGCAGCGCCCGCCACCGCCGAAGCGCCCGCGCCGCCTGCCGCCATGACCGAAGACAGCAAAACCACGCAGGCGTCGCTGATGGATACCAAGGGCAATCAGATCGCCCCCGCCGCACTGGCGGGCACCTTCGTCGAAGCCGAGTCAGAGCTGGTGCTGCTGGCCGATGGCAGCTACCGGCAGACATTGACCACGGCAGGGGCCCAGCTGTCCTCCGATGGCATCTGGATTCCCGCCGGGCGTGCCAGCATTGCGCTGACCCCCATCGACAAGGCCGGCGAAACCGTTCGCTTCACGCTGGTCTCGGTCGACGACATACGCAGCCAGGACGGCTTGCACCACTTCAAACGCAAACAAGCCCCGTAAGCCTTACGCATTCCGACTGGCTGCGATTGCGGAAGTCATACGCCGCACCGCACAATCGACGCCTCGTCGGACACCTGCAGGGGGCGGGTCATGGAAGATCGTCTGCGCGCGCCCAGCGCGCCGGGGCACACCCGCAAGCCCGATGCACCCGAGCCGTTCTGGCGACGCCTGCGCAGCATCACCCTGTTCCCGCTGCGCGGTGCGGCGTTCTACACGATGCTGGCGCTGACCGCGTTCTCGCTGCTGTCCATGCTGCCAGGCCTGGTCGGGCTGATCTTCCGTCTCATCACCTGGCTGGCCATCTACAAAGCCGCCTTCGACATCCTGCGCAACACCGCCGACGGCCACATGGAGGCGCCGGAGGTCTCGATGGGCATCAGCGATGGCGCCGTGGTGCGGATGCTGGCGCTGATGATCCTGATGATCACCTTCATCGTGGCAGTGGCGATCCTGGTCGACCCGATCGTGGCGCTGATGGCCATGGTGCTGTGTGTGTTCATGCAGCCCGGCGCGACCATTTCACTGGCGATGGACGGCAGCCTGCGCCGCGCGGCCAACCCCATGGTGTCGCTGGGCCTGGCCGTGCGCATCGGCTGGCCGTATCTGGCCGCGTTCGGCCTGCTGTTCGTCATCCAGGCCAGCGGCGCGACCGCCAAGCACTGGCTGGGCAACGCGATGCCGCCGATCCTCGGCGACGTGGTGCTGATGCTGGTCAGCATCTGGGCGCTGTTCGCCACCTTCCACCTGATGGGCTATCTGGTCTACCAGTACCACGAGGAACTGGGCTACGAGCCGGCGCTGCATGCGCGCATCGACTACCAGCGCGACTCGCCGGACCAGCGCCTGCTGGACGAAGCAGAAAGTCATGTCCGCGAAGGGCGCCTGGATACGGCCGTCGAGATCCTGCGTGCGGAAGTGCGCTCGCGCGCGGTCGGCCTCCCGGTCCATGAGCTATACCAGCGCCTGCTTGCCAAGAGCAGCCGCGCAGGCGAGCGCGGCGAACATGCGCGCTACTTCCTGGGCCAGTTGCTGGCCGACAAGCAGGATCGTCGCGCACTCAACCTGCTGCGCGAGTCGCTGGAAGCCGATGCCGACTTCGTTCCGCTGACGCAGGAACATGCGGTGCATCTGGTCGAACGCGCACGCCAGTCCGGCCAGTCACAACTCACGCTCGATGCCCTGCGGGCGATGCTGCGTGCCTGGCCGCGTGCGCCGGACGTGGCGCAATGGTCGCTGGATGCCGCGTTGCTGCTGGCGGAACGCTTCGGCCGTGACGACGAAGCCCGCGCCTTGCTCACCGATGCGCTGGCGCGCTGCGACGATGCAGCGCAACGCCAGAAGCTGGAGGCCGCGCTCAGGGCGGTCACACCGGCCGGCTGAGTCCGCTGCACCCTCGCCTGCTTCACCATGAGCCGTCCCGGCTGAGGCGGTTCCCAGCCACTAGAAGCAACGTCTGCGAATGCTCCGCGCGGGCCCGGCAGATCAGACGTTCTGCAGCAGGAACCGCGCTTTTTCCGCCTGTGGCAGGCCGGGAAAGCGCTCGATCACCTGCTGTAGCAGGTGACCTGCCTTCTCATGCGCCTGCACGCTGCGATGGTGCAGGGCCAGCCGGAGCCAGTGTTGCGCCAGCTCATCCGCTGCCATCTGCGCAGCGCAGGTGGACAGCAGCCGTTCGACCTGTGCCTCCAATCCCAGCGCCAGCCAATGCTGGATCAGGTGGGCGCGCAAGGAGGGATCGAGCACCACGCCCTCAGTGTGCAGTGACTGCCAGACCTCACACTGCAAGCGTGCCTGTGCGGCATCGACGGCCGGCAGCGCCAGCAGCGCCAGCCCACGCAGCCGGATCGCCGCCGGCTGTCCCCCGTTGCGCGCCACCCGATAGCGCGCCACGGCGATGTCCACCTGCTGCGGCTGCTCGGCCGCCAGTTCGGCCAGCAGGCGCTCGGCCTCGGCGTTTTCCATGCGGCCAATGTGCCGCTGCGCGCGCTCCCAACGGTCGTCAACCGGCACTTCCGGCAGGTCCAGCATGTAGTGCTGGCGACGCTGCCCTGACATCACCAGCACCGCACCCAGCAGCGCGCCGGTGACCAGGCCGCCTGCATGCGCGTCGAAGCCGATGCCCGCACCGCTGTTGGTCAGCAGGTTCCAGACTTCCCAGCCCAGCCACACCGGGAACAGCCAGATGGCCGGTGCACGCACGTAATCGAAGATCACCCCGATCCAGTAGAAGAAGCGCACCGGATGCCGGCCCCAGACCACGCAGAACGCGCCCATCATCGCGGCGATGGCGCCGGAGGCACCCAGCCCGCCACCGGCTTCGCCCGCGCGCCACAGCAGGCTGACCGCGCTGGAACCCAACGCGCCCAGCAGATAGACACCCGCGAACCGCCAGGGGCCGATCGCGCCTTCCAGCAGGATGCCGATGGCGATCAGGAACAGCATGTTCCCGAGCAGATGCATGAAATCCCCATGCAGGAACGCCGAGGACAGCATGCGATGCAGCGACCACTCCGAGCTGCGCAGGATATGGCGATAGGTGAACACCTGCCCCAGCCGTGCCTCATACGGCGCCCGTGCCCGCTCCCACAGCGGCAGCGTCTCCGGCGTATCGAACAAGGCCCCGGACTGCAGCGCGCGCAGGAAGGCCACGTCGGTCAGGGTGTGCATGGCTACATAATCGACGCGCTGCGCCTCGGGCACCTCGCGGTAGTCGGACAGCGCCTTGGCTTGTTTCGTCTGGTCGAGGTGGCGCTCGTACGCCGGCACTTCGTACTGCCCCACGCCCTGGCTGCGATAGACGTGCATCGCCCGGTCCAGCGCGCGCGTATCGCGCAGCTGGAAGCCGAAGAACACCACCACGTTGGCCAGCACCAGCAGCATCGTCACCACCGGGAAATTCGCCCGGTTCAATGGCTTGTGCAACGGCAGAATCAGCATCCCTGTGTCCCCTGTCCTGAATCCTTATCCCCAGGCGCAGAGCTTGGTGCATCGGCGTCAGCCCTCGCAAGCCTGACGCGGTGAAAGACCGACCGGAGTCGCACCCGGGCCGCGCACGCGCCTAGAATTGCCGCCCGTTCCCCTGCCCCGTTGCCGCATGAGCCGTTGGCGCCCGCCCGCAGAGAAAAGCACCGCCCTGATCACGCCTGAAGGCCACGCCCGGTTGAAGGCCGAGCTGGAAGACCTGTGGCGCGTGCGCCGCCCAGAGGTGGTCAAGGCGCTGGCCGCGGCGGCCGCCGAAGGCGACCGTTCGGAAAACGCGGAGTACACCTACCGCAAGAAGCAGCTGGGCGAGATCGACCGCCGCGTGCGCTACCTGAGCAAGCGGCTGGAAGCCCTGCGCGTGGTCGACACCACGCCCAGTGATCCGGAGGCGGTGTTCTTCGGCGCACGCATCGAGGTGGAGAACATCGACAGCGGCGACACCGCGCGCTATCGCATCGTCGGTCCGGACGAAACCGATGCCACACTCGGTTACATCAGCATCGATTCGCCGCTGGCGCGGGCCATCCTGAAGAAGCGGCTGGACGACGAATTTGAAGCACAGCTGCCCGGCGGGCCGCAGCGCTTCGTCATCGTGGACGTGCAATACGGCGCGGGTTGAACACCCGCGCCAGCGCCCTCAGGACAGCACCGGCAGATCCCGGCGCAGCACTTCGCCGAACAGGTCGTGCTCGTCGCTGTCGACGATGGTGACGTCGACGAACTGACCCGGCTTGAGGCCGGCTTCACCGCCGTCTTCGATAGGCACCAGTCCATCGAGTTCCGGCGCGTCGGCGGCCGCGCGCGCCACGGCGATGCCGTCCTCGATCAGGTCCACCAGGCAGCGCTGCACGCTGCCGATCTTGGCTTCGAGCTTCTCCGCCGAAATCGCCGCCTGCACTTCCATGAACCGCGCCAGGCGCTCCTGCTTGAGCTCTTCCGGCACGCCGTCGGGCAGGTCGTTGGCGGTTGCGCCCT
The DNA here is from genome assembly GCA_040508175.1 of Pseudoxanthomonas sp. Lineage (GTDB taxonomy): Bacteria > Pseudomonadota > Gammaproteobacteria > Xanthomonadales > Xanthomonadaceae > Pseudoxanthomonas_A. Next base: position 6,472 of record JBEVNH010000023.1, read on the forward strand.
CGACCGGCGAATAGGCGAACGCGCCGACGCGGTCCAGGCGCGTCTCGCGCAGGAAATCCAGCAGGTCTTCGAACTCGGCTTCGGTCTCGCCGGGGAAGCCGACGATGAAGGTGCTGCGCAGGGTGATGTCCGGGCAGATCTCGCGCCAGCGCGCGATGCGCTCGCGGGTCTTGTCGATGGCGCCAGGCCGCTTCATCAGCTTGAGGATGCGCGGGCTGGCGTGCTGCAGCGGAATGTCCAGGTACGGCAGCACCTTGCCTTCGGCCATCAGCGGGATCACGTCGTCCACGTGCGGATACGGATACACGTAATGCAGGCGGCTCCAGATGCCGAGTTGGCCCAGGCCTTCGCACAGGGCCTTCATGCGGGTCTGGTATTCGCGGCCATGCCAGGTGCGCGCGGCGTACTTCAGGTCCACGCCGTAGGCGCTGGTGTCCTGCGAGACCACCAGCAGCTCCTTCACCCCGCCCATGGCGAGCTTTTCAGCCTCGCGCAGCACTTCGTCCACCGGGCGCGAGACCAGGTCGCCGCGCATCGAGGGAATGATGCAGAAGCTGCAGCGGTGGTTGCAGCCTTCGGAAATCTTCAGGTATGCGTAGTGCTTGGGCGTGAGCTTCACGCCTGCGGCGAAGTCCTCGCCGGTCAGGCGCGGCGCGGGCAGCAGGTCGGTGAACGGGTTGTGCTTGGGCGGCAGCGCAGTGTGCACGGCCGACATCACGCTGTCGTAGTCCTGCGGGCCGCTGATGGACAGCACGCCCGGGTGCGCCTCGCGGATCATGTCCGCGCGCTTGCCCAGGCAGCCGGTCACGATAACCTTGCCGTTCTCGGCCATGGCCTCGCCGATGGCGTCCAGCGATTCGGCCACCGCCGAATCGATGAAGCCGCAGGTGTTGACCACCACCACGTCCGCGGCGTCATAACTGGACGAGAGCTGATAACCCTCGACCCGGAGCTGGGTGAGGATGCGTTCGGAATCGACAAGGGCTTTCGGGCAACCGAGGCTGACGAAGCCGACCTTGGGGGCGGCAGCTGGCATGGGCGACACAGGGAGAAATGGCCCGCGATTATACGCCGCGCCGCCATGGCACCGGCCGGCAACGGGAGTTTTCGGCACGCTGGTTAAACTGGCAGGCCCCAACCTGAATTCGGAGTTCTCCCCCATGGGCCAATGGATCACGCTCGCCTTGCCCGAAGGTCCGGTCGCCGCCTGGCAGGCGGAGCCGGCCGGCACGCCCCGCGGCGGCGTGATCATCGTCCAGGAGATCTTCGGTGTGACCGCGCACATCCGCGAGGTGGCCGAGCGCTACGCTGCGCAGGGCTATGTGGCCATCGCGCCGGCCTTTTTTGACCTGGTCGAACCCGGCTTGGAGCTGCCCTACGACGACGCCGGCATGAAGCGCGGGCTGGAGATCGTCGGCGCCATCGGCCTGGACAAGGCCGTGGACGTAGTGGCCGCGGCCAAGCAGGCGGCGCAGACCGTACTCGGCGACAAGCCGGTCGCCACGGTTGGCTACTGCTGGGGCGGCACGGTGGCCCTGCTCTCGGCCCAGCGCCTGGCGATGCCGGCGGTCAGCTATTACGGCGGCCGCAACACCCAGTTCCTGGACCAGCCGCTGCAGGCGCCGGTGCAGTTCCATTTCGGCGAACAGGACGCCCACATCACCCCCGACAAGGTGCAGGCCCAGCGCGAGGCCTGGCCGGAGATGGACGTGTTCACCTACCCGGCCAATCACGCCTTCAACCGTGATGCCAGCCCGGCCGTGTACGACGCTCCCAGCGCGGAGCTGGCCTTCGGCCGGGCGCTGGACTTCCTGCGCCAGCACGTGGGCTGAGGGCCATGTCCACGTTTGAACTCGATCCGCGACTGGCCGCCGACAGCCATTTCATCGCCGATGGCCCGCTGTCGCAGGTGCGGCTGATGGACGACACGCGCTTTCCCTGGCTGGTGCTGGTGCCGCGCGTGGCCGATGCGGTGGAGTGGATCGAGCTGGAAGGCCACCAGCAGCGCCTGCTGCTGGCCGAGGTCCACCAGGCCGGGCATCTGCTCAAGGCCACGCCCGGGGTACAGAAGCTCAACATCGGCGCGCTAGGCAACATCGTCCGCCAGCTGCACGTGCACCTGGTCGGCCGCCATGATGGCGACGCCGCCTGGCCTGGCCCGGTCTGGGGCAGCGGCCAGGCGCAGCGCTTCGCCCCCGATGCGCTCGAAGCGGCGTTGACGCATTGGCGCCAGCGGCTGGCCGGATGACGTTCCCCGCCTTCGAAGCACTCGCCGACGACGCCCT
>JBEVNH010000040.1:0-6652 GCA_040508175.1 Pseudoxanthomonas sp.
TGACCGACTACGGCCAGCTGCCGCCGGAGGAGCGCAACATCCTGCGGCAGGTGTTCTGCAACCCGCGCGTGCGTGCCGCACAGCCGGACTGGCAGGGGGTGGCGCGGTTCGTGGTGGCGGCTTTCCGCGCCGATGTGGCGCGCGCCGGCAACCTGCCGCAGATCACTGCGCTGATCGACGACCTGTGCCGGCGCAGCCCCGAGTTCGATGCGCTGTGGCGGGATCACGACGTGCGTGCCCACGGCGAAGGCAGCAAGGTGCTGCGGCATGCCTTGGTCGGTACGCTGTCATTGGAATATTCGGCCTTCTCGGTGGATGGCCGCCCGGACCTGGGCATGGTGGTGTATTCGCCAACGGGTCCGGAGGACGCCGCGCGCATCCGCACGTTGCTGCAGCACCCCCCGCAGCGCGCTTGAACCTCCATTCAACGTGCGACTGCGCCTGCTTTTCCCCCTTACACGCCATCTGACTGTGCTTGCGACGAACCCTGGGCACCTTGTGATGCGCGAGCGCGTGTTTCAGCGGTACGACCGCGGCACGCGCTTGAGCCCGCACAGCAGCTGATAGGCGCTGACCTGGCAGTGTTCGGCCAGCGTGCTGGCGCTGGGCGCATCACCCCACAGCTGCACGGCGCTGCCGACATTGGCCTGCGGCAGGTGGGTCAGGTCGACGGTGAGCATGTCCATTGAGACACGGCCGATCACGCGTGTGGTTGCGCCATCGACCTGGATCGGCGTGCCGTTGGGCGCGAACTGCGGATAGCCATCGGCATAGCCCATCGCCACCACGCCCACACGCACCGGCGCCTCGGCCACAAAGCGCGCGCCATAGCCGACCGGCTCGCCGGCGGTGAGCTCGCGCACGGCAATCACCTGCGACTGCACGTGCATCACCGGCTTGAGTTGCACCGGCAGGGCTTCGCTGACGGGCAGCGGCGTGGCGCCGTACAGCATCAGGCCCGGCCTCGCCCAATGTCCGCGTACCTGCGGCCAGGCGAGCAGGGCCGGCGAATTACACAGGCTGGTGTCACCAGACAGGCCCGCGATGGCCTGCGCGAAGACGGCGGCCTGTTCGGCGGTGCGCTGGCAGCCGGTTTCATCGGCGCGCGCCAGGTGGCTCATCATCACCTGCAGGCGCACGTGCGGCAGCGCGGACAGGCGTGCATGCGCGGCGCGGAACGCTTCGGGTGCCAGGCCAAGACGATGCATGCCGGTGTCGAGCTTCAGCCAGGCCTGGATCGGTGCGCGCGCGCGGTAGCGTGCCAGCGCTTCGACCTGCCAGTCGGAGGCCACCGCCGTCCAGAGCCCGAGCTGCTCGATGCGCGGCAGCTCGTCGGCAGCGAAGAAGCCTTCCAGCAACAGGATCGGCGCGCGGATGCCGCTCTCGCGCAGCTCCATCGCTTCCTCGATGCAGGCCACGGCCAGGCCATCGGCGAGATCTTCCAGTGCCTGCGCGCAGCGCACCGCGCCATGCCCGTAGGCATCGGCCTTGATCACCGCCAGCGCACGTCCACCACCCAGCTGCCGGGCCTGTCGGTAGTTTTGGCGCAACGCCTCCAGATCGATCCATGCACGGGCAGGCCGCATCAGCGATCCCTGCCGGGCAGGTAGCGGCCAAGCGAGAGGCCGGAGGGGTCGATGTCTGGCGCACGCCCGGCCACCAGATCGGCGATGAAACGCCCCGAGCCGCAGGCCATCGTCCAGCCCAAGGTGCCATGGCCGGTGTTGGTGTACAGGTTGCGCAGCGGCGTGGCGCCGACGATCGGCGTGCCGTCGGGCGTGGCCGGGCGCAGGCCGGTCCAGAACTCGGCCGCGCGCAGATCGCCACCGTGTGGATAGAGGTCGTTGACCACCAGGTCCAGCGTGGCGCGACGGCGCCGCGACAGCGACAGGTCGAAGCCAGCGACCTCGGCCATGCCGCCGACGCGGATGCGATCGTCGAAGCGGGTGATGGCCACCTTGTAGCTTTCGTCCAGCACGGTGGAGGTCGGTGCCATGGCCACGTCGGTGATGGGCAGGGTCAGCGAATAGCCTTTCAACGGGTACACCGGCAGCGGCAGGCCGAGTGGCTCGATCAACCCCGGCGAGTAGCTGCCGAGCGCCATCACGTAGGCATCGGCGGTCTCGACCCGGCCGTCGATGCGCACGCCGGTGACCAGGTCGCCGGCGCGTTCCATGCGCTCGATCATGCGGCCGTACTGGAAGCGCACGCCCGCGGCCTGCGCCATCTCCGCCAGGCGCGTGGTGAACAGATAGCAGTCGCCGGTCTGATCGTTGGGGGTGTGCAGGGCGCCGGCGATGGGCGCACGCGCGGCGGCCAGCGCAGGCTCGTACTCGATGGCGCCGGCGCGGTCCAGCAGCGCGTAAGGCACGCCGAACGCTTCCAGCACGGCGATGTCCTTGGGGGCCGCGTCCAACTGCGCCTGGGTGCGAAACAGCTGCAGCGTGCCGAGCTGGCGACCTTCGTAGTCGATGCCGGTCTCGGCCCGCAGCGCGTCCAGGCTGTCGCGGCTGTACTCGGCCATGCGCACCATGCGTGACTTGTTCACCGCATAGCGCGCGGACGTGCAGTTGGCCAGCATCTGCGCCAGCCAGCGGTACTGGCGCAGGTCAGCGCCCGGGCGGATCGCCAGCGGTGCGTGGCGCTCCAGCAGCCACTTCATTGCCTTGAACGGGACGCCCGGTGCAGCCCATGGCGAAACGTAGCCAAAAGACAGCTGGCCGGCGTTGGCATAACTGGTCTCGCGGGCCGGACCGGGCTGGCGGTCGACCACGGTGACCTCGAACCCGGCCTTGGCCAGGTACCACGCACTTGTCACGCCGATGACGCCACTGCCCAGGACCAGAACGCGCATGCACCCTCCACGGGGGCTTTTCCTGCAAACTGGTGGCAGGACACCTTGATCGCCACAGTATATGAGGCGTCCTTCCAGACGATTTCCTGATTTGTCCGTTCTGGACAGTGGATTCCACCAAAAAAGACACGCCGGACAAGACCCCATGGCCGCACGCCGCGAACTGGACAAGATCGACCGCAAGATCCTGCGCATCCTGCAGGCCGAAGGCCGCATCTCCTTCACCGAACTGGGCGAGCGGGTCGGCCTGTCCACCACGCCCTGCACCGACCGCGTGCGCCGCCTGGAACGCGACGGGGTGATCACCGGTTACTACGCGCGGCTGGACCCGCAGGCGCTCAAGGCCAACCTGCTGGTGTTCGTGGAAATCAGCCTGGCCTACAAGTCCGGCGACATCTTCGAGGAATTCCGCCGCGCCGCGATGAAGCTGCCCAACGTGCTGGAGTGCCACCTGGTCTCGGGCGATTTCGACTACCTGATCAAGGCCCGCATCAACGAGATGGCCGCCTACCGCAAGCTGCTCGGCAGCACCTTGCTGACCATGCCGCATGTGCGCGAATCCAAGAGCTACATCGTCATGGAAGAGGTCAAGGAAACGCTGAGCCTGCCGATTGCCGAGTGATCGCCGCGGGTGCCGGCATTCTGCTGCGCCGCATCTGGCGAGGGCTTGCGGGGCCGGCGTAGCATCGGCCATGCACCGCGGCCGGGGTGGCCGATGGGGCAGGGGACGGACACAGCGCAGGGGACAAGGGAATGAAAAAGTGGATCGCAGCCGTGATGGGCTGTGCATGGGGACTGTGGGCGGTCGCGGTCGGCGCGACGGATCTGGATGCCTTCCTCAAACGGGGCGCGTTCAACGACATCGTGATCTCGCCTGACGGCACGCACTACGCGCTGACCGTCGCGCAGGAAGATCGCACCGGGCTGGTGATCATGCGCCGCTCGGACAAGGAGGTGGTCAGCGCATTCAAGCTGCTCAAGAACGAACACGTCGGCGCGCTGCTGTGGGCCAGCAACACGCGTTTGCTGATGACCACCCAGCGCAAGTTGGGCAAGCTGGATCAACCCCGCGAGACCGGCGAGCTGCTGGCACTGGACCTGGGGAAGAGCCGGCCCGAGCCGCTGATCGGCTACCGGTCCGGCGATGCCAACGAAGGCCGGATGGCCGGCCGCTCTGACGGACTGGCGGCGCTGGCCGTGCAGCGCTTGCCCGGTGACCCGCGCAACGTGCTGGTGACGGTGTCGCCTTACACCACGCGTGAAACCTGGTCGCGCGTGGATCGCATGGATGTGGAAAACGCCCGCCGCGTGATCGTGGCACGTGCGCCGATCCGCAACGCCCGCTTCTACACGGACAACGCCGGCGTCGTGCGCTTCGTCACCGGATCGGCGGCGGACAACATCGGCAAGCTCTATCACCGGCCCGACAACGCTGCCGAATGGACGCTGGTCCACGATTCCACGCAGACCAGGCGGCGCGAATATCCGATTGGCTTCGCCGCCGACAATCGCACCGCGTACCTGCAGGTGGAAATGCCGGAAGGTCCCGATGCCATCGTCGCCTACGACACCCAGACCGGGCAGCGCCGGGACGTGCTGCGCGATCCTATCAGTGACCCGGCGCGCATCATCACTGCACACGGCGCCTCGCTGATGCCGGTGGGCGTGGAGTTCCGCAACGGGGCGCCGAAGACCGCATTCTTCGATGAGAAAGGTCCCGACGCCCTGATGCTGCGTCGGCTGGAGCGCTCCTTTCCGGGCAAGGCGGTGCGGGTCAGCTCGGTCAGCGACGACGGCGCGCTGTCGCTGATCCTGGTGGCCTCCGACCGGGATCCCGGCAGCTATTTCCTGTATGACAACGCCGGCAAGCGGGCAGAGTTCGTACTGTCGCGGCGTGACTGGATCGATGCCGAGGCGATGGCGGCCATGCGCACCATCACCTTCAAGGCGCGCGACGGCCTGCAGCTGCACGGCCTGCTGACGCGGCCGGCCAAGGCCACAGCGGCCGGCGCGTTGGTCCTGCTGCCGCACGGCGGCCCGTTCGGCATTGCCGACGAATGGGGCTTCAACCAGGAAGTCCAGCTCCTGGCCGCGGCTGGCTATTCGGTGCTGCAGCTGAACTATCGCGGCTCGGGCAACCATGGTTGGGCCTACCTGCAGGCCGGCGCGCGCGGCTGGGGCCTGGCGATGCAGGACGACCTGACCGATGCCACGCGCTGGGCGATTGCGGAAAAGATCGCGGACCCGAACCGCATCTGTATCTATGGCGCCAGTTACGGTGCGTACGCCGCGCTGATGGGCGCGGCCAAGGAGCGGGGTCTCTACCGCTGTGCCGCCGGCTACGTGGGGGTGTACGACTTGCCGATGATGGTCAATGAGGACGCCAAGCGCAGCATCCGTTTCGGCAACTGGGCCGATGACTGGGTGGGAAAGCCCTCGAATCTCGCCGCGGTCTCGCCCAACCTGCTGGCCGACCGCATCAAGGTGCCGGTGTTCCTGGCCGCCGGTGGCGAGGATGAAGTCGCCCCGATCAAGCACACCGAACGCATGGAAAAAGCCCTGCGCGCGGCGAAGGTGCCAGTGGAAACGCTGTACTACAAGACCGAAGGCCACGGCTTCTACACGCAGGAACACCAGCAGGCGTTCTACACGCAGCTGCTGGCCTTCCTCGAACGCAACATCGGCGGCAATGGTGCGATCTCCACAGCGTCGGTCAGCGATGCGGCCGCATCAGGCGACGCAGCAGCGGCGCCGCCAGCATCGCGATGACGCCGCAGCCGATGCCGATCCACATCAGCAACCAGAACAGGTGCGCGTAGCGCGCTGCCGCATCGGCGAGGTTGAGCGTCTCGCCTTCCGGTACCTCGATGGCTGCCAGTTTTCCGAACAGCGCGGCCAGGGTTTCCGAGAACGCCGTGGCCAGGAACCAGGTGCCCATCATCAGGCTCATTACCCGCGGCACAGCCAGTTGGGTCACCGCGGACAGGCCGACCGGTGACAGGCACATCTCGCCGATTTCCAGCACCAGATAGGCGCCGACCAGCCACCACACGCTGGCCATCTGCCCAGTGCTGCCCACGTGTTGCGCCGCCAGCGCCAGCGGGATGAACGACAGACCGCCGAAGATCAGGCCCCAGGCCGATTTGGTGGGCTTGGACGGGTCCAGCCCGCGCCGGTCCAGCCACGCCCACAGCCCGGCGAACAGCGGCGCCAGCAGCACCAGGAACAACGCGCCGAGATAGGTCAGCGAGCCTGCGGTCTGCGGCAACACCAGGCAGTCGCGCACCAGCAGCAACAGGATCAAGGCGATTACCCCGCCGAACACCGCCTTCGGCGCGGAAGAGGCGGGCGCGCGGTCGGACATGCGCGCCGCCAGCACGAAGGCGGCCGGTGCCAGCAGCAGCGACAGCGTCGACCACGGCAATGGCATGCCTTCGCGGATCACCAGCGCCGGCACGATGTCCTTGGTCAGCAGGCGATCGGTGAAGGTCACCCACGAACCATAGGTCTGCTCGTACAGGGTGAAGAACACCAGCGCCATGAAGATCAGCGCCATCAGCGCCCACATTTGCCGGCGTTGCTCGGGCGTGCAGTGCGTGCCGGTGAACCAGGCAAACCACAGGAGCACGCCGCCAAGCACCACCAGCATCAGCAGCAGTGCCAGCGAGATCTCCCCGCCCAGCGCGAAGGCCCTGTTGGCCGCGGCCCACATCAGCCAGGCAATCGGCACCACGCCGACGATGGCGAGGAAATAGATCAACCATTCGCGGCGCAGACCGCCGACGGATTCGCGCAGCG
>JBEVNH010000056.1:0-8596 GCA_040508175.1 Pseudoxanthomonas sp.
CACCGGCCCGGACGGCGGCATCATGCCGCCCAAGGGCGGCAATCCCGGCCTGAGCGAGGAGCAGATCCACGCCACGGTGGATTGGATGCTGGAGCAATCCAAGTAGGCGCGGGCGACAATACGCCGCTCCGACGCCGCCTTCGGGCGGCGTCTTCGTTTGCACGCCGCCCCTACCCTCACCTGCGCTGGAACCTCCATGTCGTCGATCCGCCTGCTCCCCGCCGTGTTGCTTGCCCTGGCGAGCCTTCCAGCGCCCGCCAAGGATCCCGTGCTGGCGATCGGCCAGGTGCAGGGACGCGACGCGCGCAGCCCTTACGAGGGCCAGGTGGTCACGGTGCAGGGCGTGGTGACCGCAGACCTGCGCACCGGGCTGGGTGGCTTCTTCATGCAGTCGGCAGGGGCCGGCGATGGAGATCCGGCGACCTCTGACGGCCTGTTCGTGAAGGTGGACCCGAGCCATCGCCTGGCCGATCTGCAGGTGGGCCAGGCCTGGAAGCTGCACGGCACGCTGATCGAGGAGGGCCGCGACGGCGCCACCACGACCACGCTGGTACTCGGAACCGCCAAGCGGCTGCCCGCCGCACCGCGACCCGAGGCGGTTTCGCTTAGCAGTGCCCCGGACGATTGGCGCGCCTTCGAGAGCATGCAGGTCCGCATCGATGCGCCGCTGACGTTGGGCGGGACCGACCTGCGCTACGGCGAGACCATCGCCAGCTTCGAGGGCCCGCTGTGGACCCCAAGCGAACGCGCGGTCGCCGGCACTGCTGACTTCATCCAGATCCAGCGCGACAACGCCCGCCGCCGCCTCGTGTTGGACGACGGCAGCAGCCAGCGCGACCCGGCATCCCTGGCCTACCTGCCCCAGGGCACGGTCCGCAGCGGCGGTCTCGCCACCGGGGCGGAGGGCATCGTCGATGCGCGCCATGGCCGCTGGCGCCTGCAGCTGACTGCCTCGCTGGACGTGCAGCCGGCGGCGCGGCCGGCGCAGGCGCCCAACGTGCCCGGCAACACGCGCATCGCGGTGTTCAACCTGGAGAACCTGTTCAACGGCGACGGTCGGGGCGGCGGATTTCCAACCTCGCGCGGTGCCAGGACCGAGGCGCAATGGCGCGCACAGACCGCCAAGCTGGTGGCCACGCTGCAGCCGCTGCAGGCCGACATCGCCGCGCTAATGGAACTGGAGAACGATGGCTATGGGGCGGATTCCTCGCTGGCGCAGTTCGTCGAAGCGCTCAACGCCGGCGGCGGCGACTGGCGTTTCGTCGACGCAGGCCATGGCCCGGGCAACAACCCGATCCGCGTCGGCCTGCTCTACCGTGCGTCGAAGGTCACGCCCGTCGGCCACCCGGTCGTGCTCGAAGGCGGGCCGTTCGCCGAACATAGCCGTGTTCCACTGGCCCAGGCGTTCCGCCGCGGCGACGGGCCGGTCTTCGTGATCGCCGCAAACCACTTCAAATCCAAAGGATGCAGCAACGCGATGGGCGCCGACGCCGACCACGGCGATGGTGCGAGCTGCTGGAACGCCACCCGGGTGGAGACCGCGCGCCGGCTGGACGCGTGGCTGCAATCGGATCCGACGCAGACCGGTGGCCATCGCGCACTGATCGTCGGCGATCTCAACGCCTACGCTCAGGAACAGCCCTTGCGGGTCCTGCGCGAGCAAGGCTGGGTCGATGCCTTTGCTCAGGCGCGGGTCGCCTCGCCCTACAGCTACCTCTACGACGGCCAGCGCGGCCGCCTGGACCATGCCTTGCTGACACCGTCGTTGGCCGCTCACCTGCGCGGCGCGGCCGAGTGGCATATCAACGCCGACGAAGCTGACGACGAGGGCTACACCGGCAGGAACTCGCCCGGCCCGTGGCGCAGTTCTGACCACGATCCGATGGTGCTGGGGCTGGACCTGTAAGCCTTTGCGCCAGCAGGCAGTCGCTAAGAAGCGCAACAGCCGGCCGGCCAGACGCCCGGCCCACGCCTCCAGGCTCCCAGGCCGCCTAGCAGTCGCAGGGCGCCGGATGCGGACGGCGGCGCCAGTTCCACAGATGTGCCCAAGCCAGCAACAGGCTGCCAGCGACGGTGAACGGGGTTTCCGCTGCGTGGCTGGGCCAGCCACTGGCGCCCAGCATCAGGCCCGCCAGTCCCAGTGCAGCCAACGCGATCAAGCCGACCGGCAGCGGCCGCACCCGGTGCGAGCGCCAGAGCGCCAGGCCCGCCAACGGCACAGCGATGGCGGCGAAAACCAGATGCACCCATTCGGCCTCGGCCCAGCTGGCCAGGGCCGGCAGCACGGCCGCCAGCACCGGCAGCGCCAGGCAGTGCAGCAGGCACAGGGAAGACAGACCAAGGGCCGAGGCATCGAACCAGGCCGAAGGGGAGCAGGCGGGCTTCATGACAGATGCTCTATAACGTGACGTTATAACAATAACGCACCTGTCAACCCTTCGGGTTCACACCGGCCGCTCAGCCTCGATCACTCCGCTCCCAGGCCGATCAACACGATCGCCGCCACTGCCATGGGGATCGCCGCCAGATTGAGACGGCTCAGGCGCTCGCGGTAGACCGCCACGCCGACCAGTGTGCCCAGCAGCACCACCCCGACGTTCATGCTGGCGAACACAAGCGAGGGGTGATCGGATAGTGCCCGGTGCGCGCGCAGATAGAAGTAGATGTTGCCGAAGTTGAGCACGCCCAGCAGCAGGCCGGCCCAGGCGTTGCGGAGCGTCAACGCTGCCTGTCCACGCGCGTGGCGCAACAGTTGCCAACCCAGCATCGGCAGGAAGGCGATGGCAAAGGTCGCCAGCAGCGACACCGCCAGGGGCGTGCCGTCCAGCGCGATGCGCTTGAGCAGCACGTCCACCGCGGCAAACCCCACCAGCACTGTCAGCGGCAACCACTGGCCGGCGGCGCTCGCACCGCCGCGTGCATGCCGTGGCCGTGCCAGCAGGCAGGGCAAGGCCAGCAGTCCCAGCCCCAGGCCCAGCAGGCGCAGTCCATTGGCGCGCTCGCCAAACAAGGTGAAAGCCGCCAGCAGCGACAGCAACAGCGACAGGCGCTGGGCGATGTCGGTCCGCACGATGCCCGCGCGCTGCACCGAGCGGCCCAGCAACACGAACAGCGTCGGCAGGAGTACGCCCAGCGCGAGCCAGCCGCCCCAGGGCGCGGCCGGAGCGAACACCTCCGCAGGCACCGGCTGCAGCAGCAGCGCGCACAGCAACGTGGCAGCCAGATAGTTCCAGGTCACGGCCTGCGGCACGTCCACGCGCGCATCGCGTGCCCAGCGCAGCAACACCGACACCGCCACGCTGCACAGCACGGCCAACACCACGAACCCCATGCATCACCTGTCGGACAAGACGCGGGCGCGGCTTGAAGGCGCCCATGCCGGGGCGCGCATCATACAAGTCAGCCGGGCCTGCCGCGCCGGATGCCGGCGTCGCGCGAAGGGTTCCGACCTGCGCTGACATTGCGTCATGCGGCGCGATGGATCTGCATCGATAAGGCCGACGCAGGCCTGCCCGGTATGATGTCCCCCATGACGTCCCCCACCTTTCCCAATGCGTCCGGCAGCTTGATGCTGGATGGGCCGGCCGGCGCTCTGGAGCTGGCCATCGACTTTCCCGAAGGCGACGCCACGCCGCTGCCGCTGGTCGCCGTGGTCTGCCATCCGCTGTCCACCGAAGGAGGCAGCCTGCACAACAAGGTCGTCACCATGGCCGCACGCGGGCTGCGCGACCTGGGCGCGACCAGCGTGCGTTTCAACTTCCGCGGGGTCGGCGAATCGGCCGGCAGTTTCGACAACGGCGTCGGCGAAACCGAAGACCTGCAGGCCATCGTGGATTGGGTCCGGGCGCAACGCCCGGATGCGGTGCTATGGCTGGTCGGTTTCAGCTTCGGCGCGTATGTCTCGCTGCGTGCGTACGCGCGCGCGCAGCCAGACGTCCTGGTCTCCATCGCGCCGCCGGTCGGCCGCGAGCGTTGGGACTTCGACAGCCTGGTCTTGCCGCAGCGCCAATGGCTGGTGATCCAGGGCGATGAGGACGAAGTCGTCGAGCCGCAAGCGGTGTACGACTGGATCGACACGCTGGACCCGCAGCCGGAACTGGTGCGGATGCCTGAAACCAGCCATTTCTTCCATCGCAAGCTGATCGACCTGCGCGGCGCGTTGCAGCACGGCGTGCGCGCCTGGTTGCCCGACGCATGAACGCACAGGCCAAGACAGCGACCGGCGAAGGCGTGCTGCCTTCGCAGGCCTACAAGGCGGGCGTAGCGCGTGGCGACTGGCGCGATGATGTCGCCCAGCACGCCGCTCTGGCCGAGCTGGACCGCATCTACACCGGGTTGATGGACGGGGACCAGGACGGCTGGCTGGATCGCCTGTCCTCGTTCTGGAAAAAACCCGATCCGGTGCAGGGCCTGTATTTCTGGGGTGGCGTCGGCCGCGGCAAGACCTTCCTGGTCGACCTGTTCTACGACAACCTGCCAATCACGCAGAAGTCGCGCACGCACTTCCATCGCTTCATGCGCAGCGTGCACGAGCGGTTGCGCGAGCACGCCGGCCAGAGCGACCCGCTGGCCAGGATTGCGCAGGAATGGCGCAGCAGCCTGCGCGTGCTGGTGCTGGACGAGTTCTTCGTCACCGATATCGGCGACGCGATGCTCTTGGCGCGCCTGCTGCAGCGCCTGTTCGCCGAGGGCGTGACGCTGGTGACCACCTCCAACACCGCGCCGGAGAACCTCTACAAGGACGGCCTGCAGCGTGAGGGCTTCCTGCCGGCCATCGGCCTGCTGCAGAAGCACTGCAAGACGCTGTACGCCGAGGGCACCGAGGACTATCGCCTGCGCGCACTGACCCATTCGCCGGTGTACCGCGCACCACTGGATGCCGACTCCGACGACTGGCTGGCACAGCGCTGGCAACAGCTCACCGGCAGCGAGGCCCGCGCGGCCGAAATCGAAGTCGATGGCCGCAACATTCCCATGCGCGCACGCGATTCGGACGTCGGCTGGTTCGATTTTTCCGCCCTGTGCGAAGGCCCGCGCTCGACCACCGATTACATCGAGATCGCGCGCGAGTTCGGCACGGTACTGGTCGGCGGGATTCCGCACTTCGGCAGACTCAACGAGGATGCGGCGCGCCGCTTCGTCAACTTCATCGACGAGGTCTACGATCGCCAGGTCAAGCTGGTCGCCACCGCCGACAGCGCGCCGGTGGCGCTGTATACCGGCACGCGGCTGCAGGGCGCGTTCGAGCGCACGGCCTCGCGCCTGATCGAGATGCAGAGCGCGGAGTTCCTGGCGCGCGAACACCGGCACTGACGGCCACACGACGGCGACCGTCCGTCGGTTGTTGCCGGCGCCGCCGGTAAGTCGCTTGCAATTAAATTGCGCGCAATCTAAATTGCGCGTCATGGCCTCGACCAAAGCCAGCACGAAGTCCGCCACATCGCTGCTGCAGCTGGACAACCAGCTGTGCTTCGCGCTGTATTCGGCCAACCTGGCGATGCACAAGCTGTATCGCGGCCTGCTGGAGCATCTGGACCTGACCTACCCGCAGTACTTGGTGATGCTGGTGCTGTGGGAAGGCGACGGGCTGACGGTGTCGGAGATCGGGCAGCGCCTGAACCTGGATTCGGCCACGCTGACCCCGCTACTCAAACGGCTGGAAGGCGCAGAACTGCTGACCCGCATGCGTTCAGCACAGGACGAGCGGCAAGTCATCATCTCGCTGACCCGCAGCGGCCGCAGCCTGCGTACCAAGGCCGAATCGATCCCCGAGCAGGTGTTCTGTGCGACCGCCTGCGAGCTGGAGGAACTGGTGCAGCTCAAGCAGCAGTTGGACCGGCTGCGCGGCAGCCTGGTCAAGGCGACTTGAGCTGAGGATATGCAACTTCGCGCGACATCCTCTCCCCACATAAATACTTATCGCACGATTAAATAACACACAACTTAACCACCTCACTTCCGGCCCGCTGAAGGGCCACCACTGCAAGGAGTTCACCCATGGCTTCCCCCGAAACGATCGTCTATACCGCTGTTGCCACCGCGACCGGAGGCCGCGATGGCCGCGCAACTTCTTCGGACAAGGCGCTGGACGCCAAGCTGTCCACCCCGCGCGAGCTGGGCGGTAGCGGCGGAGAAGGCACCAACCCGGAGCAGCTGTTCGCTGCCGGCTATTCGGCCTGCTTCATCGGCGCGATGAAGTTCGTGGCCGGCCAGGAAAAGCTCAGGCTGCCCGCCGAGCCCACCATCGAAGGCCATGTCGGCATTGGCCAGATCCCGGGCGGCTTCGGCATTGCCGTCGAGCTGAAGATCGCCGTGCCGGGTCTGGAGCGCGAAGCACTGCAGGCGCTGGTGGACAAGGCACACGGCGTCTGCCCGTACTCCAACGCCACCCGCGGCAACATCGACGTGACCCTGACCCTGGTCTGATTCGCCCGATGCGAGCACGGACCGCGGCGGCACCCTGCCGGCCGCGGTCCGCTGCAGTGCTGTGCAGCAGGGACTGGCCTTCGATCCGGTCACGCGCCTGGCCAGTCACGCAGGCAGCCAAGGTGGCGTCGTGGCGTCAATGAAGGCGGATCGATCCCGAACACGGACGCCTGCGTTGGCGAAGCACGGCAGTCCGCCCATGAAGCATTGCAGGCGTTCAGGCGCTGCGCGCCATGACCGCCCCGGTCCTTACCCCAGCCCGGTATCCATCACCATCATCAGGCAGAAGCCCAAGGTCAGACCGAAGGTCGCCCAGGTCTCGTGGCCATTGCGATGCGACTCCGGGATCACCTCGTGGCTGACCGCAAACAGCATCGCCCCCGCCGCGAACGCCAGGCCCCACGGCAGCAGCGTGGAGAACGCGCCGACCGCCACCGCCGCGACCAGCGCGCCGATTGGCTCCACCAGGCCGGACAGCACCCCGATCAGCACCGCGCGGCCGCGCGAGACGCCGGCCGTCAGCAGGGACAGGGCGATCACCAGGCCTTCGGGGATGTCCTGCAGGGCAATGGCCATGCTGAAGGTCTGCGCATGCTCCATGCCCGAGCCGGAGGCCACGCCCACGGCCATACCTTCGGGAATGTTGTGCAGGGTGATGGCCAGCACGAACAGCATCACCTTGGGCGGCAGCCAGTCCGACAGGCGCCCCACCACGCTGCGCGTGGTCTTGCCTTCGCTATCCAGATGCGCGTGCGGCACGATCCGGTCCATCAGCAGCATCATGCCCACGCCCAGGCAGATGCCCACGCTGACCAGCAGGCCGGCCTGGACGCCATTCAGACCCTGCTTGCCCGCAACCTCCAGGCCCGGCACGATCAGCGAGAATGCGGTGGCGGCCAGCATCACGCCCGCCCCGAAGCCCAGGAGGCAATCGGCCACACGCTGGGGCACGCTGCGGATGGCCAACACCGGCAGGGCGCCCAGTGCGGTGGCCCCTGCACAGATCAACCCGTCGCGTAGCGCCTGGCGCAAGCCCGGTTGATCGTCCCAGCGCACCGCGACGGCCTGTGCCAGCCACAGTGCCAATAGCCCCCCCAACAGCGGCAACCCGATGGTGGCGACGCGGCGCAAGGGAGAAGCGGCGGGAAACAGCGTGTTGTCGTGCATGAACATGGCTCCGGGCGTTGCGGGATGACGGGCGCGGTCGTGCGCGTGGGTGCCGTCGCCATCCAGGGCCGAAGGTGCCTGTGCAAGATCGGACACCGACAGGGAAGACCGCGTCAACTCTCCTCCTCGTCATGTGCAGTCGCCGCAAAGCCCTGCCGGCGTTGGCTTTTGCGATGTGGCCCACAAGTTATGCACAACATTTGGCGTTGACGGATAAAAACGACCCCACTATCTTGTGGTTGTCGGTTCCGGGGGACGCAATCCCTTGGATCAAAAGGGAAGCCGGTGCGATCTGCCCAGATCCACTCCGGCACTGCCCCGCAGCGGTAATTGGGAACGACCCCGCCACACGCACTGAGGCCAGCAGGCCTCGGGAAGCGGCGGAGTAGGAGAAGGCCCCTGCCTTCGCGCCCATCAGTCCGAAGACCTGCCGACAGCCGCGCGCAAGCACATCGCGCGGTGCCGGCCGCGGAATCTCCGAGGGGGAGATGGCTGGTGACGCGTGATGCAGGCCACGGACGGTTCCGTGTGTCTCCGTTTCTGCGACGCCGCCTTCCCACACTCGCATTCCAACGCTGTTCCACGCCTGATTCGGGGAGGGCGCGGGGCTGCATCCCGCATGGAGACACCACACCGTGACCCAGATCGATTCCGCCGTGGCCCAACGCCCGGCCGATGCAGAGTTCCTGCTGACCCCGCCGCCCACCGCCACCGCGATGCGTGTGAAAAAGCGCAATGGCGGCAGCGAAGCCGTGGACCTGAACAAGATCGTGCGCGCGATCCAGCGCTGCGCCGAAGGCCTGCATGCGGTCGACCCGATGCGCGTGGCCACCCGCACCATCTCCGGCCTGTACGACGGCGCCACCACCCAGGAACTGGACGAGCTGTCCATCCGCACCGCCGCGTTGCTGATCGGCGAAGAACCCGAATACGGCCGCCTGGCCGCGCGCCTGCTGGCCAACTTCATCGCCAAGGAAGTCTCCGGCCAGGAGATCCACGCCTT
>JBEVNH010000067.1:0-7487 GCA_040508175.1 Pseudoxanthomonas sp.
TCCTGCTCGGCATGACGGTGTTCAAGAAGATCACTTGACGTCGCGTGCGGCGGCGCGCGCGCCCTGCGCGCTGCCGCCGTTACTGGAATCCCACCGACAGGCCCAGACCGCCCTGCCAATCCGGCGCGTCTGACGCGGTCCCGCGCAGCAGCGAAATATCGAGCTGAGCGTGCTCGCCCATCATCCAGGCGACGCCGCCGCCGACACCGCGCGTGCTGTCCTCGCCATGGCCCACGCCGGCCTCGACATAGGCCTGCCAGGACGCGCCACTGAGAAAGGTGTAGTTGGGCGCGATGGTCCAGCTGTGGCCCGCGCGGCTGTCCACGCCTTGCACGTACAGCGTCAGTGCGCGCGCTTGGCTGAAGTCCCATTTGGCAGACAGCGCAAGCGCACGCACGTGGTCTTCGTTGCCGTACGAGGCGCTGCCGGATTCAATATCGGCCTGCGCCAGCAGCGCCCAGGAAAATGCAGCATCTGGACTGGGCAAGGCGATCTTGGCCGCCAGGGCTGTGCTGCCCCGGCCGTGGCCACGCAACGCGTCGCGGCCGGTGTCGCGCCGCCAGGCCTGCGCATCGGACAAGACCTGCAGTTCCACCGAGGCCCCCACGCCGAAACGCAACACGCTTCCGGCAACGTATTCCCGCTGGATCCCGCCCTCCACCCGGTCCCAGCTGACCTCGGGCAGGCTCTGCTCCCAGGCGAATCCGCCGCGCCCAAGTGTCTGCGGGGCGAACGGAATGCCCGGGCGGTCGAAGGCAATCTCTTCAGCCGCTGCAGCCAGCGGCAGGATGGCGGCGATCAGCGCGGCGCCGCGACGATGCCAGGAGCATCGGTGGGAAGGCGGCATGAGCAAACACTCCAGGGCATCGTGGGGGGAGTGTGGCGGTCTGCCGCCGTAAAACGTGTGTAGATGGCCTACGAGGGCGACAGGCCCATTTCCTCCAGCAGCCGCGGTGCGGGATAGACCTTGTCCATCAACCAGCGGATGTAGCGCGTGTCCACGTGGATGGCGCGCTTGTAGCGTGGGTCGTACCACCAGCTGGCGCTCACCGATTCCCAGTTGCTGTCGAAGTTCAGGCCGATCAGCTCGCCGCGTGCATTGAGCACGGGCGAGCCGGAATTGCCGCCAGTGGTATCGAGGTTGGTGAGGAAATTCACCGTCTGCGTTTTCAGCGCGGCGTCTTCGGTGCCGGCAAAGTCGCCTTTTGCGATGGCGGCCAGCAACGGCTTGGGTGCATCGAAAGGCGCGATATTCGTGTTTTTTTCCACGATGCCGGCGACCGTGCTCACCGGCGCATATGCCACGGCGTCGCGCGGTGCCAGGGCGGTGACCTGACCATAGCTCACGCGCAGCGTGCTGTTGGCGTCCGGATACACGGCCCGGCCCTGCTGCTTGCGCCAGGCGAACAGCGCACGCATGTAGGACGGACGCAGGCGCAGCTGCTCGCCCTCACGGTCCTTGCGCGCTTCGTCCAGGCGCACCTGCGCCGGCACCAGTGTCTTGGCCAGGTCGATCAGCGCATCGCCGGCCAGCGGCCTGCCCTCACGTGCGGCGGCCAGACGCGACAGGCGCTCGGTTTCCGTGCCCAGCGTGGTGCGGGCGTACAGCGTGTCCAGCACGGTCTTGAGGCTGTCCGCGTCGCGCCCGAAGGCCGCATCGAATTCCGGCACGCGCTGGTCCTGCGGCAGCTGCTGGTAGCGGCCCAGCAGCAGGGTCAGCAAGGCTTTCTCCGTGTCGGCGTCGTACCGCCGCTGCACCTGCTTGAGCATGCCTTCGATCAGCCCCTGGTCGCGCTGCTGGTAACCAGTCTCGCGCCGTACATCGGGCTTGGACGATTCAATCCTCAGCCGCTCCAGCATCAGCGCCGAGCGCATCAGCTGGGTCTGTGTACCGATCAGGCCCAGCAGTACGTCGCGCTCGCCGACGGCACTGCCGCCGGCCAACACCTGCTGCAGCTGCACGATATGGCGTGCGTTGGCGCCCTTGGTCGCGGCCAGCATCGCGTGCTCATCGGCACCGCGCAGCTGCACCGCATCGCTGCGCAGCAGGCCTTCCAGTTCGCCGGCCGCACGCTTGCGGTTGTTCTTCAGCGAGGCCAGCTGCGCGGCGTAGCGCGTGCGCGATCCGGCGTCGGCCTTGCCGCGCTGCTCGATAGTGTCGATCAGCGTGTCGAACAGCGCCACGCGTTGCGGCAGCGTACGCCCGACCTGTGCCTCGAACTCGGCGGCGGTCCGGTGCCGGTAGGTGGTGCCCGGATAGCCGGCCAGCATGGCGAAGTCGCCGGCCTTGGGTCCGTCCTTGGCGATCTTGAGGAACGCCGGCGCGTGGTACGGCACGTTGTCGGCACTGTAGTCGGCTGGCTTGCCGTCCCTGCCCACGTAGGCGCGCAGCACGGTGAAATCACCGGAATGGCGCGGCCACATGAAGTTGTCGATCTCATCGCCATAGTTGCCGATGGCACGCGGCGGCGCGTAGACCAGGCGGATGTCACGCAGCTCCAGCTGCTGGATCAGGTAGAAGTCGCTGCCGTAATACATGTTGGCCACGCTGCAACGCACGCCGCCTTCGGCTTCGCACTGCGCCACCAGTTGCTTGCCGGCGCTGTCGACGGCCTCGTAATACGCACGGCCGGTCTTGCCCTTGGCAGCGGCCAGGATCCGGTCGGTGACCTTGTCGAAGGCGGTGGTCACCAGCACCCGGAAATCCGGATTGGAAGGCAGTTCTTCGCCACGGCTGTGAGACACGAAGCCGTCATCGATCAGGTTCGCACCCGGCTTGGTGTTGTACTGGATCACGCCATAGGCGACGTGGTGGTTGGTCAGCAGCAGACCATCGGGCGAGACGAACGCGCCGGTGGCGCCGCCGATCTTCACCACCGCGCTCAGCGGCGGCTGGGTGACATCGGCCAGGGTATTGGGATCGCTGCGGAAGCCGGCCTCCTGCAGCTGTCGGGACAGCTCGGGCAGCTGCGAGGGCATCCACATGCCTTCATTGGCACGGACGGACAGGGGCAGGGACAGTGCAAGGCTCATGACACTCAGGGCAAGGCGGCGGGACATGCGGCAGCTTCAGGAACTGGCGGAGCCGGCACGGTAGTGGCTGGCGCCAGTACTGGCAATCTGCGAAGCGGCAAAAGCCGGCATCCCTTGCCTTACTCGCCCGGCAAGACTGCCAGCATCCAGTGCATCGCCAGCCATGCGGCGACGCCGGTCGATCCAAGGCGCAACAGCATGGCGCCACTCACCCGGCGCATCGATGCGGTGGCAGGCATTCGCGCACTCCAGCCGTCCAGCATGTGCATGGCGAGCCCGATGGCATGCAGGACGGGTGCGAGCAAGCAGGAAGATATCCATCGCCCCACAAGTAGCAGTTGCAGGCCGAACAGCATCAGCAGCACGTCCATTCCCATTGCATCGACCAGCGGTGCCAGTGCACGCAGCTCCGGCTTGGCCAGCATCAGACAGGCCACGGCGATGGTCAGTGCGATCCAGATGCGGCGCGCCCAGATCTTCCGTTGTCCGATATCGCGCTTGCGCATGACGCGTTCGCCTGGACGCATCGCGGCCTGATTACAACGACTGCAGAATCGCCGCGCGACGTTCCGCATATTCGGCTTCGGTCACTACGCCCCGCGCACGCAGGGCATCCAGATCACGCAGCCGCGCTTCGGTGCTGTGCTCGATCGGCGGCGGTGTCACGCCCGGATTGCCTGGCTTTGCGTTGCTGCGGTTCACTGCCCAGACGATCAGCAAGACCGAGCCAACCAGGATCCCGAGGATCACCAGCAAAAAAATCCAGTGAAAGATGCTGAAGCCGCCGATCTCCATGTCCTCGTGATGTGCCGTCCTTGCCGGCGGAATGCACGAGTCTAACCCGACAGGAAAAACGGTACGGGGACGGCCTCAGCTCCTTGCACGATCCGCCGGATGATTCACGCCGTCATTGGTCGGTACATCCACCAGCGGCAGTGCGTTGATGCCTTCCATGCAGCCGACGTCGTAGCCGTACTAATGCGGATCCGAGCGCCGCTGGTGATGCGTGTAGATGCCGCACCATCTACAGAAATAATGCTTGGCGGTGAACGTGTTGAACTGATACGGGCGTAGATACTCGGCGCCTTCCACGATGCGAATGCCGTCAAGCGGCACGGACGCGACGATGGCGCCACGGCGTCGGCACATCGAGCAGTCGCAGCGGCGCGGATCGACGACGCCGTCCGCTAGGTCCAGTTGCAGCATGACGGCGCCGCATTGGCAGGATGCGCGATGCAGCGGCAGCACGGCCACGCCTGCGACGGACTTGATCATGAAGCCTCCGAGATAATTGCAGGGAGACAATCACTGCGCTCCCGCAGGGCCGGGAGCATGCCACGTCATGGCGTGGCGGGCGATCCATCCGGACGCGCCAGCGACCTGAAGCCGCTGGCGCGTTGGGATCAGCAGACCAGGTGCGCGGAACCGGCCAGCGACAGTTCCACTTCCATGCCATCCAGCGAAGCCGTGCGCCGGGGGGCCGGTGGTGGCAGTGGACCGGTCTTGCC
Organism: Pseudoxanthomonas sp.; assembly: GCA_040508175.1. Lineage (GTDB taxonomy): Bacteria > Pseudomonadota > Gammaproteobacteria > Xanthomonadales > Xanthomonadaceae > Pseudoxanthomonas_A. The sequence continues at coordinate 4,542 of JBEVNH010000067.1, forward strand.
GGCCATGACTTGGGTGAAGGCGGTACGGAAACGCACCATCTCTTCATCGGTGCCGACGCTGATGCGCGGCCAGTTCTCGAAGCCCGGCCAGCTGCGGCCGACCATCACGCCGAAGGTCGCCATCGCCGACTGGAAGGCCTTGGCATCGCGGCCGATATCGACCATGAAGCAGTTGCTCTCGGACTTCGTGCAGCGGTGGCCCTGCTTTTCCAGCCACGCAATGGTCTCGCTGCGACCCTTGGCCACCATCTTGCGACGCTCCGGCACCAGGTCGGCATCGCGCAGGCTGGCAGTGCCGGCCACGAACGTGGTCAGTGCCACGCTGCCGCCGCCGTAGAAGTTCATCTTCTCCAGCGTGGCGGGCTGCGCCACCGCATATCCCAGGCGCAGGCCGGCCATGCCGTAGAGCTTGGAGAAGGTGCGAAGCACCAGCAGGTCCGGGTGCGTCGGCACCAGGTCGACCACGCTGGCCGCGTTCTCGGAGAAGTGGATGTAAGCCTCGTCGATCAGCAGGATGCTGCCGGCCGGCTTGTGCGCCAGGGCGTATTCGATGTCCTTGCGCGTGGTGATCGCGCCGGTGGGATTGTTGGGGTTACAGATGTAGACGATGCCGGCCTTGGCGTCGGCCGCGCACATCGCCTGCACGTCGTGTGAGTTGTCCGCGCGCTGGGCGATCTTGATGACCTTGCCACCAACTTTCGGCGCGGTGCGCCAGGACTGTTCGTAGGTCGGGTCGGCGGTGACCAGCGAACGCTCAGGCCCGGTGAAGGTCATCACCGCCAGTCCGAGCGGCGTGCCGGAGCCCGGATACACGCTGATGTGGTCTTCCGGTACGCCCAGCTGTTCGGACAGCGTGTTCATGAAGTCACGCGCTTCCTTGCCCGGATAGCCGCCGCTGTCAGGCGCCGATTCGGCGATCTGCTGCAGCGAGGACTTGGAGGGGCCGATGGACAGCGTATTGGCGCCCAGGTTGATGACCTCGGGTGCGGGCGCGCCAACACGGCCGGGCACCGGTTCCTTCGCCATGGCGCTGCTGCCGGCGACCTGCAGGCCAGTTCCGATCAATCCGGCCACATAGGCCGTGCTCTGCAGGAATTTCCGGCGCGACTGCTTCGTCTCCATCGATCTGTCCTCGTGATAGATCACGCGTCGGTGACGGCCGACGCACCGGCCTGGATGGCTTCATATGCTTGCTGCCGGGTGGCGCCACGGTGCCACGCCCAGCTACAGACGCCCGGAGTGAATATAGGCCTGGGGAAGCGCTTTGTTCCGGCGCGCGCGGGTAGGCGCATCATGGCCGGGTAGGGCGCCTTCCAGGCGCATCCGCAGCGCGATGTCATCGGCCGCGGCAACCAGCGGGATGGGTGCCCACGCGTCACCGCGTCGTCGGCGACGTGTCCATGCAGCCAGGGTTGCGGTGCGCGGCTGCCTCAATCGACATTGCGGTCGTACAGTGCCTCGCGCGGAATCGCTTCGAAACGCACCTCGACGCCTGGTGGCGCCAGCACCGTGACCCGCGTCAGCACAAGGGCGTGATGCATGAACGTGAACTCGCGGCTCTGCAGCACGGCCCGATTGCCATCGCGTTTGGTGGCAAAGGAAAGCATCTGGCTGGGCATTCGCCTGGGCTTGTCCTGCGCGCCGTGGTATCCGCCACTGCCATAGCGGCCCGCCACGTCTAGTACGACGGCGTCGCCTTTTTCCTGCTGGGCGATGTGCCGCTCCGGGCAGTAGCACTGAATCACGATCTCAGCTGCACCGCTGAGCGGCACGCGCTGGCGCAGTGTTCCCTTCACCAGGAAGTCGTCCGAGTGACTGGCGCAGCTGGCCGCCACCAACGCCAGGCTGATGATGCTGAGGCGGGTCAAAAATTTCATGTGCGGCAAGAGAGAGAAACAGAGGTCATTGAATCAGATCATCGAGATGCCGCGCTGCGCTCGCCGAAGATGCGGGATGCCATGCGCTAAGCCCCGGCCGGTGGTTCCCACAGCTCGACTTTGTTGCCTTCCGGGTCGATGACCCAGCCGAACGTGCCTTGTTCGGAGGCCTGCGTCTTGTCGAGCACGTTGCAGCCCTCGGCCCTGAGCGCAGCCAGCAAGGCATCCAGATCGGCCACGCGGAAGTTGATCATGAAGGGCGATGTGCTGGGCGCCATGTAGTCAGTGTCGGCCGCAAAAGGGCTCCAGATGGTCATGCCGGCCTCGCTTGCCGCACCGCCCCAGTGGAAGATCGCCCCGTTCCAGGCGCCCACATCCAGGCCCAGATGGTCGCGATACCAGGCGCTGAGCCCCGCAGGATCCCGTGCCTTGAAGAAGATGCCGCCAATGCCGGTCACACGTTTCATGCGTGTTTCTCCAAGCGGTTCTGACATCGAAGGGGCCGTCGCCCTGCTGCTCACACCGCGGCTGAGCGCGCGCCAGGCAAGCCTAGCGCAAAGCGAGGCAGCTCCTGCGCGCAACCCGGGTGGCGGCCTGCAGATGAGGTCCCGGCACCGCGATCGTTCGGCAGCGCGGCAAGCAGGCGCTTAGGTCTTTTGACGCAGCGGCGGACAACAGTCGATTCCACGCCCAGACAAGCCGCAGGACCTGCACGCGCACCGCATCGGCTGACGCATCGACCTGGGCAGCGGCGACGCATCCGGCGCGCAGCGCCGCAAGGCGGCCCGCACGCGCTGCGCGCAAGCGTGATGTGCCGCGCCGGTGTCGGCCACGGCACGAGCAACCAGCACGACCGCGCAAACCGGCGCGACGGAGCGAGCGGCGCAAGCGGGGCGACCGGTCTGCGCATGAGGCTCGTGGGCGTTACCAGCCCAAGCAGGTGGGCCAGCGGGTCCGCGGCAATGCCCATCGCCACAGGCTCCAAGAAGAATTCGCCCATCAGGATCAAAGGCGTCGAGGGCACCAGCGCGCGGACGACGGGTTCCAGCGCCTGATAACCGAGTCGGCG
>JBEVNH010000069.1:0-6978 GCA_040508175.1 Pseudoxanthomonas sp.
CGGAGTTTGCGCCCAGTTGCGCCGACGCCGGCGTGCTGGGGGTCCTGCCGGGCCTGGTCGGCATGATCCAGGCCACCGAGGCGATCAAGCTGCTGCTCGATCTCGGCGAGCCGCTGAGCGGGCGCCTGCTGCATGTCGATGCGCTGTCGATGCGGTTTCGCGAGATGCGCCTGAAGCCCGATCCGAACTGCCCGGTGTGCGCGCCCGGCGTGGCGTTTCCGGGCTACATCGATTACGCGCGCTTTTGTGGTGTCGGCCCGGGTTGAGGGTTTTTCTCCATCGTCGGTGGACGGTTGCCACACCGATGCATGCCATCGACGTGCTTGCGATGCTACGTTTCATGCCGGGCGGCTTGCCCGGTGCCTGGCCGGCCGCATGTCTTGCGGCCACGCCTCTTCTGACGGAATCCCCATGACTGGACCTTATCGCGCATGAGCGCTCCTGCCGAAACCAGTGAGCTGGTCAGTGTCGTCGCGCTGTTGGGCGCCGCCGTGGTGGCCGTCCCGCTGTTCCGGCGATTGGGATTGGGCTCGGTGCTGGGCTACCTGGCTGGCGGGCTGGCAATCGGTCCGTTTGGCCTGGGATGGTTCTCCGACCCGCAGGCCATCCTGCACACGGCCGAACTGGGCGTGGTGATGTTCCTGTTCGTCATCGGCCTGGAGATGCGGCCCTCGCACCTGTGGAGCCTGCGCAAGCAGATCTTCGGCCTGGGTACGCTGCAGATCGCGACCTGTGCGGCGGCGTTGACCGTGGTGGGCAAGCTGTTCGGCTTTTCCTGGGCGGTGGCCTTTGTCGGTGGCGCAGGCTTCGTGCTGACCTCGACGGCCATCGTCATGCAGCTGCTGGGCGAGCGTGGCGATATCGCATCCGTGCCCGGCCAGAAGATCGTGTCGGTGTTGTTGTTCGAAGATCTGCTGATCGTCCCACTGCTGGCGCTGGTGGCGTTCCTTTCGCCCACCCCCGCTGTGGAGGGGTCGCGCTGGGCCGCGATCGGCATCGGCATGGCATGCGTGGCTGGCCTGGTGGTGGCGGGCATCTGGCTGCTGAACCCGCTGTTCCGCATGCTGGCCCGCGCCCGTGCCCGTGAAGTCATGACCGCAGCGGCGTTGCTGGTCGTGCTGGGCGCTGCCCTACTGATGCAACTGGGCGGGCTGTCGATGGCGATGGGCGCCTTCCTGGCCGGCGTGCTGCTGTCAGAGTCCACCTTCCGCCATCAGATCGAAGCGGATATCGAGCCGTTCCGCGGCATCCTGCTGGGCCTGTTCTTCCTCAGCGTGGGCATGTCGCTAGACCTGGCCGTGGTGGCGCGCAACTGGCCGCTGATCGTCTCGGCCGTGGTGGCGATGATGCTGGCCAAGGGATTGTGTATCTATCTGGTTGCGCGTCTCACCCGCAGTCGCCACGGCGAGGCACTGGACCGCGCGGTATTGATGGCGCAAGGCGGTGAATTCGCCTTCGTGCTGTATTCGGCGGCGGTGTCGTCAGGGTTGATCGACGCCACGCTCAATGCCAACTTCACGGCCATCGTGGTGTTGTCGATGGTGCTGACGCCGGTGGTGGTGATCCTGTCGCGTGGCTTCATGCCCAAGGTCGAGCAGTCGATGGACGGCATCGAGAAAGTGGAGGGACAGACCAGCAGCGTGTTGATCATCGGCTTCGGCCGCTTCGGGCAGGTGATGAGCCAGGCGCTGCTGGCGCGCGACGTGGACGTCACCATCATCGATACCGACCTGGACATGATCCGCAGCGCCGAGGAGTTCGGCTTCAAGATCTATTACGGCGACGGTACGCGGCTGGACGTGCTGCATGCCTCCGGCGCGGCGACGGCGCGGCAGATCGCCATCTGCATCGACGACCGCGAGGCCACCAACAAGATCGTCGCACTGTGCCGCGGTGCGTTTGGCCAGGCCAAGGTGCTGGCGCGTTCGTTTGATCGCGAGCATTCGCTCGAACTGGTCCAGGCCGGTGTGGACTTCCAGGTCCGCGAGACCTTCGAATCCGCCGTGCGCTTTGGACAGGCGGCGCTGGTCGAGCTGGGTGTGGACGAGGAGGAAGCACGGACCGTTGCGGCCGAAGTCCGCCGCCTGGATGCGGAGCGTTTCGACCTGGAGGTCGCGGCCGGCAACTCGCGCGCAGGCATCCCGCTGCTGATCGGCAATACCGCGCCGGCCACGCCAACGCCGTTCACCGTGCCCCGCCGCGAGAGCAAGCGACTGGATGCCGCCACGGTCCAGAACGCCGGCGAGGGCTGAGCGCGGAAGTGACGCAGGCGGTGCCGGGGGACCGCCTGCTTGACACGCGCCGCGGACGCGCTTCAGCCGTGGCGCTGTTGCGCGGCTTCGAAGGCGGCCAGCTGTGCTGGCGTGGCAGGCGGCTGGTGCCTGGATTTCCATTCAGCGAAAGGCATGCCGTAGATCACCTCGCGGGCCTGGTCCTTGCTCATCGTCTGGCCCGCGTCCTCGGCCGCGTCGCGATACCAGTCCGCCAGGCAGTTGCGGCAGAAGCCGGCCAGGATCATCAGGTCGATGTTCTGCACGTCCAGGCGGTCCTGGTTGAGGTGTGCCAGCAGGCGGCGGAAAGCGGCGGCTTCCAGGGCGGTGGTATCGGTCATGGGGGGGCTCCTTGTAATGGGGCAGGGCAGTGTGCCTACCCGCTGCTGGATGAATCGGGGACAATAGGCGGCCGACTGTACACCCCACCCGACTGATGACTGCCCGCATTCTCGATGGCCGCCGCGTGGCCGAAGACCTGCTCGATACGCTCAAGACCCGCGTGGATGCGCGGGTGGACGCGGGTAAATCGCGCCCTGGACTGGCCGTCGTGCTGGTGGGAGGCGATCCGGCTTCTAGCGTGTACGTGCGCAACAAGCGCCGCGCCGCGGAAAAGGTCGGCATCGAGGCGTTCGATCACGATCTGCCCGAAGGCACGACCGAGGCCGAATTGCTGGCGTTGATCGACCAGCTCAATGCCGATCCCAAGGTGCACGGCATCCTGGTGCAGTTGCCGCTGCCGGGTATTCCGGACGCGCGTCACCTGATCCACCGCATCGATCCGCGAAAGGATGTCGATGGCTTCCATCCGGAGAACGTCGGCCATCTGGCCTTGCGTGAATTCGGCCTGCGCCCGTGTACGCCGCGCGGCATCGTGACCTTGCTGGCGCACACCGACCAGCCCGTGCGCGGCCGCAACGCCACGATCGTGGGCGTCTCCAACCATGTTGGCCGACCGATGGCCTTGGAGCTGCTGATCGCTGGCTGCACGGTGACCTGCTGCCACAAGTTCACCCCCGCCGACGTGCTGGAGGCTCGCGTGCGTGATGCCGACATCCTGGTGGTGGCCGTCGGCCGGCCGAATCTGATCCCTGGTGAATGGGTCAAGCCGGGTGCCGTGGTGATCGACGTGGGCATCAATCGCCTGGAAGATGGCAGCCTGACCGGCGATGTGGGTTACGACGCTGCCGCTGAGCGTGCCAGCTGGATCACGCCGGTGCCCGGCGGCGTCGGGCCGATGACCGTGGCCACGTTGATGCAGAACACCATCGAGGCGGCAGAAGCCGCGGCTTGATGCGCGGCGGCAATGGCCGTCTTTGGCCTTGCCGATCCTTGCGGGACACCATGGTGGAAACGCAGCGTCGCACTTGCTGCCAGGCTGCAGGACGTCGGGTCTTGGGGCTATAATGTCGCGCTTCCCACGAACCGGTTAGGTGGCCGATGCTCCGCATCCTGGCTGAAGCACTGACGTACGACGACGTTTCCCTGGTCCCTGCGCATTCGACCGTCCTGCCCAAGGACGTGAACCTGGAAACCCGCCTCACACGCGACCTGCGCCTGAAGTTGCCACTCTTGTCGGCTGCCATGGATACGGTGACCGAGCATCGCCTGGCGGTGACCATGGCCCAGCTGGGCGGCATCGGCATCATCCATAAGAACCTCAGCGTGGATGCGCAGGCCGCCGAAGTGGCCCGCGTCAAGAAATTCGAATCCGGCGTGATCACCGAGCCATTCACCGTGGGGCCGGAAACCACGATCGCCGAAGTCCTCAAGCTCACCCGCGCCCGCAACATTTCCGGCGTGCCGGTGGTCGATGGCGGCCAACTGCTGGGCATCGTGACCAGCCGCGACATGCGCTTCGAGAAGAAGCTGGACGATCCGGTGCGCCACATCATGACCAAGAAGGACCGTCTGGTGACCGTGCGCGAGGGTGCCAGTGACGAGGAAGTGCTGGAGCTGCTGCACAAGCACCGAATCGAGAAGGTGCTGGTGGTCAATGATGGTTTCGCGTTGCGCGGCCTGATCACCGTCAAGGACATCCAGAAGAAGTCCGATAGCCCCAATGCCGCAAAGGACGTTTCCAGCCGGCTGCTGGTAGGTGCCGCGGTGGGCGTGGGCGGCGATACCGAGCAGCGTGTCGAAGCGCTGGCGGCCGCCGGCGTGGATGTGGTCATCGTCGACACCGCGCACGGCCACTCGCAGGGCGTGCTGGATCGCGTCAACTGGGTCAAGAAGACCTATCCGCAGATCCAGGTCATCGGCGGCAACATCGTCACCGGCGACGCCGCACTGGCGTTGATGGATGCCGGTGCCGATGCGGGCAAGGTCGGCGTGGGTCCCGGCTCGATCTGCACCACGCGCGTGGTGGCAGGGGTCGGCGTACCGCAGATCACTGCGGTCAACATGGTCGCCGAGGCACTGCAGGACCGTATCCCGCTGATCGCCGACGGCGGCATCCGCTACTCGGGCGACATCGGCAAGGCACTGGCCGCCGGTGCCTCGACCGTGATGGCCGGTGGCCTGTTTGCCGGTACCGAAGAAGCCCCGGGCGAGGTTGAACTGTTCCAGGGCCGCAGTTACAAGAGCTACCGCGGCATGGGCTCGCTGGGCGCGATGGAGAAGGGGTCCAAGGACCGTTATTTCCAGGACGCCTCCGACGCCGACAAGCTGGTGCCGGAAGGCATTGAAGGTCGCGTGCCGTATCGCGGTTCGCTCAGCGCCATCATCCACCAGCTGGTGGGCGGCCTGCGCGCGACCATGGGTTACGTGGGCTGCGCGACCATCGAGGAGATGCGCACCAAGCCGCAGTTCGTCCACATCACCGGTGCCGGCCAGCGCGAAAGCCACGTGCACGACGTGACGATCACCAAGCAGCCGCCGAACTACCAGGCGGGCTGACGTTCCGTGAGCGCAGCGACAGCGGGTGTCGGCGCCGGGGTGCCGATGCTGCTGGCCGGGTGCCAGCACGACACCGCCCTGGGACTCGCGTTCCGAAGCAATGACCGGGCCCTGGCAGTCGCGGCTGCGGTCGCGCGGCCTGATGCCGGCCTGGCGATCGACCGCGCGTCGGACGCAGGCAAGCGCCGCTTCAGCGCTTGCGGCGCCAGCTTCGACATCCCGGGCAACTGGGTGCCCGAACAGCATGCCAGGGGCCAGTGGCGGGTCATTGGGCGTACGGCGGCCCTTGGCCTCAAGGTTTCCGTGCGGTGCATGCCGGACCAGGTGATCTCGCCACGCGAGCTGCTCACCGGGATCGATGCGGTCCGCGACGAACTCGGTGATGGACCCGAGACCCTGCACCGCGGCACGTTGGAGTATCAGCCGTGGGTCGCTGAGCTCCCCAGGCGTCCGGACGTGGTTGCCCTGCTGCAGGCAGAGGATGATGGCCCCGGCCGCATCGAAGGGGCCGTCTGGGAAGACCCCGACAAGCGCGTGCCCGATGACCCGCCCTCGACGTCGCAGGGCCTGACCGCGATCCATTGGTCCGACGACGACCCGCAGCAGGTCGCCCAGTACACCGCACTCCGCACACACATCACTTCCTCCTTTTCAGCGCCGATGCCCGAAGGGCACGACCGGACCCGAACCCTATGACCGACCTGCACAGCGACAAGATCCTCATCCTCGATTTCGGTGCGCAGTACACCCAGCTGATCGCCCGTCGTATCCGCGAGCTCGGTGTCTACTGCGAAATCTGGGCGTGGGACCACGATCCGGCCGACATCGCCGGCTTCGGCGCCAAGGGCATCATCCTGTCCGGTGGCCCGGAATCGACCACGCTGCCGGGCGCGCCCGCCGCGCCGCAGGACGTGTTCGACAGCGGCCTGCGGGTGTTCGGAATCTGCTACGGCATGCAGACCTTGGCCGCCCAGCTCGGTGGCGCCACCGAAGCGGCCGACCAGCGTGAGTTCGGCCATGCCGAAGTCAACGTGGTGGCCCCGGACGCGTTGTTCGCCGGACTCAGCGACCACCCGGGCGAAGCCAAGCTCAATGTCTGGATGAGCCATGGCGACCATGTGTCCAAGGCGCCGCCGGGCTTCACCATCACCGCCACCACCGACCGCATCCCGGTGGCCGCGATGGCCAACGAGGAAAAGCGCTGGTACGGCGTGCAGTTCCACCCGGAAGTGACCCACACCCTGCAGGGACAGGCGCTGCTGCGCCGCTTCGTGGTGAACGTGTGCGGCTGCCAGACGCTGTGGACTGCGGCCAACATCATCGACGACCAGATCGCCCGCGTGCGCGAACAGGTCGGCGATGACGAAGTGATCCTGGGCCTGTCCGGTGGCGTCGATTCGTCGGTCGTGGCCGCGCTGCTGCACAAGGCGATCGGTGACAAGCTGACCTGCGTCTTCGTCGACACCGGCCTGCTGCGCTGGCAGGAAGGGGACCAGGTGATGGCGATGTTCGCCGAGCACATGGGCGTCAAGGTGATCCGCGTGAACGCGGCCGACCGTTATTTCGCCAAGTTGGAAGGCGTGAGCGATCCGGAAGCCAAGCGCAAGATCATCGGCAACCTGTTCGTGGACATCTTCGACGAGGAGTCCAACAAGCTGCGCAACGCCAAGTGGCTGGCGCAGGGCACCATCTACCCGGACGTGATCGAGTCGGCCGGCAGTAAGACCGGCAAGGCGCATGTGATCAAGAGCCACCACAACGTGGGGGGGCTGCCCGAGCACATGAAGCTGGGCCTGGTCGAGCCGCTGCG
>JBEVNH010000077.1:0-7546 GCA_040508175.1 Pseudoxanthomonas sp.
CCACGGCGCTACCGCTAACGCCACGATGGAATCCGCATCGGCTGTTAGCCTTGGGCCTCCACTGCGCTTCGGCTGTCCATGTCCCTCGTCCTATTCGCCCTGGGTGCCCTGCTGCTCCTGCTGCTGTCGCGCCTGCGCTGGCGGCGCACGTCCCGTGTCCTGGGCGTGGCCTGGGTGGCGATCTTCTGGCTGCTTGGCAACGGCATGGCCACGCGCTGGATCACCGATGCCACGCAGGCGGGCTACGCCATGCCCGCGCGTGTCACCTGGCAGCCGGACTCGGTGATCGTGCTGCTGGGCATGGGCATGCAGCGGCTGCCGCACGAAGGCGGGATCGAACCGCAGTCCCTGGCCTATAGCCGCATCCTGCGTACCGCGCAGCTCTACGACCGCTGCGCCACGAACGCCCGTGGCTGCACGGTGGTCGTGTCCGGCGGCGACCCCGCCGGCCTGGGTCGCACCGAGGCCGAGCTGTATTCGGCACTGCTGGTGGAGGCCGGCGTCCCGCGTGCGGCCATCGTCGAAGAAGAACAGTCCCGCACCACCTGGGAGAACGCCCGCTATACCGCGCAACTGCTGGCACCACGGCCGCACGGGAGGCTGGTACTGGTGACTTCGGGCCTGCACATGCGCCGGGCATTGCTGTACTTCCATCACTTCGGCCTGCACCCGCTGCCGGCACGCAGCGACTACGCCGCACCATTTGCCTCCTGGTTGCCCAACAGCTACAACCTGCTGATCTGCGACCTGGCGCTGGTGGAGTGGGTCAACATCGCCCGTTACCGGCTTTACTCGCGCCTGGGCTGGCAGGAGTCCGCCGCAATACCTGCGCCCGTCGTGCCGCCGTGAACCGCCATCTGCATCCCGCGTCGCGCAGCAATCGCCTGCGCTCATCCTTGGCGGTGCAATGACCCTGCTCGAAATGACCGCCAAGGCGCTGGCCACGCGGCCCATCCTGCTGGCCGGTCGCAACAGCGCGAGGTCCACGCCTCTTAGACCAGGACGCTCGACTGCACCCTGCTCGCCCGGATCTTCTACCAGGCACGCCCCAGGCCGATGGATTGCTGGCGCGTGGGCACCTGGCGATCTTGCTGCAGGTCAACACGGTCACCGCTTCTGCGCCGTGCGTGGACGCAAGGTCACCTGCGTGCTCGATGCCGGAGACTGGATCAATGCCATCGTCGCCAGGCGGCCTCGCCTGTTGAGGACCGAGGCCGCCCGCCCTGCATGACGCCCGACTGGCGGGCGCCATGCAGGCGTGTCAGTCCTCCGCCACGATCCCGTCGTTCTGCCAGGCAAAACGCGGCGTGCGCGTGCCTTCCACATCGACTTCTTCGATGAACATCGCATATGGACGCGCCCATACACCGCTGTCGTCGTGGAGCGGCTTGTAGAGCACCAGCGGCTCGAGCGTTTCGCTGCTGCGGGCCAGGCCCAGCACCTCGTATTCGCCACCCTTGAAATGGCGATAGCGACCCAGGCGGATCTCAGGAAGTTGCGGCAATGCGGCCATGACAGGTCACCGGATATTGGGGTGACTCGATCATAGTGGCCTGCATCGGAGCAGCGCGTGATCCGGCCGGCGTGACGGCGCGGCGTCACGTCGGCGACGCCACGGCGCAATGTTCGGCACGCGGCGCGGCGTTCATCGGGGGATTGCGCGCGGTGTCCAGATGCCGCGCCAGGTCGCGTCCGCCGTTGATGGCGCTGACCGCTGGCGTGACCCGGCTGCTGGCGCCAGGCGGGAGCCCTGGCACCGTGTGTCCGCCGAGTGCAGCAACCGCGCGCCAGCGGCGTTTTCGGATCAGTGCCGTCGTAGGTGCACGGATGCAGCGCCGGCGACATGGCCGCTGACGCGTCCCCGGCCTCCCGCGCAGCGGTTCATACCTCCAGCACGGCACGTCGCCCTCGGTCGTGGTGGCGCGCACCTGCCGGCAGGTGGAAAATGACGCTCCATCACGCCCTTGATGCCGACGCCGCTGCCATGCACCCCGATTTCGTCTCGCCCGACCGGATCCGCAGCTTGTTCGCACAGGCCATGTCCGAGATGTACCGCGCCGAGGTGCCGCTGTACGGCACGTTGATGGAGCTGGTCGCCAAGGTGAATGCCGACACGTTGGCCGCACAGCCAGCGCTGGAAGCGCAGCTGCAGCGCAACGACGAACGCGCGCGCCTGGACGCCGAACGCCATGGCGCCATCCGCGTCGGCAGTGCCGAAGAGCTGGCGATGCTGCGCCGCGCCTTCGCGGTGATGGGCATGTCGCCCGTGGGTTATTACGACCTGTCGGTGGCCGGCGTGCCCGTGCATTCCACCGCCTTCCGCCCGACCACCGCGGCCTCGCTGGCGGCCAACCCGTTCCGCGTGTTCACCTCGTTGCTGCGGATGGAGCTGATCGACGATGCCGGACTGCGTGGGCAAGTCCAGGACATCCTGGCCCGGCGCGACATCTTCACTGCCGGCGCGCGGGCGCTGGTGGAGCAGGCCGAACGCGACGGCGGATTGTCCGAAGCCGATGCGCAGCGCTTTGTCACCGAAGTGCTGGAGACTTTCCGCTGGCACAGCCAGGCCACCGTGTCGCATGCTACCTATCAGGCCCTGCATGAGGCGCACCGCCTGATCGCCGACGTGGTGTCCTTCCGCGGCCCGCACATCAACCACCTCACCCCGCGCACGCTGGACATCGACGCGGCGCAGGACGCGATGCAGCGCCGCGGCATCGACGCCAAGGCCGTGATCGAAGGCCCGCCGCGTCGCGCCGTGCCCCTCCTGCTGCGCCAGACCAGCTTCAAGGCGCTGGAGGAAGCGGTCGCGTTTCCGTCCGGCGACCATCGCGAAAGCGGCACCCACACCGCGCGCTTCGGCGAGATCGAGCAACGCGGTCTGGCACTCACGCCCCAAGGACGTGCCCTGTACGACCAGCTGCTGGATGCCGCGCGCGATGCCGGGAATGCCGGCAGCACTGGCGGCGACTACGGCGCGCGCCTGGCGCAGGCTTTCGAGGCCTTTCCAGATGACCTTGACACGCTGCGCCGCGAGCAGCTCGGCTATTTCCGCTATGCCCTGACAGACCGTGGCCAGGCCACACCCGAGGCCGAGCGCGCTGCGATGACACCCGATGCGTTGATCGCCGCAAACCTGGCCACGGCGGACCCGATCGTCTACGAGGACTTCCTGCCCGTCAGTGCCGCGGGCATCTTCCAGTCCAACCTCGGTGGCACCGAACAGCGCGCCTACGCCGCCAACTACAGCCGCCATGCCTTCGAAGCCGCGCTCGGGTCGGCAGTCCTTGACGAATTCGAGCTGTACGCGAATCTGGAAGCGGAGTCGCTGCAAACCCTGCGCGCGGGCTGAGTTGCCGTTGCCGTGATGTTGCTGTTGCTTTTACGTTCTTGATCTACCGAGCCGTAAAAGCACGCCGAGCACCGGAGCCAAGTGGGGCCGAAGCGGTGCCCTCGTCTGGGCGAAGCGAGCTTGGGCACCGTGCCCCACTCTGCGAGGAGCGCAGGGGACCGGGCGAAGCCCGGCGTGCTTTACGGCTCGGGAGATCAAGAACGAAAGCATGATCACGAGCAACCGCAACAATCAAGGCGACAGCGACAGCACCGACTTTACGCCTGCCCTCGCGGCTTGTGACTGTGCCAAGTAGGTACTGCGATTGCGCCGAGAGGACGCGGAAGGACTATCGCGCCTTTGGCGCGACGCGTCTCAGCGCAGCGTCACCGTGCTGCCGAGCTTGAACGCGCCCAAGCCCTCATCCCACCCCTGCCCTGCCACGGCATTGTCGGCGTTGGCGAACTGGATGGAATAGCGCGGATCCTGCGCCAGTGTGGTCGCGCCATCCGGCAGCGCCAGATAGACGTCGTAAGCGCCGGTGCTCGCGGTCGAGGGCACCGGCAGCTTCAACGCCTGGTTGAAGCTGCCGCCGGCGGTCCATTTGCGCGGGTCCACGCCGCCGGCATCCAGCACGAGCGTCTCGCCGCTGCCGCGATGACGCAGCACCACGCGGACGCCGCGCTTGCCGAACGGGCGTGACCAGCCGCTGTTGCGCACGCTGAAGTTGAACTGCAACGTGCCGCCTCGCGGCAGCTCCGAACTGTGCGCGGCCGAGGCCAACTCCAGCCGATAGCCCATCTTGCGCTGGACCTGCTCGTAACATCCGCCTTCGATCCACGCGTCGTGGAACAGCGTGCGGTAGTACGCGTCGTTGAGATAGCTCAGCGAGTACTGCGCGCCCTCGCGCAGCACGTCATCGCAGGTCGTGCGCGGGCGGGCCTGCGGGTCGTCGGCGGGATTGCAGGTCTCCCCTCCGAATGGCGTGATCTTCGCGCGCGCGGCCATGGCCTCGCGTTCACGCTGGCCAGTGGCGGCGTCCCCGCTGTAGGTGCCCACATCGGTATCGCTGGCCAGGAAGCAATCGTTGTGGAACGCGCTGCGGGCATTGGCGGATGCGTTGAAGGCCATCGCCTCGTTCGGCGTGCCCGGATACCAGTCCATCAGGTGGCCGGTGTAGCGGAAGGCGATGAAATGATCGGCCGGCAGCGCGTCGAGGAGTGCGTCGCGGATCTGCGTGCGCGGGCCGACCTCGGTCAGGTTGTACGAGGAGGTGTGCCACTCGCCCCAGGCGCCGATGAAGCCGGCCTGCAGCAGCGCAATGACATCGGCGTTCCGGCGCAGCACCGGCTTGAGCTGGGCGATATGCGCCAGCACGCGCTCCAGCGGCGCGTCCTGGGCGGCGTGGTATTCGGTTTCGCCTGCCGGATCGTTGTAGGCAAAGCGCGGGATCACCTTGATGCCACTGGCGCGCGCCACGGCAAAGGCCTGTTCCAGCTGGACCAGCAGGCTGTCGGGCAGGGCCGTGTCGCGCCAGGCATCCAGGCGCACCGGCGTATAGAGCATGCGGTAGCCGTTGGCATAGGCGTTGGCCGCATCCATCTGCTGCAGCTGCGGCAGATCGGTCCAGGCCCAGCGGTAGACGCCACGCTCTGGGTTGACCAACGCCACTTTGTCACCCGCGGCGACAACGCGCACCGAGACCATCGCACTGCCGTCTGCACTTCCCGAGGCGCTGCCTGTCGACGGCGTGGACGGGGCAGGCGAATTCCCGGCGCTGCTGCAGCCTGAGAGAGCAAACATCGCCGCCATCAACAGCGGCAACGCGGCAGGCAGGAAGCGGGTCAGGCACGAGGCAGGCGTGGCGAAAAAAGACATGGAGCGACGACGGGGGTAGCGGCACTGTGGTCGGTAACGACCGCTTCACTGCGAACTTGCGAGGCAATGTCCCAGTCAGTGTCAGGAGTCAGAAACAGAGCGTGGTGGAGATCACCGATTGCCGCGACGCACCGGCAAGGGCACCTGTTCCCACGGGGGCCGCTCGCCCAGATGCCGGCTCACGAATTCGACGAAATGCCGCACCCGTGGCGGTTGCAGGCGAGCCGGCGTGACCGCGCTGATCTGGGTCGTGGGCGGACGCCAGTCAGGCAACACCACCACCATGCGGCCAGCCTGCAGATCCTCGGCCACGTGCCACAGCGAATGCACCGCAATGCCCTGTCCGGCCAGGACAGCGTCGCGCATGACTTCGCCAAAATTGCTCTCGAAGCGGCTGGACATGCGCACGCGCACCGTCTCTTCGCCCGGACCGACGAGGGTCCAGGTGTCCTGACGCCCATCACGCCCCATCAGCAGCACGCCGTCGTGATCGGCCAGATCGGCTGGCGTGCGCGGGGTGCCCTTGTGGCGCAGGTACTCGGGCGAGGCGCACAACACGCGTGCGTTGGACGCCAGCCGCCGCGCGAACAGTCCGGAATCGGCCAGCGCCCCGATGCGGATGGCCAGGTCGAAGCCGTCTTTCACCAAGTCCACCAGATCATCGCTCAGGTGTGCGCTGACCCGCAGCTTCGGATGCAGGCGCTGGAATTCGGGCAGCAGCGGGGCGACGTAGAGGTGGCCGAAAGAGGCGGACAACGTGACCCGCAGTACGCCGGACACCTGCTGGACGCCTTCGCGCAAATCTTCGCCCAGCGTCTCCAGGTCCTGCACCAGCACGCGCCCACGCTCTGCCAGGACCTGACCCTCGGGCGTGGGGTGCAGCCGCCGGGTAGTCCGGTGCAGCAGCCGCACGCCCAGTTCGCGTTCCAGCCGCTTCAGACGCTGGCTGGCCACGGCCACGGACAGGTCCAGGCTGCGCGCGGCGGCGCTGATGGAGCCCTGGTCCAGCACCCTCAGGAACAGGGCGATGTCACCGACGCGGTCCATGACCATTCTCAATGAATGCTTGAAAGTGATTCAGAATAGCAGTGGTTTTTAGGATAGGACGGCCGGCGCAGGCTGTGCGCTTCCTCCACTGCCCGGCGGCTGTCAGACCACCTCATCGTGCAACACGTCGTCCTCGCGAATGCCGGACCCCAGTGCCTCCCACGCCGACGCGTGACCGCTGGATCCACGCAGGTGCGCCGATGACGGTCAATGCGAGAGGTGCCGTCGGCACGTACCGGGGCCCATCAGGATTCCGCCCCATGTCTTCCTCTCCCTCAAGCGCGCGCATGCCGGCGGCGCTGTATGCGCTGACCATCGGCGCCTTCGGCATCGGCACCACCGAGTTCGTACTGATGGGCCTGCTGCAGCAGGTCGCTGGCGACCTTGGCGTCTCCATTCCCGCCGCCGGCATGCTGATCAGCGGCTACGCGCTGGGCGTGTTCGTCGGCGCCCCTGTGCTGACCCTGGCCACCGCGAAGCTGCCGCGCAAGGCAGTGCTGGTCGCGCTGATGGGCATCTTCACCTTGGGCAACCTGGCCTGCGCGCTGGCGCCGGACTACACCACGCTGATGGCCGCACGCGTGCTGACCTCGCTGGCCCACGGCACCTTCTTCGGCGTCGGCGCGGTGGTGGCGACCTCGCTGGTGCCGGCCGAACGCAAGGCCTCGGCGATCTCGATCATGTTCGCCGGCCTGACCGTGGCCACCCTGCTCGGCGTGCCGGCCGGCGCGTGGCTGGGCCTGCACTTCGGCTGGCGCGCAACGTTCTGGGCGGTGGCTGCGATTGGCGTGATCGCGCTCGCGGTGGTCACGCTGTGGGTGCCGGCCTCGGCCGGTGCCGGCAAGGCCGTGCATTGGCGCGAGGAAGTGGCGGTGCTCGGCCGCAGCCAAGTGCTACTGGCACTGGCGATGACCGTGCTGGGCTATGCCGGCGTGTTCGCGGTGTTCACCTACATCCAGCCGCTGCTGGTGCAGGTGACCGGCTTCAGCCAGTCCGCGGTGTCGCCGGTGCTGCTGGTGTTCGGCGTCGGCATGATCGCCGGCAACCTGCTTGGCGGCCGCCTGGCCGATCGCCGCCCCACGCCGACGCTGATCGGCTCGCTGGTCGCCCTTGCGATGGTGCTTGCGCTGATGTCCTTCGTGCTGCACTCGCAGGTTGCGATGATCGCCTTCGTCGGCCTGCTCGGCGTGGCTGCGTTCGCCACCGTCGCGCCGCTGCAACTGCGGGTGCTGGAACAGGCGCAAGGGGCGGGCCAGAACCTGGCGTCCAGCCTCAACATCGCCGCGTTCA
>JBEVNH010000094.1:0-7221 GCA_040508175.1 Pseudoxanthomonas sp.
GCGCCAGGGCGGCGAAGAAGCCGGTGCCGGCCTCGCTCAAGCCGCGGGTGAGGCGCAGCAGCAGCCACACCAGGCCGCCAGAAAATAAGGCCGCGACCAATAACCCAAAGATCAGGGCCGGCAGCCAGATGTCCACCGAGGAAGAGCTGGTCGTCATGCCCATGCTCGCTTCACTCCGGACCGGGCCAATGGAAATCATGGCGCTCCACCGACACGCTGAAGGTGTGGCTGGTGGTCTGTCGCCACCAGCCATACGGCACGAACAGCGCATCGCCCGGCGCCAGCTGCAGCACCTGCACCCGCAGGCCGCGCAGCTGCGGCGCACGTGCCAGCAGATCCGGCGCCGACAGATCGCCCAGTGGCGCTTGGTGCGCCGCGGCCTGCAGTTTTCGGGTATAGCCCGGTGCAACCAGCACGATCCGGCGATGCCCGCTGATCTGCAGCAGCAGGCGGTTGGCGGTTTCCTGTTGCGCAACGTCGGGCGCGGCTTCGAGCCACAGACGTCCACGCGCGCGACCGGTCAGCAGATGCGCGATGTCGCGCAGATCTTCCGCCAGCGCTGGCAGCGACGCCAGGTTGGCCGCAAGGCGTCTTGGCGTGTTGTCGGCCTGTGGTTGCCTGGCCTGCGCGATGAAGTCGGCCAGTGTCGTCGGCGCATGGGCGATGCCCGGTGGCGCATCGATGCGCTGCGTGCCCGCGGCGGCCATCAGGTATTCGGGCGTCCATCGTTCAAGCGCCGGCCAGCCATCCAGGGCTGCGGGCAGCAGCACCGGCCAGTTCGCCGCGAAGTGCTGTTCCAGGAAGTCGTCGGCAGACAGGCCACGCCGGCTTGGCACGGTATGCCAGCGCGGCGACAGCGCACGCAGCTGTTCCAATCCATCCAGCAGCGCGTCTGCCGATAACGTGGGCGCCGGGTACGCAAGGGCGTGGTCACGCGCCATCGGACACGTGGGTTTGGAGGCGTGGGTTGCAGCGGCTGCCGGCGCTGGCGACAGGAACGCCGCGCTGCCTTCGAACTCGGGCAAGCGCAGCTTGCTGCGATGGTCGGCGGCACCAGGCGCGCCGTCGGCATCCAGACCGCGGTAGTACAGCTTCTGCCACTTGGCCCCAGGCGTGGTGGGCGGATGCGCAGCGACCTGCGCCTGGAAACGATCGCGCGACCGGCTCCACTGTTCGAACTGCCGCTTGAGCTCAGGGTGTTCGTCGATCGGCGCGATGCGCGGGACCACCTCGTCCAGCAGATAGCGCGGCAGCGGAAACAGGAAGCAGAACGGCTCGTCGGCCTCGAAACGCACGCGCTGCTGCGGCCGGGTGAAACGCCAGTTCATGGTGAAGGTAAACGGCGCCCAGTCGGTCTCGATGACGCCGCCAAGCGGGGCGATGCCATCCTTGGCAAGGTTCGGTGGTCCGGACACCCACAGGTTGTAGCCCGGTGGCGTGCGGAACAGGCCGGGCATGTGGAAGGTGAAGGTGCCTTGGCCGAACAGTGACACCGGCGCCTCGTGCGCCGGTGTCCCGGGATCGAGCTGGATCACGACGTCCTCGACGCCGGGCCCGCCATTCCAGAGCGCCTCGAAGCCGCACGGACTGAGGACTTCCCAGCCGTGCGCGTTGGCGATGTTCAGCGGCAGGCAGCGATAGGCAAACGACTCGGGGCTGGCGTCCATCCAGGCGCGCCGCGGCGACGCCGCGCGGATGCGCGGACGCCAGCCGGGATAGACGTAGCAGGTGAGGTCCATCGCGTGCCTGCGCTGGCGCGTCAAAACGCCACGCGCACACCGAGCGCGGCCTGCTGGTCGTTCCAGTGATCGGCCCATTGGCCACGCCAGCTCAGGTAGCCGGTCCAGTTGCCGCGGTGCGCAGTCAGGCTCGCGCCAGCCTGCATCACATCGCCGTCCAGCTGCGCGCGGTTGCCATCGAACACGGTCGCGTCGGCGGCCACCAGGACGAAGCGTTGTCCGTCCGCGGCGCGACTGTGCCGGTAGCCGAGCTGCACATCGGGCGTCCAGCGGATGCCATTGCTGGTATCGAAGGCACGCGACAATCCAAGCGTGGCGTACGGCGTCACCACGGTCTCTGTCCTCGCCTGGCCGCTGATAACAAAGGCGTCCGGAATGGCGCCGTGTTCGCGGAAGGCATCGCCCTCCAGGCGGGTCGCGATCACGCCGGCCACCGGCGTGACCAGGAGCTGGCCGGCTTCGAACGGCAGCGCCGCCTGCACGCCGGCGGTCAGGGCATCGGTGCCGCGGCTGGACATGGCCGCGCCGATGCCGGTGGCGCGCACGGCGCGGTCGCGTGCGTGGGCATACCCGAGCACGCCGGACAGGCCAACGCGGCCGATCGGCTGCGATCCGTAGACGCTGATGCGCGACACCTCGCTGCGGCCGCGGCTGCCGACGCTGTCGTCCAGCCAGCTGTTGTCGTGGCCCAGGGCGACGCCGAGGCGGCCGGTGGCGCCCACGGTCCAGTCGGCACCCAGCTGCAGGGCGCTGGCGTTGGACTGGAAGCCGGTCTGTCCGGCGTGGGTTTCGGCATCGAAGGCGTTGTAGCGGAACTCGACCCAGCCGCGTGCATCCGCGCCGGGCGCCAGCGCCATGTTGTAGAGCGTGTTGCCGTCGCCATCGGCTTCGGTGCGGCCGAGCAGGGCGATGGCATTGGCTTCACCGGCCAGCGCCAGTGCCGTGGACTGGCGACTGAAAAGCGCGCCATCGTGGGGGGCGACCAGGACCGGCGGGGCGGTCGGGATCACGGGCGGCGTGGGTGTTGGAGTCGGCGTAGGCGTAGGCGTCGGAGTTGGCGTAGGAGTGGGAGTCGGCGTTGGCGTTGGCGTTGGTGTGGGTGTGGGTGTGGGTGTGGGAGTCGGTGTTGGTGTTGGTGTTGGTGTTGGCGTGCCGGTCGGCGTGCCCAGCACCAGATACGCATTGGTGGCGTCGTACTGGACGTTGACCGGGACGCCATCAGGCGCGTTCGTCCCGGCGACGTTGCGCACCTGGGCGAACGTGCCGCTGACGCCGCCTCCGGCATGCACCACCGTGCGCGATGCCGCGCTGTAAGTCCCTGGCGCCCAGGCCAGGTCGAGCGCGCCATCCAGGCTGGCGGTCAGGCCAAGCCCATTGCCGTTGCTGCCGACGATGAGCTGATCGGTCGCGTCCGGGGTCACGCCCACAACCAGCGTTCCGGTGGCGCCCTGCACGTAGTTGCCGTTGATCTGGAACAGGTTGCCGGCCACGCCGGACTGGCGCAGGTCGAGCGTGCCGGCGTTGTTGAAGAACCCCGCATTGGCCGCCGACACCCCGATGCCGATCTGGCTGCCTGCATCCACGCGCAAGGTCGAGGTCGGATCGATGGTGAAAAAGGACTGCCCTGCGTCTTCGGCAATGCCAAGGTCGCTGGCCAGCGTCAGCACGCTGCCGTCCTTCAGGTTGATCTGCCGAAAGAACGCGATGTTGCCCAGCACGATGCCCTTGTTCGGATCGTTGAACGCCTGGTAATTGCCGCCGCGCATCTGGATGTTGCTCAGGTTGAGCGTGCTGGGGGCGGTGGAAAGCTGCGAGCCCAGGTAGGTGACGCCGGCCAGGTCGGCAGCGCTCAGTCCGGTCAGGTTGATCGTGCCGCCGTAGATGGCCATGCCGCCGGTGAGCGAGCCGCCCGTCCAGTTGACCGTGGTGTCGGTCGAGGTGGTGCCGATGTTGCCGGTGACCGCACCGCCCTGCAGGTTGATCGCGATCGGAAAGGCCGTGTAGCCCTGGGCCGAGGTGATGTCGATGGCGGTGCCGGTGCTGCCACTCGGGGCTTGGATGGTGCCGGTGTTGTTGACGATGGCCGAGGTGAAACTGCCGCCCGTGCTGATGCCGCCGATGATGGCGCCGGCGTTGTTGATCTGCATGGCGGCGCTGCCCACGCTGGCGCTGATGCCATAACCCGCGTTGTATGCGGGGCCGTCGATCCTGCCGCCGGCGGCGACATCGACGTTGAGGTTGCCGGTCGAGAGCAGCGAGAGCCCGCCTGTGGTGCCGTTCACTGCCACGCGCATGCTGCTGTCGGTGCCGGCTGGTCGTGTGCCCGAGCCAATCAAGGTCTGTACGGTGAAGTTGGTATCGGCGTTGCCGTTGACCGTCAGGTCGATGCTGCGGTCGCCGCCGTTCGTTTCGCCAGCGGTGCCGAAGATCTGCAACAAGGAGACGCCGCCTGCGCCGGTGTTGCCGGGCGTGGAGACCGTGCCGTCCAGGGTCAGGCTCAACTTGCCCGCGTAGTTGGCAACGTTCAACGCGTTCAGGCCGGAGAGACTGGCCCCGCCCGCCAGCTGCACATCGGTCCCGCCGCTGCCATGCGTGTTGATCAGGGCGGCATAGCTGTTGTTGTTGGCGAGCGTGTTGGAGACCGCGCCGCTGATGGCTACCGAGGTGCGGCCCCTCAGGCCCTGGTTGCTCACATTGAGGGCGTTGCCGGCATTGGTGATATCGCCTGCCTGCACGATCACGTCGCCACCGGCGGCCGTGGTGTTGCCGACATTGACGGTGCCGTTGGCCGACTGCAGCGACACGTGCGTCGAACCGCTGCCGCGGTTGAGGGCCCACAGCGCATAGACCCTGTAGGGGCTGCCATCGATGATGCCGACGCGGGCCGCATCGATGTCCAGGTCGCCGCTGGCGCCGGTGGCCAGGTTGGCCTGGATGCCGTAGGCGCTGCCAGCCACCAGGCCGGTGGAAGTGAGGTCCAGCGCACCTGCGTCGCCGATGAAGATGCCTGCGCCCGCAGGCCCGGCGCCAGTGACATCGGTCGCGTCGATCGTGACCTTTCCACTGGTGTTGAACACCCGGATGCCGTACAGGCCGGCGCTGACCGCAGCGTCGGCATCGACCGTCACATCGCTTCCGGTCGAGCCCTGCACGCTGATGCCGATCCCGTTGGCATTGTTGCTGTTGGTCGCAACGGTGACCGTATCGCGCGTGGCGATGTTCACATCGCCGCCGCCGTAGACGTAGGCATTGATGCCGTAGCCGGATGCGGCCGACGAGGTGAGCTTGCCCAGCGTGGTGATCGACAGGTCGCCGGTGGCGGCCGTCTGGATGCCGATATTGGCCGCGTCGATCTGGCCGGTCTGGAGCGTGATCGGGCCGCCGTTGTAAACGAAGACGCCGCTGGCATTGCCGCCGGTGCCGCGCGAGGTGATCGCGCCGTTGGTCGACAGCAGCAGCGGATCGGTTGCGCCGGAAGTGTCCCAGACAATACCGCTGTCGCCGGCGATGGCCGCCTGGTTGGTGTCGACGAAGCTGCCGGCGCCCGACAGCGTCAGCGCGTTGCCCGACGCGGCGTTGATGCCAAACCCCGGGGCGGTGCGCGCGTTGCGATAGGTGGCATCGAAGATGATGGTGCGGGTCGTGGTGTTCTCGGCGGCAGTGCCATCGCAGACCCAGGTCGGCGGATTTTCGGCCGCCTGCTGTACACAGCCCGCGGCGAAGGCGGTTTTGTGCGCGGCCAGCACGCACAGGATGGAAACGCTCAATGCCAGTTGGCGGGGCGTTGCGTTCTTTCGGGGGATCGTGTGCATGAGCGCTCCAGGACGTGCGGATGAATCCGCCGCTGATCAGCGACGGCGCAAGCCTTCGTGTGCCTGCATCACCTGTTACGTCGGATGGCGACGCGTATCGCCATGGATCACGCGCAAAGCGGCGCGGCAAAAGAGGTAGTGCCAAAGGCATAGCGCATCGGCATGCGCGGCATGGATGCAGAGCAAGTGCAATGAAGCCGGGTGGCCGCGGATGGGCCGGCCCTGCGTGTCAGGAACCCAGTGCCTCGTACAGCAGCGCCTTGGCGATGGCCCAGTCGCGTTGCACGGTGCGCTCGGACAGCT
The DNA here is from genome assembly GCA_040508175.1 of Pseudoxanthomonas sp. Taxonomy (GTDB): domain Bacteria; phylum Pseudomonadota; class Gammaproteobacteria; order Xanthomonadales; family Xanthomonadaceae; genus Pseudoxanthomonas_A. The sequence continues at coordinate 5,855 of JBEVNH010000094.1, forward strand.
CCAGCGCCAAAGCCGTTTCGGCGTCGGAATAGCCGGCGAAATAGCGGCATTCCACGATCCGCGCCAGCCGCGGCGAGGTGCGCTCCAGTTCGGCCAGGGCATCGTCGAGCGCGACGATGCGCTCGTCGCTTTCGACCAGGACCTCGACTGTCTCGATGTCCACCGGCGCCTTGCCTTCATTGCGCTTGTAGCGCAGCCGCGCGCGCGCATGGGTCACCAGCACCTGGCGCATGGCCAGCGCCGCGGTGTTGAGAAAATGCGCCTGGCTCTGGAAGACCCCGCGCCGGGCCAGCTTCAGATACGCCTCATGGACCAGCGCGGTGGTGCCAAGCGTGGGCGCGTGCTGGCCGGCGCGGCCGCGCTCGCGACGCGCCAGCCGCTTCAGGTCCGCATAGAGCACTTCGGTGAGCAGATCGACGAGCTGGTCGTCGCGCGGGGTGTCGGGGAGCATGGCGCGATTGTGTCGTAAAACACCTGGGTCGCGGCATCACCCCTGCCTGGACGCGGGCGCCTGCGTCCGTGCGGGTTGGACCTGGAAAACCGGCGCGGCGGTGTTATTGGGTGTGTGTTCCAAGCTGCGCGCGCAGGTGCTGCAGCGGCAGGCGATATCGCGGCGACAGCGCGCTGTGCTGCGCCTGGATCGCTTCGGCCTGCGCCAGCAGCGTGGTGGCGTCCTGGCGTTGGCCCTGTGCCAGCGCGCATGCGGCCAGGGCCAACTGTGCTTCGGCGATGCGTGGGCTCTTGGGCAGGTACAGCGCCGTGCGTCGGGACAGGGCGCTGTCCAGCAGCGGTCGCGCGGCGGCCGCATCGCCCGCGCGCAGGTGCGCCAGGCCTTCGATCAGTTCGCCATCCGAGATCGCCGATCCCAGCGTCGCCACCTGTCCGCTACTCGTGGCCCTGGCGATCGCCTCGGCGGCCAGGCGCGCCGCGCCTGTGGTGTCGTTGCGGGCCAGGGCGATGTCGGCCTGGCTCAGGATGCGCTGGACGCTCTTGGCCACCGGTGCGCTTTCGCCAAGTGGGGCCAGGGCGGCAAAGGCGTCGCGCGCCTGATCCAGGCGCCCCTGGTCCAGGGCGATGCGGATCGCGAGCAAAGCATTGAACTCGCTGGGCGCGCTACCCGCGCGTTCGAGCAGGCGCACGGCCTCGGCCAGGGTCTGTTGCGCCTCGGGTGTGCGGCCAAGCTCGGTCAGCGCTTCGGCCCGGCGTTGCAGCGCGGTCACCAGGACGGTGCCTTCCGGATCGAACGTGCGCGCGAGCGTGATGGCCGCGTCCGCTGCCGTCAGCGCGCCATCGAGGTCACCCGCGCGCACCTGGGTCCGGCTGACGGTGCTCAAGGTATGGGTCTTCAGGTACAACGCGCCGGCGCC
>JBEVNH010000105.1:0-17545 GCA_040508175.1 Pseudoxanthomonas sp.
AGCCGTCCTTCGTATGTGGGTATGAGAATCGTGTTGTGAATGTCGGCATTTAAGGCCGTTGAGATCATGTCGGAGTTCGCCCACTGCCTCTGATTGATCGTGCGTATGCCGCGCTTGGATCGCGACGTATCCAGATATCGCCTGCCCCATCGCGTCAACTGATCCGCCAACATCTGATCAGTGGCTGTGACGCCTCTTGCGTCATCAGCAATGGTGGTGGTTTTTCTGTGGTTTCCGACGGCATTCCCCGGTGCAGTTCTTGGAGGGAACTCGATGTCGATCTCTTCCTGCGTCAGGACTGTGAAAGCTACGCAGCTCGGACCTGGAGATGAGCGCCGGGACAAGACTTTGTGCAGAAAACGATGTTTGCGGTGCGGTGAAGCGCCGCAATGCGGCGGTGCGACACAGCCATCTTAAGTTCTCTCTTGTCCTCGGCGATCCCTACTGATTTTCTTGGGGCTGGCCTGGCGGACGTTGACTGATCCGAAGCGGGTCTCAGGTGTTCGAAGCAATATTTCTGTTCTGAAACAGACCGGCAAGAAGTGATCTGATTGAGCGCTTTCCGCTTGAGTCTGATCAACAGACAAAGGCGCCTTCCGGCGCCTTTGTTATTGCAGCAACCAATCGACCTCAAGCTGCGATCACGGCTCCTGCGGCTGCATCATCGCGTCGCGGGCGGCCTTGAAAGGGCTGCCCTCGTAGAAGTTCGGCCAGGCATCGCCGCCGGCCAGCTGGCGGCCCACCCCATACAGTGCATCCAGATCCTGGATAGCGCCATCGACCTTCCACGTTGCCGGGTCGTACTGGTCGGCGGGTGAGTGGTAACGGTGCTTGCCGTAATCGGCCGCGTAGGCTTCGCCGGCCGCCTTGCCACCTTCGACCAAGTCATCGCCGCCGTCGGTGTACAGCGCCGGCACGCCGGCCTTGGCGAAGTTGAAGTGATCCGAGCGGAAGTAGAAGCCGCTCTGCGGTGAGGATTCCGCATGTAGGGTGCGGCCCTGTTCGGCGGCGATCGGCTTGAGCAGGTCCTCCAGCTCCGAGGCGCCCATGCCGGTGACGGTCATGTCCTTGGCCTTGCCGGCCGCCGACATCGCATCGATGTTGATCACGCCGGCGATCTTGTTGAGCGGGAAGGTCGGATGGGCGACGTAATACTTCGAGCCGAGCAGGCCGGACTCTTCCAGCGTCACCGCCAGGAACACCACCGAGCGCTTGGGCTTGGGATCCTGGTGGGCAAAGGCATCGGCGATTTCCAGGATGCCGGCGGTGCCGGTGGCGTTGTCCACCGCGCCGTTGTAGATGTTGTCGCCTTCTTCGCCGTCGTGCTTGCCCAGGTGATCCCAGTGGGCCATGTACAGCACAGCCTCGTCGGGCTTCTCGCTGCCGGGCAGCACGCCGACCACGTTGCGCGAGGTCTTTTCGGTGGTCCTGCTCTTCAGGTCGAAGGACACGCTGGCCTTGAGCGGCACCGGCTTGAAGCCGCGCTTGGAAGCATCCTTGTAGGCCTGGTCCAGGTCCAGCCCGGCGCCGGCGAACAGAGTCTTGGCCTGGTCGCGGGTAATCCAGCCCTGCGCCGGCACGCGCGCATCCGGGTCGTCCTTGGCCGGCAGGTCGTACTGCGGGCCGGACCAGGAATTCTTCACCACGTCCCAGCCGTAGCTGGCACCGGCATCGTCATGGACGATGATCGCCGCGGCCGCGCCCTTGCGTGCGGCTTCCTCGAACTTGTAGGTCCAGCGGCCGTAGTAGGTCATCTTGCTGCCATCGAACAGCGTGGCGTCCTGGGTGTGGAATCCCGGGTCGTTGACGAACATCACCACGGTCTTGCCTTTCCAGTTCTGGCCAGCGTAATCGTTCCATTGCTGCTCGGGCGCATCCACGCCGTAGCCGACGAACACCAGCTCGCTGTCGTCTACTTTCACTTCAGCCTGTCCGGTACGCGTGCCGATGACCATGTCGGTGCCGAACTTCAGCGTGCGCGTCCCGGCACCCTGCCTGATGGTCAGCACGGTGTTCTCGTCGGCGGTGGTCTCCGTCATCGCCACGTCCTGGGTCCAGCTGCCGTTGTGACCCGGCTGCAGGCCGATGCGCTGCATCTGCTGGGTCAGGTAGGCCACCGTCTTGTCTTCGCCGACCGAGCCGGGCGCGCGGCCTTCGAATTCGTCAGAGGCCAGAGTCTTGACCAGCTCGCCGAAATCCTCGGCGTTGATGGCGGGGGAGAAGGCATGGGTCGAGGCATTGGCCTCGCCAGACGCGGCGGCGGACACGGCCGGGGCCTCGTGGCCCTCGCGCTTGCACGCCGACAGGGCGGCCAGTGCGGCCAGACCCAACAGCAGATTTCGGGACATCAGCAGGTTTCCCTACGGGTAGGAGCTGCAGAGTGTACCCAGTGGCGCCCTTCCGATCGGGATGCCGGAAGGGCGGGCGCGCTCGTCAGTTCTTGGGTGCAGCCGGGGTGTCGAACGAAACCGCCGTTGCGCCCGTAATCGCGCCGGTCTTGGCCGTGCTGTGCACATAGAGCTTGACCGGCAGCTCGAACGCCAGCGGGCCATCGATCACTGCGTTGGGTCCGATCACCACGCGCGGCAGCTGCGAGCGCTTGCTGGTGAACACGCCCTTGGGCTTCTTCAGCTGCAAGCGTCCCTTGACGTGCGAGCCGACCCCGACGGTCACGTCGCTGCTGACGAAGGTGATGTCGCCCTTCACTTCGGTTTGCACCAGGCCGATGCCGCCGCTGACCGAGGTCACATCGCCATCGATCTTGCCGCCGCGATCCACGAAGATGCTGCCGCTGACCGAGGTGACACTGCCGTCGATGACCGCATTGCGGCCGACGGTGAGATTGCCGCTGACCGTGGTCAGATCGCCGGTCTTGCTGTTCTCACCGATCTTGAGGTCACCGCTGACGGTGGTGCCCTCGTCGATCCTGGCGCCGGCTTCGACGGTGACATCACCACTGACGCTGTTGACGCTCTTGGCCTCCACCCCGGCATCGACCTGGATGTCGCCGCTGACGGTGGCCAGTGCGCCGTATTTTTGTCCGGTGGCCGCATGGACGTCGCCGGAGATCTTGCTCAGGTCCTGCTGGGCCAGGACGGGGGTGGCGGCCAGCAAGGCCAGCCACAGGATGGATCGCGATACGCGCATGGTGTGTCCCTCCACGATGAATGATGTCGGGACTGCACCGGGGCAGCCCTCACCGGCATAGCACCATGCTTGGCTACAATCGACACCTGCCTGAAGTCACTAGGAAATCCGTCGTGCCGTCATTGCCCGCCTGTCTGCCGCCTGTTGCCGCCCGCTGTGGGCGCGTTGAGCGCTGCTGGAACGGGGCTTGCCGTTGGTCGGCCAGAGCCGGCGCGCACGACTGCCTGATTGCCGGATGAGGGTTTCGACGCGCCGCATGGCCGGGCTGGTGCGTGCCTTCGTGATTTGGTCCGTGCTGGGCTGCGCGCTGCCCGCCCTGGCACAGAACACCGGCGAGACGCAGAAGAAGCTCGAGCGCGTGCGCGGCGAGCTGAAGAGCATTTCGGCCGAACGCCGCAAGCTGGAAGACCAGCGTGGCGATGCCTCGCGCGATTTGCGGGACGCCGATGTCCGCGTGGCCAAGACCAGCCGTGCCCTGACCGAAACCGAGGCGGCCATCGCCCGCGAAGCCCGTGCGCTGGGTGAGCTGCAGACCAGGCGCGATGCCATGCGCGCGCATCTGGACAAGCAACGCAAGCAATTGGTCGCGCTGGTGCGCGCGGCCTACCAACAAGGCGAGGATGCACCGCTCAAGGTGCTGCTGTCGCAGGATCATCTTGGCGATGCCGGCCGGGCGATGGCCTATCACGGCTATCTGCAACGCGACCACGCCACGCGGATTGCCGACCTCACCACGCAGATGCAGGCACTGACCCTGATCGAGCAGGACATCACGGATCGCCGTCAGGCGCTGGCGGCCACGCGCGTGCAACAGCAGCGGCAGGTCGACGAACTGCAGCAGGACCGCAAGAGCCGCGCCACGGTAATTTCCGAGCTGGACGCGCGTTACAAGGACCGCAGCGCGCGTGAGGCGGCCTTGGGCCGCGACGCCAAGTCGCTGGAAACCCTGCTGGCCAACCTGCGCGAAGCCGCGCGCAAGGCCGAAGCGGAACGCCGCGCGGCTGAAACCCGGCGCCTGGCCGAAGAGCGGGCCGCCGCCAAGGCCGCCGCGACTGCCAAGGCCGAGGGCAAGCCGGCGCCGCCGCCACGCCCGGAGCGCAAGGTGCCGCCCGCCGTGGCCAGCGCGCCGGCGCTCAAGGTCGGCGGGCTCAGCTGGCCGGTCAGCGGCAACCTGCTGGCCAAATTCGGTGGGCGCATGCCGGACGGGCGCAGCAGCGCCGGCGTGCTGATCGGTGCCAGCCAGGGCGCCACGGTCACGGCCGTGGCCGAAGGCACCGTCGTGTTTTCCGATTGGATGACCGGCTACGGCAACATCCTGATCATCGATCACGGCAATGGCTACATGAGTCTGTACGCCCACAACGAAGCGCTGTTGCGCGATGTCGGCACCAGCGTCAAACGTGGCGAATCGGTGGCCAAGGTCGGCAGTTCCGGCGGCCAGGGCATGCCGGCGCTGTACTTCGAACTGCGCCGCAACGGCCAGCCGGTGGATCCGTCTTCCTGGCTGCAGCGTCAGTGACCGTGCGCCGGAAGGTGTGCGGTCCGAGGGCCCCCAACCTCGGTTCATGACGCGTTACACGCCTGCGTTAGCCTCACGCATAATCCCCTGCAGTCCCCGCGTCGTTTCCCCGGAGTTTGTCGCATGCGTCTGTTGTTTTCCCTGCTTCTGCTGCTCGCTGCCGCCCCGGTCCTGGCACAGGAGCGCGCTGTCGAACCACCCGCCGAAGCGCAGGACAATGTCGCTGCCAGCGATGATCTCAATGCCGCCGAAAGCGCGCCCTCGAAAGTGCCGCTGGAAGAGATCCGCCGCTATGTGGCCGTGTTCAACGCGGTCAAGGAGGCCTATGTCGAGCCGGTGGACGACAAGAAGCTGATGCAGTCGGCCATCCGTGGCCTGCTGCTGGATCTGGATCCGCACAGCACGTACTTCGACAAGGAAGATGCCGAAGCGTTCGATGAGCAGGCCTCCGGTGCCTATGACGGCATCGGGGTGGAGCTGCTGGCCCAGCCGGACAATACGCTGCGCGTGGTCGCGCCGATCGACGACACGCCGGCCGCGCGCGCGGGCATCAAGTCCGGTGACGTGATCGTGGCGGTGGATGGCAAGCCGCTGCCCAACGACGACAGCATGGCGCCGCTGCGTGGCGAGACCGGCAGCAAGGTCAAGCTGACCATCGTGCGCGAAGGCCGCGGCGAACCGTTCGACGTCACCTTGACCCGCGAGACCATCCGCGTGGCCAGCGTGCGCTCGCGCGTGCTGGAGCCGGGCTATGGCTACATCCGCATCAGCGCGTTCCAGGCCGATACCGGCGCGGCGTTCCAGCAGCAGCTCGATGCGCTGCAGGCCAAGGCTGCGCTCAAGGGTCTGGTGCTGGACCTGCGCAGCAATCCAGGTGGCCTGCTCAACGCAGCCGTGCAGGTCGCCGACGATCTGCTCGAGAAGGGCGTCATCGTCACCACGCGTGGGCGCATCGCCATCAGCGATTCGGAGTTCGACGCCACGCCGGGTGACCGCATGAACGGCAAGCCGGTGGTGGTGCTGGCCGATGCTGGTTCGGCCAGTGCGGCCGAAGTGCTGGCCGGCGCGTTGCGCGATAACAACCGGGCGCGCGTGGTGGGCAGCCGGACCTTCGGCAAGGGCTCGGTGCAGACCGTGCTGCCGCTGGACAACGGCGACTCGGTCAAGCTGACCACCGCGCGTTATTTCACGCCCAGCGGAAAGTCGATCCAGGCCAGCGGCATCGTGCCGGACGTGGTGTTCCAGGCGCCGGCCTCGGACAAGCCGGCCAGTCTGGCCGACTACAGCGAAGCCACGCTGCCTGGCCATCTGCATGGCGATCAGGAGGGCGCCGAAGGCTACCAGGCTGGTGATGTGCTGGAGGGCGATGGCTACATCGCCTCGGCCCTGGCCGAGCTGAAGCAGCCCGGCAGCTATGCCAGGACGCAGGCCGCCAAGGACGCAAAGAAGCCCGCCGCCGCCAAGGCCAAGCCGTCCACGGACAAGACACCCGCCGCCAAGGCACCGGCGGCGGAGAAGACCGCGCCGACACCGGCACCGGCCAAGCAGGATGCGCCGGCCAGCGCGCCGTCCGAGTCTCCTGCGGCAGCGCCCGCTGCCAAGCCGCAGCCCGCGCCGACCAAGCCCTGAGGCATCATCCGCGCCGTCGCACCTCGGGATTGGCCAGGTGCTGCGGCGTGCCGGCGGCGAACGCCAGCACGTTGTCGAAGGACGTGCCCAGGGACAGGGCGTAGCTGTCGTGTTCCACATAGCCCAGGTGTGGCGTGCATAGCAGACGCGGATGCCGCAGCTGCGGGTCGTCCACGTCCAGCGGCGGCTCCTGTTCGAATACGTCCCCCGCCGCCTGTCCCGGCCGGCCCAACGTGCGCCCGTGCAGCGCACGGCCCAGCACGGGCGTGTCGATGTCCTGCCAGCGTCCGCCTTAAAGCGCGCTGCGATAGGCGGGCAGGCGCCGGCTCGCCGCCAGCACCAAGGCCCAGGTCAGCTCGGCGGAGGAAATGGGTGAGCCTTGTCCTTCGGCCACGGCCACGCCATGCGCGGTACAGGCCTGCAGGTCCAGATGGCTGGAGATGCGTCCGGTCTGGCTGATCAGACGCAGCTTCGGCAAGTGCTGCAACAGCGCTGAATCGATGCGGGTGCGCTCGCGGATCAGCACCAGCGCTTCGGCATCGGCGATCAGCGCCGCAAGGTCCTTAGGATCCTTCGGTGCATGCCGCACGACGTGCATGCCATGCGCGGCCAGCCGGCCGAAACCGGGCAGGGCGCGGGCCGCGTCCTGATAGTCGTCCAGGATCGCAGTGCGATGCCGGCTTAGCGTGGCTTGGCGGGCATCGGAAACGCCGTGACTACTTTTTCACCACTGGCCGCGTCGCGGATTGCCGACTGGCCTTTCTTCTCCACTTCCTCGATGCGCACGATGCTCTGCATCGGCAGGTGCAGCACGCGGGTGTTGCCGAATTCCTCGCGCAGGCGCTCTTCAGTCGGGTCCACGACCAGCCCGTCGTGAACCCCGAAAACCAGCTCACCCACTTCGGTAAAGCCCCATAGCGCATTGGACGACGCCACGCTGCGTGCGTACAGCTCGTAGATCTTGCCGTGGTTGAGGAAGGTCACTTTGTACAGCGTCTTGGCGGACATGGCGTGGGTCAGTGGGCGTGCGGGAAGCGATGACAGCGATATCGGGATGCAAGGCCACCAACACAAGCAACGCCGCTCAGTAGCCCTTGCGCTTGCGCATGCGCCGTGCGATCGCCGCGCGCACCCACAGTGCGAACACCACGCCCAGCAGGAAGCCGGCGATATGCGCCGGCCAGGCCACCGCACCCAGCGCCGGGCCGAAGTACGCAAAGGCGAACTGCAATACCGCCCACATGCCGATCAGCAAAGAAGCCGGCGCCTTCACGAACTGCAGGAACAGGCCCAACGGCAGCACGATGCCCAGGCGCGCGCTGGGAAACAGCGCTAAATATGCGCCGATGACCGCCGACACCGCGCCGCTGGCGCCGATGATGACCCGGTCTGGCGACTCGATGGCCAGCACCGCCGCCAGGTTGGCCACCGCGCCGCCGACAAAGAACAGGAGCAGGAAGCGCCACGGCCCCATGCTGCGCTCGGCCGGCAGCCCAAAGATCAGCAGGAACACCAGATTGCCCAGCAGGTGCGCCCAGTCCGCGTGCAGCAGCAGAGCGGTGAACAGACGCAGCAGCGCCCCGTCATGCAGGCTGTCGCGCCAGTCCTCCCATGAATCCAGCCCGCCCGACAGGGCGCCCCAGCCGATCACCAGTCCGCGGTAGGCGTTATTGGGCCGCGTCACCGCCCATAGGTAGGCGACCCACAGCAACGCGAGCAGCAACGGCGTTGCCCAGCGCCAGGGCGCTTTGCGACGGGAGGGGATGGCAACAAACATGGTCAGGGAACTCTAACGCCGAATTCAGGAAGCCGACACGGCGTCGTGGGTCCCAATTTACGAAGAAGAGATACGCGACCAAAGTCGGGGTGAATGTTACAGGTTTGTTAGAATTGAGTAATATACTTGCATACGGCGTCGTATGTCGGGAGGGGTTCCGGCGTGCGGTCATTGAAGGACTGCACAGGCGCGTTGATGCACATCACGACTTTCGGAGAACAACACGTCATGCAAAACATTTCCAACTTCGCCCGTCTTTCCGTCCTGAGCCTGGGCATCGCCGGCGCTCTAGTGGCCGGCCATGCCCACGCCGCAGCCTTCCAGCTCAAAGAAAATAGTGCCAAAGGCCTGGGCCGTGCCTTTGCCGGCCAGGGCAGCGCCCCGGACGATGCGTCGATCATCGTGGTCAACCCGGCCGGCATGCGCCTGCTGGAGGGCACCCAGTTCCAGGCCGACGTCAGCGCCATCAGCTTCGGCGCCGAGTTCACCGGCAACGCAACCTATGCCAATGGCGCTCCCGTGTCCGGCGGCAATGGCGGTGATGCAGGCATGATCGCGCCGGTTCCGGCGATGTATTTCCACCTGCCGCTGGGTGAGCACGACAACATGCACCTGGGCGCCACGGTTACCGTACCGTTCGGCTTCAAGACGGAATACGACAGCAGCTGGGTCGGCCGCTACAACGGCCTGAAGACCGAGCTGCAGGCGGTCGACCTGAACCTGGCCTTCTCTTATGACGTCAATCCGTACGTGTCCTTTGGCGCGTCGGTGTTCGCCGAGCGCCTGGACGTGGACCTGAGCAGCGCCCTGGACATGGGCGGCATCCTCAATGGCGCCGCGCAGCAGCGCGCCGCCGCTGCGACCTTGGCTGCCGGCGGCACCCCGGCGCAGGCGCAGGCCAATGCCCGTGCCGCCGCCGCTGCGGCGGCCGCGCAAGGCTTTTCGCCTGGCAGTGCCGACGGCCAGCTGCGCATCGAGGGCAATGAGACCTCGGTCGGCTTCACCCTGGGCACCCTGCTGTCGCCGGTGGAAGGGACCAACATCGGCTTCAGCTATCGCTCTGAGGTCGAGCACAAGATCACCGACGGCGATGCCGGCTTCACCATCCCGCCCAATGCTGCCGCGGCACTGGCGGCTTCGGCGCCGGGCACCTTCATCGACAGCAACGGCCGCGCCACCATCACGTTGCCGGCCAGCCTGACGGCCAGCTTCACGCATCGCGTGAACGACCAGTGGCAGGTCATGGCCGAAGTGACCCGCACAGCCTGGAGCAAGTTCGACCGGGTCACGGTGGAATACGACTCCAACCAGCCTGACAGTGTGCTGCCGTTCTACTACCGCGACACGACGTTCGCCTCGATCGGTGCCGACTTCAAGGTCAACGATGCGCTCACCCTGCGCGGCGGCCTGGCCTACGACCAGACCCCGACCACCTACGAGCACCGCGACGTGCGCGTGCCCGATACCACCCGCAAGTGGCTTTCGGTGGGCATGAGCTACGCCGCATCGGACAAGCTGGAGTACAGCGTGGGCTACACCCACCTGTTCACCAGCGATCCGGACGTGACCTCGACCAGCGCCACCTCGGTGGTCAATGGCAGCTATGAAGTGACCGGCGACATCCTGGCTGCTTCGCTCAACTACAGGTTCTGATCGAAACAGGTCTGATCGAAGCCGCATCTCGGACGTTCTGACAGAGGCCCCGCCCGTGCGGGGCTTCTGCTTTTGGAAAGCCGTGTCGGGCCAAATGTGCAAGCAGCCTTGCGGCGCATGGCTTCACCTTTGGTCGATGGCCAGATGCCGTTGGTTGGAAGTCGTTGATTTCCAGCGAGTTTGAGCTGCGCTGCAGCATTTTTTCAGCTTGCCGCTCATGTGAAAGCGGGACTACCATCGGATGGTCTTCGCAGGCAGGCTGCCTGGCAGCGTCGGCATGATAGAGGTGGCACCGCTTCCTTCGGGCGGGGTGGGCGCGCGTTTGACGCTGCGACCTCCCCAAGCACTGAGCGCACGGCAGTTCGTGCAGCTGTTCTGTGTGCTGTGCGGGGCGATGTGGTTGGTGGCAGGGCTGGGGTGGTGGACCGGCAACGTGTTCGCCCCCTTGTTCGCGCTGCTGCATAGTGCGTTGCTGGGTGCATCCCTGCGGTGGCTGTGGCGGCAGGGCGAGCGCGACGAGATGATCGCCGTGTCGCCCGAGGCAGTGGAGGTCAGGTGGTCCCGGTTGCCTGCGGCGGTGTTCCGCGCGCATCCCTACTGGGTCCGGCTGAGGGTGGATGGACAGGGCGAATGGATTTCGCTGTCTTCCAGTGGCAGGCAGGTGCAGGTCGGAGCGTTCCTCGGACCGGCCGAACGCCAGGCACTGGCGGGGCAGTTGAAGGATCTCTTGGCGGCCGTAGCAGGCCGCGACCGATGACGCGTTGAGGGTCTAGGCAAATGCGGCGAGCGATGGGGTGGGGCAAGCGTTGGATGATGGCCATGGCGGCGACAAGTCTGCCGGTGCTGGCCGTGGCACAGGCCGCCGATCCCAAGGAATGGCAGCTCAACATGGGCCGTGGGGTCACCCACACCGCGCGTATGGCCTACGAGGCGCACATGGTGGCGCTGTGGGTCTGCGTGGTGATTGGTTTCATCGTGTTCGGCGCGATGGGCTATGCGATGTTCAAGTTCCGCAAGTCCAAGGGTGCCGTCGCGGCAGACTTCTCGCACAACACCACCGCCGAGATCGTCTGGACCGTGCTGCCGGTGATCATCCTGGTAGTGATGGCCTGGCCGGCCACGGCCAAGTTGATCGCCATGTACGACACCCGCGAGTCGGAGATGACCGTCAAGGTCACTGGCTACCAATGGATGTGGAAGTACGAATACCTGGGCGAGGACGTCTCGCTCACCAGCCGTCTGGACCGCGAGTCCGACCGCATGCGCCAGAGCGGCCAGCGGCCCACTCTCGCGTCCAATCCGCATTACCTGCTGGACGTGGACAACGAGCTGGTGCTCCCGGTGGACACCAAGATCCGCTTCGTGATCACCGCCGACGACGTCATCCACTCCTGGTGGGTGCCGGCGCTGGGCTGGAAGCAGGACGCCATTCCCGGACTGATCAACGAGGCCTGGACCAACATCGAGCAGCCGGGCGTCTACCGCGGTCAGTGCGCCGAACTGTGCGGCAAGGACCACGGCTTCATGCCCATCGTGGTGCGCGCCGTGCCAAAGGCCGAGTTCCAGCAGTGGCTGGCCTCACGCAAGCCGGCGCCTGCCGCCGCGCCCAGCGAGGCCGAGCCCGCACAGGAGGCTGCACCTGCCGAAGGCAATGCCGCCGCCCCAGAACAACCCGCCGCCGAAGCCGCGCCCGCGCCCAACGCGCAGGCCTGACCGCTTCCACGCTTGCTGCTTTCGAGGATTCGTCCATGGCCCATTCCGCAGCCGATCACGATGACCACCATGGTCATCACCAGCAGACTTTTGTTGAGCGTTGGTTCTTCTCGACCAACCACAAAGACATCGGAACGCTGTACCTGATCTTCAGCTTCATCATGTTCATCATCGGCGCGGGGATGAGCGTGATCATCCGCGCCGAGCTGATGGCGCCGGGCCTGCAGTTCGTCAAGCCCGAATTCTTCAACCAGATGACCACCGTGCATGCGCTGGTCATGATCTTCGGCGGCGTCATGCCGGCCTTCGTCGGCCTCGGCAACTGGATGATTCCGCTACAGATCGGCGCGCCAGACATGGCGCTGCCGCGCATGAACAACTGGTCGTTCTGGCTGCTTCCGGTGGCGTTCTCGATGCTGCTGCTGACGCTGGTGCTGCCGGGCGGCGCGCCCGCCGGGGGCTGGACGCTGTATCCGCCGCTGTCGCTTCAGGGCGGTGCCAATGTCGCCTTCACCGTGTTCGCCATCCACGTGGCCGGCATCAGCTCGATCATGGGTGCGATCAACATCATCGCCACCATCCTCAACATGCGCGCGCCCGGCATCGACCTGCTGAAGATGCCGATCTTCGTCTGGACCTGGCTGATCACCGCCTTCCTGCTGATCGCGGTGATGCCGGTACTGGCCGGCGCGGTGACCATGCTGCTGACCGACAAGTTCTTCGGCACCAGCTTCTTCAATGCCGCTGGCGGTGGCGACCCGGTGATGTTCCAGCACATCTTCTGGTTCTTCGGACACCCCGAGGTCTACATCATGATCCTGCCGGCCTTCGGCGTGGTCAGCGAGATCCTGCCGACGTTCAGCCGCAAGCCGCTGTTCGGCTACCAGGCCATGGTGTACGCCACCGCGTCGATCGCCTTCCTGTCGTTCATCGTGTGGGCGCACCACATGTTCGCGGTGGGCATGCCGCTGGGCGGCGAGATCTACTTCATGTTCGCCACGATGCTGATCGCCATCCCCACCGGGGTGAAGGTGTTCAACTGGGTCAGCACGATGTGGAAGGGCTCGCTATCCTTCGAGACGCCGATGCTGTGGGCCGTTTCCTTCGTCATCCTGTTCACCATCGGGGGCTTCTCGGGCCTGATGTTGGCCATCGTGCCGGCGGACTTCCAGTACCACGACACCTATTTCGTCGTGGCGCATTTCCACTACGTACTGGTCACCGGCGCGCTGTTCTCCATCATCGCGGCGACCTACTACTGGTGGCCGAAGTGGACTGGCCGCATGTACAGCGAGTTCTGGGGCAAAGTACATTTCTGGTGGACGATGGTGTTCGTCAACCTGCTGTTCTTCCCGCAGCACTTCCTCGGCCTGGCCGGCATGCCGCGCCGCATCCCGGACTACAACGTGGTGTTCGCCGATTGGAACCTGATCAGCTCGATCGGTGCGTTCGGCATGTTCGTTACGCCTTTCATGATGGCGGCAATCTTGGGCGTGTCCCTGCGCAGCGGCAAGCGGGCCGAGGCGCGCGCCTGGGAAGCGGCCAAGGGGCTGGAGTGGACCGTGCCTTCGCCCGCGCCCGCGCACACCTTCACCACGCCGCCGGTGATCAAGCCGGGCGACCTGGCGCATGACGACATCGCGCACTGAGGACAGGCCATGAGCGCGACGCCGCACAACGAGCCGGGCCTGATCGAACGTCGCCGCCGCGCCTCGCGCACGGCGCTGGTCGTAGGACTGATTGCGGTCGGGATCTATGTCGCCTTCATCCTGTCGGGCGTGCTGACGACATGACGACGCCTGCGCCATCGCGGACGTTTGGCTTGCCCAAGCTGATCGGCGTGGCGGTGGGCGTGTTCGTGCTGACCTTTTCTTTGGTTCCGCTGTATCGCATTGCCTGCGAGAAGGTGTTCGGCGTGCGCCTTGAGCAGGGGCCAGGCGATGCGCGCGCTGCCTCGGGAAACGCAGGCGCGCCGCAAGAACGCCTGGTGACGGTGGAGTTCGATGGTGGCGTCAATTCGCGCCTGCCGTGGGCCTTCCATCCCGAGCAGCTGACCATGCAGGTCGTGCCTGGGCGGATGTACGAGGCCAATTACTTCGCGCGCAACGATGGCGCGCGTGCGATCGTCGGCAGTGCCGTGCCTTCGGTGGCGCCGGCGCGGGCCTCGCAGTATTTCACCAAGACCGAGTGCTTCTGTTTCACCGCTCAGACCTTGAATGCCGGTGAAACGCGTGACATGCCGGTGCGTTTCATCATCGATCCGAACCTGCCCAAGGACGTGTCCACCGTGACGCTGTCCTACACCTTCTTCAAGAACGATGCGTTGACTGCGGAGCTGGGCGCTCCGCCGGCGGCATCGCCACCGCGCGCCGCGCCTTAAACCTGTTCCACCGGAGAGCCACATGGCACAGACCCAGATGCCGGACAGCAACGTCTACTACGTGCCTGCGCAGAGCAAGTGGCCGTTCGTGGGTTCCATTGCGATGTTCGTCACCGTCATCGGCGTGGCTAGCTGGCTCAACGATGCCGGCTGGGGACGCTGGATGTTCTTCGCAGGCCTGTTGATGCTGGCCGCGACGTTGTTCATGTGGTTCGGCGATGTCATCCGCGAATCCATCGCCGGGCATTACAACCGCCAGGTGGACGTGTCCTTCCGCATGGGGATGGTGTGGTTCATCTTCTCGGAGGTGATGTTCTTCGCCGCATTCTTCGGCGCGTTGTTCTACACGCGGACCTACACGCTGCCGTGGCTTGGGGGCGAGGGCGATGGCGTGATGACCAATGCCATCCTGTGGGATGGCTTCAGTGCGGGCTGGCCGACCAATGGCCCGGCACAGATCGGTGGCGCGTTCCAGACCATTCCGGCCTGGGGCCTGCCGCTGATCAACACGCTGATCCTGCTGACCTCGGGCATGACGCTGACCGTGGCGCACCATGCGCTCAAGGCCGGCAACCGCCGCCAGATCCTGGTGTGGCTCGGCTTGACGGTGGTGCTGGGCGTCGTGTTCCTGTGCCTGCAGGCCGAGGAGTACATCCATGCCTACCACGCGCTCAACCTGACGTTGGGCTCCGGCATCTACGGCTCGACCTTCTTCATGCTGACCGGCTTCCACGGCGCACACGTGCTGCTGGGCACGATCATGCTGGCCGTCATGTGGCTGCGCGTGCTGCGCGGGCATTTCACCGCGGACCAGCATTTCGCGTTCGAAGCAGCGGCCTGGTACTGGCATTTCGTGGACGTGGTGTGGCTGGCACTGTTCCTGTTCGTGTACGTGCTCTGATACAGCGGCCGTCTGTCGGGGGCACGCACCGCCTGCAGGCGATGGGACGCCTGTACAGTGCAATAGGTTGCGGCGCCTAGGCGCCCACGCCATGGGGGCGGATCACGCCGCTCCAGATGCCCAGGATCACCAGCAGGATCAGGCCCACCGACAGGCCGATGCGCCAGGTCAGCGCGTTGACGGTACGCTTGCTCTGGCCGCGGTCGACCAGCAGGTAATACAGGCCTGCGCCGAGGTTCCACAGGATCAGCAGCAGGAAGCCGATCACCAGCAGGGTCTTGAGTGAATCGTTCATCGCACGCCTCTCACGCCAATGCACCTGCGCGTCCACATGACCCGCCGATTATGACCACTGGAGCGAAGCTGCGCGTGAGGTACATGCCGCTGTGGCTGGGATGGACCTTGGCGGTCGTGGTGGCCGTGGCCTTCGCCGCACTGGGCCGCTGGCAGTTGCAGCGGGCACACCACAAGGACGTGCTGCTGGCGCAGACCGCGCAGGTTCTTGCCCGCAGGCAGGCACTACCGCTGTCTGCCGCGGGCGCGCCGGATGGGCTGCACTGGTCGACCGGTCGTGGGCAGTTCACCGACGCCCCGGCACTGCTGCTGGACAACCAGATGCACCAGGGACGCGCCGGAGTGCGTATCTATCGCGTCTTCCAGCCGGTCGATGCCTCACCGCTGTTAGTTGAACTGGGCTGGCAGCCGCTGCCTGCCGATCGCCGGCTGCCGCAGATTCCAAAACCCGCCCAGACCATCGTCTCCGGCCTGCTGATGCCGCCCCCGGCGGCGGGGCTGGCAGGGCATCGGGCGCCGGTGCGGCAGGGCGGCGTCTGGCTGGCACTGGGCCTGCAGCCGCAAGCGCTGGCCGGCGCATTGCATGCGCCGGACCTGGCGCCGCGGGTGCTGCGGCTGGACCCGCGCCTGCCTTGGGGTTATCCGCGTGATCTCGACGTTCTGCCCAATACGTTGCCGCCGGCCCGCCACCTGGGCTATGCCGTGCAGTGGTTCGGCCTGGCCCTGGCGGTGCTGGTGACTGCCGCGGTGCTGACGTTCCGGCGCGGCCGGGCTGCGCGTGCGAAAATAAGTCGATGACCCCGCCGTCCGTCGACGCGGCCCGCGTCCGCGGCCGCTGGATCCTGATCGCCTTGTTCGTCCTGTTCTTCGGCAGCGCCGCCGGAGCCGGGTTGCTGCGGTTTTCTGGCTGGCAGCCGGCGGGCATGCGCAATCACGGTCAGTTGCTCAAGCCGGCCGTCGATCTGCGGCTTGTCACCCCAAAACTGGCCGAGGGCGGTGACTACGCCTGGCTGCAGCCGCAGAAGACCTGGCGCATCGCCTTGGCGCCGTTGCCCGGCTGCCAGGCCGATTGCGTGGATCTCGGCAATAGCCTGGACACGGTATGGCAGTTGTTCGGCCACAATGCCGACCAGGTGCACATCCTGTGGATCGGCACGCCCCCGGCCGGCGCGTCGCATTCGGCCGGGTTGCGCGTGCTGGCGCCGGACCCGAAGCTGCGTGCGGCCTTGCCGCAGGTGGACGATCCGGCGGGCGTGCCGGTCTACATCATCGATCCCAATGGCTTCGTCATCATGCGCTTCGCGCCGGGTTTCGACCCCGCTGATTTGCGCAGCGATGTGGCCAAGTTATTGAAACTCATTTGATTTAGTTGACCTTCCCCATGCCTTCCTCGTTCCGCCTGCCGTTTCGGCATTTCCACCGCATCGCCTGGTTCGCCGCGCTGATGACGGCCAGCACGATCGTCTTCGGGGGCTTCGTGCGTCTGTCCGATGCCGGCCTGAGCTGCCCGGACTGGCCCACCTGCTATGGCCGCGTGTCCTGGCCAGCGGCGCCTTCGGAGGTGGTGGACCATGTCGCCAGCAAGATCCGGCCGTTGGAGACGCACAAGGCCTGGCGCGAACAGGTGCACCGCTTCCTGGCAGGCCTGCTGAGCATCGAGGTGTTCACCCTGGCGTTGCTGGCCGCGCGCCGCCGCAAGGCCGGCATGGCGCAAATCATCGGCGCCTCGGTGCTGGTCGCCGCGGCCATCCCGCTGTACATGACCGGCCAACACGTGGCCGCCAGCGTGCTGGCCTTGCTGGGCGAAGGCGTGCTGCTGGTGGCCGCGCTGCGCTGGTCCAACCAGGACCTGTCACGGGTGTCGGCGCTGGCGCTGGCCACGATCATCTTCCAGGCTCTGCTGGGCATGTGGACGGTGACCTGGCTGCTCAAGCCGATCGTGGTCATGGGCCACCTGCTGGGCGGCATCGCCTTGTTCATCCTGCTGGTATGGATGGCCTGGCGTGCCACGCAGCTGCCGATCCGCCTGGCCGATGCCAAGCGCCTGAAGTGGCTACTGGGCCTGGGCTTGGCGCTGCTGATCGTGCAGATCGCACTGGGCGGCTGGGTCAGTGCCAATTACGCGGCGCTGGCCTGTGGTGGCGGCAGCTGGTCGGCCGACAACTTCCCACGCTGCGTGAGCCAGTGGTGGCCGCCGCACGATTTCCGCGAGGGGTTCATGCTGTGGCGTGGCATCGGCGTGGATTACGAAGGTGGGGTGCTCGACGGCGCCTCGCGCATCGCCATCCAGATGGTCCACCGGATGATGGCGGTGGTGGTGTTCGTCTACCTGCTGTGGCTGTCGCTACGGCTGCTCAAGTCACCGGGCATGCGCCGTTGGTCGCTGGCCCTGGTGGCGGCCCTGCTTGGACAGGTCACGCTGGGCATTCTCAACGTCAAGCTGGCCCTGCCATTGGGCGTGGCGGTACTGCACAACGCGGGGGCGGTGGTGTTGACCTTCCTGCTGGTGTCGCTGCTGGCCCGCATGCGCGC
>JBEVNH010000042.1:0-8654 GCA_040508175.1 Pseudoxanthomonas sp.
ATGCAGGCAGGCACGCGCGAGGCGAACGCCGAACGCGAGAAGGCCGGCTACGGCAGCGTGGACCTGGTCGGTTGGGCCGTACCGCCGCGTTACGAGGCGGGCAGCAAGAAGCTGTATTGGGCCAAGGAGCTGAACTTTCAGGGTGCCAAGCAGCACACGCTGAACTACGACATCCGCGTGCTGGGCCGTCATGGCTATCTCAGCCTCAACGCGGTGGCCGGCATGGGCGAACTCAAGCAGGTGCAGGCCGGCATGCAGCAGTTGCTGCCGATGACCGAGTTCGACAGCGGCGCGCGCTATGCCGACCACAACCCGTCCACCGACAAGGTGGCCGCTTACGGGGTCGCCGCGCTGATCGGCGGTGGCCTGGCGGCCAAGACCGGCCTGTTGGCCAAGCTCGGCCTGCTGCTAGTGAAAGGCTGGAAGCTGGGCCTGATCGCGCTGGTGGCATTTGGCGGACTGGCGCGCAAGCTGTTCTCCCGTGGCGATCGCGATTCGAAGGCTGCCTGAGGCGTGCAAGCTGCACGCAGGGCAGGCCCGTCGGCATGCCCTGCGTGCGCCCGGCCTCACGGCCGGTATCCGCCGCGGCCTTGGCAGGACAGGTTTCGACAGGATGGAACAGCCCACGATTGTCCGGCGGCGCTGGGCAGTCCAGGCGCGGACCGTTAAAGTTCAGCACCGGATAGGCGGGCGCGATGGGTGCCTGCAGTAGGCACAGGACAGGAACCGCGCATGCCACAGCCCGCAGCGCCGGCCAGGAGGCCGCATTGATCGCCCGTACTCCCACGCCCAGCCAGACGCGCTGATGCTGGACACCACCCGCGACGTGCTCACGCCCGAAGGCGTGGCCCTGCAGCTGCCCGCAGCCGGACCGGTGCCGCGTGCGGTGGCCTGGTGCATCGATCTGGCCGTGCGCCTGGCCGCGCTGTCGCTGTCGGGCATGTTGCTGGCGACCATTCCCGGGATTGGCATGGGCCTGCGGCTGATCGTGCTGTTCCTGGTGTACTGGGGCTATCCCATCCTGCTGGAAGCGTTGTGGGATGGCCGCACCGTGGGCAAGCGCGTGCTTGGCCTGCAGGTGGTGGCCGCCGATGGCGGCCCGGTCGGCTGGATGGCGGCCATCGCCCGCAACCTGCTGCGCACAGTGGACATGCTGCCATTCGGCTATGCGCTGGGGCTGGTGAGCTGCCTGGCCGATGTCCACGGCCGGCGCCTGGGGGATCTGGCGGCCGGCACGCTGGTGGTCCACGCACAGCGCGAACCCGCGCATGCACCAGCCCCGGTCAATGCGGTGCTGGCACCGCCGCTGCCGCTGCGCCCGGACGAACACGCGGCCATCGTGGCGTTTGGTGAACGCGCGCCGCGGCTGACGCCCGAGCGCCAGCAGGAACTGGCCGACATCGCCGAACCGCTGACCAGGGCGCGTGGCCAGGCCGGCGTCCTGCGCCTGTATGGCATCGCCAACTGGCTGCTGGGGCGCACATGAAGCAGGAGCAGTTCGTCGCCCGCCACCAGCCGGAATGGAACGCCTTCGAGCACTGGCTGCAGACCCGCACCAACGCGCGCAAGGTGCGCGCTACGGCCAATGCCGGCGTGCTCGGCGATGACCAGGTGCCACAGGCGTATCGGCGGCTATGCCAGCAGCTGGCGCTGGCACAGCGGCGTGGCTACAGCCCGGTGGTGACCAACCGCCTGCAGGACCTGATGCAGCGCGGCCACGGGCTGCTGTATCGCACGCGCGCGCCGCGCTGGCGGGTGGCGCTGGAATTCATCCTGGCCGATTTCCCGCGGCTGGTGCGCAGCGAGGCGCTGTGCATGTGGGTGGCCGCGGTGCTGTTCGTGCTGCCCTTGATCGCCGTGTTCATCGCCCTGCAGCTGCGGCCTGAGCTGATCCACGGGCTGATGGATCCGAAGCAGATCGCCCAGCTGGAATCCATGTACGACCCGGCCAGCGCGCACAATCGCATCGGCCGCGAGAGCGGCGGCGACTGGCAGATGTTCGGCTACTACATCATGAACAACATCAGCATCGGCCTGCGCACCTTTGCCAGTGGCCTGCTGTTCGGCGTCGGCTCGATGTTGGTGCTGGTGTTCAACGGGCTCACCATCGGTGCGGTGTTCGGCCACCTGCAGCAGGTCGGCTACAGCGACACGCTGTGGCGCTTCGTCTGCGGGCATGGTTCCTTCGAGCTGACCGCGATCGTCATTGCCGGTGGCGCCGGGCTGCAGCTCGGGCTGGGCTGGCTGGCGCCGGGCCGGCGCAGCCGCCGTGACGGGCTGGTGCATGCCGGCACCAAGGGCGCCAAGCTGGCGCTGGGCGTGACCTTCATGCTGCTGGTGGCGGCCTTCATCGAGGCCTTCTGGTCCTCGATCAACTCCATTCCCGCCTCGATCAAATACAGCGTGGCCGGTGTGCTGTGGCTGCTGGTGTTCGTCTGGCTGTGGCGCGGCGGCCGGCATCTGGGGCGTTCCGAATGAGGCTGGACCAGCTCACTGTGCGCCTTCGAGCGCGCACCGCGTGGGAGGCCGAGGAGCTCGGCACCGCGCTGGTACGCCGCAATGCCGGTGCGATCTGGAAGCCGTGGCTGCTGGCCAGCCTGCCGGTATTCGCGTTGATCGGCGCGCTGACCACCTGGCTGGACGTGCCGTGGCTGGCGATGTGGCTGCTGTGGTGGATTAAGCCACTGTTCGACCGCATCCCGCTGTTCGTGATCTCGCGCGCGACCTTCGGCCAGGTGCCGAGCACGCGGCAGACCTTGGCTGCGCAGCTGCGCTGGGGCTGGCGGCCGATGCTGGGTTATCTGACCTGGCGGCGGCTGGGGCCGGCACGCTCGCTGCTGATGCCGGTGGATCTGCTGGAAGGCGCGGGCATCGGTGGTGCGCGGCAGCGCCAGCGGCGCCGCGTGCTCGGCCAGCCCGTGTATCTACATGCGGGCCTGCTGACCTCGGTCTGCATCCTGTTCGCGCAGTCGCTGATGCTGGCCTGCATCGCGCTGATCTTCATGTTCGTGCCAGTCGATGAATTGCCCGAGGCCGGCCGCGCTGCCTGGGCGATGGTCACTGAAGACCCGCCGTGGTGGGCCTGGCTGACGCTGACCGGCTTCATGTGGCTGGCCGAGACGCTGGTGGAGCCGTTCTACGTCGGTGCCGGCTTTGGCCTGTACCTCAACCGGCGCACGCAGATCGAAGCCTGGGACGTCGAGATCATCTTCCGTCGCATGCGCCAGCGGCTCACCGCCAGCAGCCTGTCGGCGCTGTTGCTGTGCGCGTTGTTGTTCGGTGCGCATGGGCCGACGCAGGCGCAGGCACGTGACCAGGCGCCGGTAGCCGAGCAGCAGGACCGCAGCGCGACACGTTCGTCGGGCGATGGCGCCTCGCTGCAGGACGTGTTCGGCGAGGATGACAAGGCCATCGACGATGCCGCCTTCGAGCGCGCCGCCTCCAAGGCCTATGAAGACCCGTTGCTGGGCAGCAAGCGCACGGTCAAACGCTGGGAGGCGCGCAATCCGCAGGAAGACAACGCGCGCCCGAACACACCGCCGTTGCAGTGGCTGGCGGCCTTCGGCAGCGTGATTGCCTTCCTCGGTGAGTGGGGCCTGTGGATGCTGGTGGCGGTGCTGGTCGGCCTGCTGCTGTGGACCTCGCCACGCTGGCTGAAATGGATGCGCGGCCTGCGCCGGGAGCATGTCGAGGCCGCGCCGCAGCGCAGCCAGGTCGTGGAGCCGGCCCTGCCGTTGCCGCCGGACGTGGCCACGCAGGCACGTGCGCTGTGGGCCAAGGGCCGGGCACGTGACGCATTGGCGTTGCTGTACCGCGCCAGCGTCGAGGCCATGGTGCAACGTGCCGGGGTGACGCTGGTGCCGGGGGCCACCGAGGCCGAATGCCTGCGCGCTGCGCGGCGCATGCCGGAGGCGGAAGACCGCGCCAGCTTCGCCGAAGCCGTGCGCGTCTGGCAGTACGCCGCCTACGCGCAGACCCTGCCGGGCGATACCGCGTTCGAAGCCTTGGTGGACCGGCTGCAGCAACGCTTCGGGTGGCGCGCATGAGCCGTGCACGCAGCGGCTCCAGCAGTGTGCGCGGCGCCAAGGGCGGGTTGCTGTTCCTGGCCGTCCTGCTGGTGGTGGTGCTGGGCAGCGGCTGGTTCCTCGGCAACTTCGAGCGGATGGACCACACCATTGATCTGCCACCGCGCGGCGAAGCCGGCTACAACCCGCTGTATGCATTGCGGCAGACGCTGCGTGCGGCCGGCGTGCCGGCCGAATCGCGTATGCGCGCCGACTTGACCAAGCAGCCGCTGGCGCCGCGCGACACGCTGTTGCTGCTGGGCGACCCGCGTGCGATCGGCCCGATCGAACGCGAGCGCGTGCTGGACTGGGTCTGGGAGGGCGGCCATCTCATCGTGCGCACGCCGCCGGTGGAAGCGTGGGAACGCGACGTTGAGGTGCCGCTGCTGGAAGACCTCGATGTCAAGGTCCTGGAGCGCGGCAGCGAATGCCTGTCACTGACGATCAAAGGCCAGGACCCGCATACCGAATTCTGTTCCGGCCGCCGCTTCACCTTTGATGAGGTCGAACCCGAACTGGCCTGGGGCGATCTGCAGGCCGGTTACGCCTACGCGCGCCTGGGCTACGGCGAAGGCCATGTCGACGTGCTGTCGGACATGGATTTCCTGACCAACGACGGCAACCGCGACGGCAACTTCCTCGGCCTGGGCCCGGCGCGCCGGACCGGCGGCATGCGCGATGTGCCGCACCAGCGCATGGCCTTGCGCATCCTGTCCCCCAACTATGGGCAGGGCACGGTGCAGCTGATCTATGGCGCCAAGGCGCCTTCGCTGCTGCGCACGCTGCTGGTCAACGGCTGGCCGGTATGGCTGCCGCTGCTGCTCGCCGTGCTGGCCTGGCTGTGGGCGCGCATGCAGCGCTTCGGCCCGCTGTTGCCGTCGCCGCCGGCCGATCGCCGCTCGCTGCTCGAACACGTGCGTGCCAGCGGCGAGCATCTGTATCGCTATGGCAAGGGGCCGCTGCTGTATGCCGCCATGCGCCAGGCCTTCCTGCTGCGCTTGCGCCGCCGCGATCCGCTGGCCGCCTCGCTTTCGGGGGAGGCGCAGGCCGAGCTGCTGGCGCAGCGCTTCGGCCTGGACGCAGCCCGCATTACCCAGGCCTTGCAGACCCCGGCCGGCAATGCCGATGCCGCTTTCCGCGACCGCATCTCTCTTCTGGTCCACATGAGGAACCGACTATGACCGACATCCCGCCGCTTCCCCAGGTGCCCGCCACCGACGACGCCGTGACCGCGCGCGTGGCTGCGCTGCGTGAGGAAGTCTCCAAGGCCTTCATTGGCCAGCACGAGGTGCTCGACCAGATCCTCATCGCGTTGCTGGCCGGCGGCCACGTCCTGATCGAAGGCGTACCCGGCCTGGGCAAGACGCTGCTGGTACGCGCCTTGGCGCAGGCGATGGAGCTGACCTACGCGCGTGTGCAGTTCACCCCCGACCTGATGCCCAGCGACATCAGCGGCCATGCGGTGTACGACCCCAAGACCGAAAGCTTCAAGATCCGCCGCGGACCGGTGTTCACCCATCTGCTGCTGGCCGACGAGATCAACCGCGCGCCGGCCAAGACCCAGTCGGCCCTGCTGGAAGTGATGCAGGAAGGCCAGGTCACAATCGAAGGCAAGCCGTTCTCGTTGCCGCCGCCGTTCATGACCCTGGCCACGCAGAACCCGGTGGAGCAGGAAGGTACCTATCCGCTGCCCGAAGCGCAGCTGGATCGTTTCCTGCTGAAGATCCTGATCGGCTATCCGCAGCTGGAAGACGAAAAGCGCATGGTCGATGCCATCACCACCGGGCGCATCAGCAGCGATTTCGACCTGAGCCAGGTGCGGCGCGTGGCCACCGCCGAGGACGTGCAGGTGCTGCAGCGGGCGACCGCACAGGTGGCGGTGGATACGCAGGTGATCGACTACGCCGTGCGCATCGTGGCGGCCACGCGCAACTGGCCGGGCATCGCACTGGGCGCTGGCCCGCGCGGCAGCATCGCGCTGGTGCGTGCGGCGCGCGCGCAGGCGGTGCTGGCGGGGCGTGGTTTCGTCACCCCCGATGACGTGCGTGAAATCGCCCGGCCTGCCCTGCGCCACCGCATTGCGTTGGCCCCCGAGCTGCAGATCGAAGGCCAGTCGCCGGACGATGTGCTGAGCGCGCTGCTGGCCAAGGTGGAGGCGCCGCGTAAGTGAGTGCGTCGCTGCTCACCGCAGGCGCCCGCGCGTGTCACGGAGCCGTTGCGCGATGAGGCCAGCGCCGCTGCTGCTGGCGCTGTTGGCGGCCTGGTCGCTGCTGGGCCTGTCGCTGTTCGTGCTGCCGGTGCCGCTATGGAGCTGGCAGCTGTTCGGTGGCGTGCTGGGATTGCTGCTGCTGGTCGACGGCGTGCGGCTGTCTCGGCAGCCGTCGCCGCAGGTGTCGCGTCGGGTTCCCGATGCGCTGGCGCTCAATGTCGAACGACCGGTGCTGCTGACCCTGCAACCGCAGCTCAAGCGCCAGCAGGCGCACGTCCATGACCTGCACCCTGGCGGCTGGGAGATGCGGGACTTGCCGCAACGCGTGCTGCTCAGGCGCGACGAAGCGCTGACGCTGACCTATCGCATCACGCCCACGGCACGCGGCGACGCGGTGTTCTCGGGCGTGCAGTTGCGTCTGCGATCGCCCTGGCGCCTGTGGTGGCAATCGCGCGTCCTCGGCATGCCGCAGAAGGTGCGCGTGTATCCGGATTTCGCGCCGCTGGCGCGCTTCGCGCTGTTGAGCGCCGAGCAGGCCTCGCGGCTGATGGGCGCGCACCTCAAGCGTCGTCGCGGCGAAGGCACTGACTTCAACCAGATGCGCGAATACCGCGTGGGCGACAGCCTGCGCCAGATTGACTGGAAGGCCACCGCCCGTGCGCGCAAACTGATTTCGCGCGAATACCAGGACGAGAAGAACCAGCAACTGGTGATGATGCTCGACACCGGCCGTCGCATGCTGGCACGCGAGGGCACGCTGGGGCATTTTGACCACGTCCTCAACGCGTCGCTGGTGGTGTCCTATCTGGCGCTGCGCCAGGGCGATGCGGTGGGCCTGTTCGCAACGGGGGGGGAGCATCGCTGGGTCCCGCCCCAGCGCGGCCCGGCCGGCATCGACCCGCTGTTGCGTGCCAGTTACGACCTGCAGCCGCAGCCGGTGGCGACCGATTACCTGGCCGCGGCGAGTGAGTTCGTCCTGCGCCAGCGCCGCCGCGCGCTGGTGATGCTGTCCACCAACGTGCGCGACGAAGACATCGAGGACCTGCTGGCGGCCGTGCGCCTGCTGGGCAAGCGGCATCTGGTGTGCGTGGCCAGCCTGCGCGAGGCGGCGCTGGACACGGCGCTGTCGGCCGAGGTCGGGGATCTGCAGGACGCCATCCACAGCGCGGCGGTGGCGCGTTACCTTGAGCAGCGCGCCGCCGCGCACGAGGTGCTGCGCAGCCATCGTGTGATGGTGCTGGATGTGACCGCCGAGCAGCTGCCCGGCGCGCTGGTGGAGCGTTACCTGGCCGTCAAACGTGACGGTTTGCTGTAAGCAAGTGCGTCAGGCGATCACGCGCGTGCGCGGTATCGCGCTGGCCGCCCGGCGACAGTTGTGACCGCGGTCGCCGGACGGCCGCGTTGCGTGGCAGGCTGTCTGGCAGGATGCGAGAATCCCCCCCACAGGGCCGGCCGTGCGCCGGCGATGTCCCAGACACTCCAAGAGATTTCGTGAAAACCCCCCAAGGCCTACAGGCGCTGATCGACGATGGCGTCATTGATGAAGTGATGCGACCGCTCAAGAGCGGCAAGGAAGCGGCCGTCTACGTGGTGCGCAGCGGCGATGACGTGCGCTGCGCCAAGGTCTACAAGGACATGGCCCAGCGCAGTTTCCAGCAGCGTACGCAGTACCAGGAAGGACGCAAAGTGCGCGGAAGCCGCGAGGCCCGCGCCATCGGCAAGGCCAGCAAGTACGGCCGCAAGCAGCAGGAAGTGGCCTGGAAGAACACCGAGGTCGATGCGCTCTACCAGCTGCGCGATGCTGGCGTGCGCGTGCCCGAACCCTACGGCTACTACCACGGCGTGCTGGTGATGGAGCTGGTCACCGATGCGCAAGGCTTCTCCGCGCCGCGACTGGGCGAGGTGGAGCTGGAGCCGGCGCAGGCGCGGGAGTTTCACCAGGTGCTGGTGCGCCAGGTCGTGCTGATGCTGTGCAGCGGGTTGATCCATGGCGATCTGTCGCCCTACAACGTGCTGGTCGGCCCCGATGGCCCGGTGGTGATCGATTTCCCGCAGGTGGTCAGTGCAGGCGGCAACAATGCCGCGCGCACCATGCTGTTGCGCGACGTCAACAACCTCACCGCGTATCTCGGCCGCTGGGCGCCGGAACTGCTGGAGACCTGGTACGGCGAGGAGATGTGGATGCTGTTCCAGGCCGGCGACCTCTTGCCGGACACGGCGCTGACCGGGAAGTTCACGCCGGACGCCAGCACCGTGGACCTGGACAGCGTGCGCCACGCCATCAACGACGCGCGCGAAGAAGCCCTGATCCGCCAGCAGGGTCGCGAAGCGGCCGCCGAGGACGACGATTGAACCGCCGCCCGGCGGGGTGGACCAACGGT